>JBLFWZ010000160.1:0-10397 GCA_047611905.1 Gammaproteobacteria bacterium | reverse complement strand
GAAGGTCGGGGGTTCGATCCCCTCAGCACCCACCAGCGATGATCACAGGAGTGGTAGTTCAGTTGGTTAGAATACCGGCCTGTCACGCCGGGGGTCGCGGGTTCGAGTCCCGTCCGCTCCGCCAAATCATCGCTTGAGTATACTAAGACGCACCTAGCACGGTGCGTCTTTGCGTTGGGCCTACGTAATTCAACAATTGCACCTGTCGCGCCGAATGCCAAACACGAGAGGAAACTAATCCAATGCTGCAGTTGATACGCGACCGGTCGCAAGGTCTGGTTGTCGGGGTCATCGTATTTTTTATCTGCCTAACGTTCGCCTTGTTCGGCGTGCAACAGTACTTGGATTCACAAGCCACAGTCGTCGTTGCCGAAGTAAACGGCAACGAGATAGGGCTGAAGGAATATCAAAGAGCCTTCCAGCAACTTCGACAGCGGGCACAAGCGATGCTCGGCGAGTCGTTCGATTCTGCACAATGGAGCGGTTCCGAAGCCAAGCTGTCTGCGCTCGACTTCGTGGTAAACGAATCACTGCTCCAGCAGGCCGTGGAAAAAGCGAATATCCGCGCCTCAGACATTCAAGTCGCTAGTTACATTCGCAATTCTCCCCAATTCCAACAGGATGGAGAATTTTCAGAGCAGCGATATCAACAGTCGGTTCGGATCATCGGTTTTTCGGAACTTGGATTCGAGCAGCAAGTTCGTAAGGACTTGGTCGTGAACCAGCTCCGAGCAGGGATTGGTGCATCGGCGCTTGTTACAGCCGAAGAATTGCAACAACTCGAACAATATCGCCAGCAAACACGCGATATTGGCTACGCAATTTTCGGCATCGAATCGCTCCTGGAACAGCTGCCGCCAACGACCGAGCAAATCGAAGATTATTTTGCTGCGAACGCAGAAAATTACCGCATCGACGAAAAAGTGTCAGTTTCGCATCTTGATCTGTCCATTGATTCCTTGATGGCGCAGGTGACCGTAAACGACCCGATACTGCGCACTTACTATGCAGCTAACCAAGCGAACTACGTTAAAAGCGAACAACGGAACGCAAACCATATTCTCATTGAGGTAGCAAAAAGTGCCTCGGCCGAAGAACAAAAATCGGCCCGCGAGCGCGCAGTTCAATTGCGTACGCTGGCTTTGGACGGGACTGAATTCGAAGAACTCGCGAAGGAACATTCGGACGATATTGGTTCGAAAACCGATGGTGGGGAGACGGGATTTTTTGGCCGTGGGGTTATGACTGCGGAATTTGAAACTGCTGTATTCGCAATGTCCGAAGGGGACATAAGCGAACCAATCCGCTCCGAGTTTGGATTCCACGTGATTAGATTGAAGGCCATTAGCCCCAGTGGGATCAAATCACTTGAGGACGCGCGTATTGAGGTCGAGGCGAGTTATCGACGCGAGCAGGCCGAGAGCTTATATTTTGAGCAAGCCGAACAACTTTCCGATCTAGCCTACGAACACCCCGATTCCCTCGACGTCGCAGCCGAGATCTTAGACTTACCAATTAAAAATACTGATAAGCTTTCGCGTAGTGAACTCGCGTTTATGTTTTCCGAGCAAGTTACCGAGGCCGCCTTCGAACCAGAAGTCCTGCTTGAAGGACTTAACAGTGCGCCGATCGAAATATCTAATAATCGCATTGTCGTTGTCCGTATTGCAGAACACGCGCCCAGCCGCGTTCCTGTTCTCAACGACGTTATCGCGACTGTCACAAAAGATTTTACTGAGACACGAGCGCGCGATGTTGTTCACACGCATGGCAATTCTCTGGTCGAGCGTCTAAATAACGGCGAACAATTGACCGGCGTAATGAGCCAAGGCGATTTAAAATGGGAACAAGTCGATGGTGCGAAGCGGGAATCGGCTAAAATTAACCGCGCGATTTTACGTGTCGCATTTAGAACGGCGGCTGGGACCGGTAATGAAGTTCGATACGCAGGTGTACCCATTGGGATCAGCGATTTCGGCGTCGTCGGCATTTCGAATGTCGTGCTGCCGCCGGTCAATGAATTAAGTACTAGCGAGATAAGTCAGTTACGTCGCGAAGTTTCGGCTGCGCGATCGAGTGGCAACTGGCTGGATTTCATGAAGCTACTAAAATCGGATAGTAAAATCGAAACCTATCCAGATCGCTTATAGAGTTACTTGATTGTTCGACAATAAGCCGAACTGAAGGCGCGCTGGATGGGCGGCGCGCCTGTTAGAGACGTCTGCGCGTGTCGACCGGCAGTTAAAGTCCTGCCATACCCATAATATTGAAACCGCAATCGACGTAAGTTATTTCTCCCGTGATTGCGGAGGCCATATCAGAGCACAAAAAGGCAGCGGCATTTCCAACTTCTTCGGTGGTTACGTTACGCCTTAGCGGCGCCGTATTTTCGACGTATCCGAGGAACTTCCTGAGATCTTTAACGCCGGATGCGGCGAGTGTACGGATCGGGCCGGCCGAAATGGCATTAACGCGGATTCCTTCTGGCCCGAGGCCTTCCGCCATATAGCGAACATTTGCCTCAAGACTGGCTTTGGCAAGCCCCATGACGTTATAGCTCGGCATGGTTCGAACGGCGCCCAAATAACTTAGGGTTAGCATCGCGCCTGCACGGCCCTTCATTAGTGGCCGTGCTGCATTTCCCAGCGCGGCAAAACTATATGAGCTAACTTCATGAGCTATTCGAAAGCTTTCGCGCGTAACCGAATCTAGGTACTCACCCATTAACGCTTCGCGAGGTGCGTAGGCGACCGAATGAATTAGGATATCTAGTCCGTCCCAGTAATTATCTAAGTGGTCGAACACGTTCTGGATGTCTTGGTCATTCTGAACGTCGCATGGGACAGTGATTTCGGAATTGCACTCGGCAGCGAAATCTTCGACTCGAGAACGAAGTCGCTCGGTTTGATAAGTAAACGCCAGATCGGCGCCTTCGCGTCGCATCGCTTGTGCAACGCCCCAAGCGATCGATTTGTTGCTCGCAACGCCTACGATTAATGCACGCTTGCCGGTCAAAATCCCCATTATCCAGTACTCCCCTGTCACACGTAATAATTTCGCGACTAGTGAGTGTACAGCCTCTGAGCGGAGTTTATAATCCTCGCTACCTTATGCGACTACACAGATCATTACCTACCCTACTCATCGTTACGGCTTGTATGCTTAGTGCTGCTTGCGGCGAAGGACCGTGGAACAATCCCTATTCGAGCGATCGAGACGACGAATCAATTTTCTATCGTTCTTTTAGTGAACGACCAAAGCATTTGGACCCCGTTTCGTCGTACAGCGAAAACGAAGCGCAATTTACCGCGCAAATATATGAACCTGTGGTGCAATATCACTTCCTCAAGAGACCATACGAATTAGTTCCTCTGACTGCAGATTCTGTACCCAGACCAATCTATCGGGATTCCCTCGGCAATGAATTAACTGCTGAGGCGCCTGCTGAACGAGTTCATTCGGTGGTCTATCGAATCAAAGTGCAAGCTGGAATTATGTTCCAGCCCCATCCGGCGTTTGCGACGAACAACGACGGCAAACTTGTTTATAAAAACCTGTCCGAGACGGAATTGGAAAAATTTCATGTGTTAGGCGATTTTAGCAAAACTGGCACGCGCGAATTAACTGCCGCTGATTATGTCTATCAAATTAAGCGACTTGCCCACCCGCGTATTCATTCGCCTATCGCTGGATTTATGGGGAGATACATCGTGGGGCTCAATGAACTGCAAGACGAGTTGAAGGCAATTGCGTCTAACGATAAAAATTTTATTGATCTGCGTGATCATCAGCTTTTGGGCGTCAAGCAAGTCGATCGTTACACCTACGAAATTCAACTTGCGGAAAAATATCCACAATTTGTTTATTGGTTGGCCATGCCATTTTTTGCGCCGATTCCCTGGGAGGCGGACAAATTCTACAGCCAACCAGGAATGAAAGAACGCAATATCACGCTAGATTGGTTTCCTGTCGGCACTGGGCCGTACATGCTCACAGAGAACAACCCAAACGGTCGGATGGTTTTGCGCAAGAATCCGAATTTTCACGGCGAGACTTACCCAAGTATTGGAATGCCGTCAGACGTTGATGCTGGATGGTTACGGAGCGCTGGCAAGCCGCTGCCGTTTATTGATTCGGTAGTGTACAGCCTCGAAAAAGAAGCCATTCCTGGATGGACTAAATTCCTGCAAGGATATTACGACAGCTCGGGAATTGTTTCAGATAGTTTCGATCAGGCTGTTCAGTTTTCGAGCAGCGGCGATGCCGAACTGACCGCCGAGATGCGTGATCGAAATATAAAGCTCGCGACAACCATCAGACCTTCGACATCGTATCTTGGATTTAACATGATCGACGAGGTTGTTGGCGGCGATTCCGAAAGAGCTCGGTTGCTACGCCGGGCGATTTCGATTGCTGTGGATTACGAAGAATTTATATCGATATTTGCGAATGGTCGCGGGTCTCCAGCTCAGGGCCCCGTGCCGCCAGGAATATTCGGCAATGTCGAAGGCCCGTCCGGTATCAATCCGTACGTCTATGATTGGGCCGACGGGAAAGCACGGCGTAAATCTCTCGAGCATGCTAAGCAATTATTAGCGCAGGCCGGATATCCCAACGGCCGTGATGAGGAAACAAGCGAGCCGCTCACCTTATATTTCGAGGCGGTATCGTCCGGGCCAGGTAGTAAATCGGTGTTCAATTGGTATCGCAAGCAATTTGAGAAGCTTGGAATTCAATTGGTTATTCGCACCACAGATTACAATCGATTTCAGGAAAAAATTCGTAAGGGAACTGCGCAAATATTTAGCTGGGGTTGGAATGCGGATTATCCGGATCCTGAGAATTTTTTGTTTTTGTTGTTTGGACCGAACGCGAAAACGGTGAGTCAAGGAGAAAACGCGGCGAATTATCAAAATTCTGAGTTTGATGAGCTATTCGTTAAGATGCGTGGACTTCCGAACGGTCAGGAGCGTCAAGAGACAATCGACTTAATGATCGATATGTTGCGCCGCGATTCTCCTTGGATATGGGGCTATCATCCAAAAAATTACTCGCTTTATCATCAATGGTACGGCAACTCGAAACCCAATCTAATGGCTCGCAACACACTCAAATATAGAACAATTAGTCCAATTGTTCGAACACAGATGCGCGCCGCATGGAATCAGCCCATTATTTGGCCCGTCGTGGTTTTTGTGGTTTTGCTAATTGTTAGTGGAATTCCCGCCTACCGCACTTATCGAAAGCGGCAGACTGAGACGCTCACGTGATCAGCTATATATTGCGCCGCATTGCGTATGCCGTGCCGATTTTAATCGGCGTGAACGTTGTCACTTTCGTGTTGTTTTTCGTCGTTAATTCACCTGACGATATGGCTAGATTGCACCTTGGTGAGCGCCGCGTCGCCCAAAGTGCTATCGATAAATGGAAGGGCGAGCGCGGTTACGATAAGCCACTCATTTGGAATAGTGATGCGAAATCGCTAGAAAAAATCCGCGACACCATATTTTACTCAAATTCAATCCGGTTGTTTTCATTCGACTTTGGGCAGTCCGACAGTGGCCGCGATATTAGCTACGATATTTCGCAACGAATGTGGCCGAGCCTTGCAATTGCGCTGCCGGTGTTCGTGGTCGGATTGTTATTGACGATCACCTTCGCGTTGATCGTGGCATTTTTTCGCGGTACATATCTCGATACATGGGCGGTAATTTTATGCGTCGGGATGATGTCCATTTCGAGTTTGTTTTACATCATCGGGGGACAATATCTGATTGGAAAATTGCTCCACCTTGTGCCGATTTCGGGATTCGATATGAGCATCGTCGGGGTGAAGTTTATCGTGCTGCCTGTCATTGTCGGGATCATCGGCAGCTTAGGCGGAGGGATCCGGTGGTACCGAACGATATTTCTTGAAGAAATTAATAAAGATTACGTGCGCACCGCTCGAGCTAAAGGTTTATCGGAACGCTCAGTTCTATTCGTTCATGTTTTGCGCAACGCCTTGATCCCGATACTCACTGGGGTCGTCGTGGTTTTGCCGATGTTGTTTATGGGCAGCCTCATTACCGAAGCGTTTTTCGGAATACCCGGATTAGGTAGCTACACAATTGATGCCATTCAACGTCAAGATTTTGCGATCGTTAGATCGATGGTGTTTTTGGGATCTTGTTTGTACATCGTTGGCTTATTGCTAACTGATATTTCCTATACGTTAGTCGATCCTAGAGTTCGGTTGAACTAAGGGAATATCGGTGCAGTTTACTTTGCTCGCCACTGACATTCTCTTTCTCGGCCTCGTGTGTGCTGCCTGCGGATACGCGTGGTACGCTTCAAGACACGAGCACTTGCGTGCACCCTGGCGCGAAGTTTCGCGCAATTCCGTGGCGCTTGGCGCGGGAACGGTGCTGGCCGCGTTTCTCGTCGTCGCGGTGTTGGATTCGATACATTTCTATCCGCGACTCGAATCGACCGACGCCACTGACGGATCCGAGCACTACGGATCGGAAGTGATTAGTTTGTTCGATCAGCTTGTTGGTCCGTTACGGACTCAAGTGGAGAAGACGTATTCTGCGCCGTTCGCAATTTTCGCTTTCAGTAAAGAGACAATCGAACTGGGTGGTGGACAAACGAAGAGGGATTATCCCCGCCTTAACTATGGTGGCGCTGGGCTAGCCGACATCAGTGAACGCACGGGTGACATCGTACGCTTGTCCCTAGTGGGTATTGCCGCGGCAATATTGATTTGGGGGATAGCCGCGTTGTTCGGCTTAATGCTGATCTCGCGTGCGCGGAAAATGAGCATCACGCAGACGGCAAAATATGTTGTCGATGGTAAATTCGCCGTATCGTTTCGGACCATCTATCTGGTCACGGCGGCGATCAGCATCGCAGTTGGGTTGTGTAGTGCGCTCGCGCCAAACTATCACATACTGGGTACCGATAAAGTGGGTATCGATGTCCTTTATCAATCGCTGAAAAGCATCCGTACTGGCTTAGTCATTGGTACATTGACGACCTTAGTGATGTTGCCGTTCGCAATTGTCCTCGGTGTTGCGGCTGGATATTTTCGTGGCAGAGTCGATGATGCGATCCAGTATTTCTACACAACGCTGTCGTCGATCCCTGGAGTGTTGCTCATCGCGTCGGCCGCGCTGATTTTAGAAGTTTACATGTCACGACACGCGGACGATTTTACAAGCCTAGCGGCGCGAGCGGACCTCAGATTGCTCGCCTTGTGCGTCATTTTGGGTATTACGAGCTGGACAGGCCTGTGTCGCTTGTTGCGCGGCGAAACACTCAAACTGCGCCAAATAGATTTTGTGGAAGCGGCTCGTGCATTCGGTGTTCGCCACCAGACGATCATTGCCCGACATATGGTGCCTAATATCATGCATATCGTGATGATCTCGATCGTGCTGGATTTCAGCGGTCTGGTGCTGGCCGAGGCAGTATTGTCGTACATCAATATTGGTGTGGATCCGAGCATGGAGAGTTGGGGAAACATGATAAATAGTGCCCGATTAGAACTCGCACGCGAGCCGATCGTTTGGTGGTCGCTAGTCGCCGCGCTTGTATTTATGTTTGTGCTGGTACTGGCCGCAAACCTATTTGCTGATGCCGTCCGTGATGCGTTTGATCCTCGCTTGCGCGTTATATCGTAGATGTTCCGAGCAGCCCCAGTAGATAGACAAATGACAATCTGTTTTTCCAGCAGGAAATCGTAACCATGGCCACAGCGCAACACTCCAGTGAAAAAGCTCCACCGGTCTACGTTGTAGACGGATCTCGAACACCATTTCTTAAAGCACGTTCAGGCCCTGGGCCATTTCGGCCTTCCGACTTAGCAGTACATGCGGCATTACCGCTGCTGGCGAGGCAAACGTTCGAAGCGACACAATTAGATGAAGTGATTTTAGGATGCATCGGGCCAACCCCAGACGAGGTGAATATCGGTAGGGTAGTCGCCTTAAGAATCGGTTGCGGCGACAAAGTTCCGGCGTGGACGGTGCAACGAAATTGCGCCAGCGGTATGCAAGCAATCGACAGCGGTGTGCGATCCATTATTACCGGACGGGCAAACTTGGTCCTGGCTGGCGGCACCGAGGCGATGAGTCACGCGCCGATTCTATGGGGACCCGAGATGGTCGCTTGGTTCGGTCAATGGATGGGCGCGCGAACGAGCAGGGCACGCCTTAAAGCACTCTTGTCGTTGCGGCCTGCTTACTTGAAACCTGTAATCGCCATCCTAAGAGGGTTAACCGACCCTGTGGTCGGACTCTCGATGGGACAGACCGCTGAAGTCCTCGCCCATCGCTTCGCCATTACACGCACGCAAATGGACGAGTATGCAGTGCGCAGTCATCAGCGATTGGCCGACGCACAAGCGAGCGGAAAACTCGCTGAAATAGTACCGTTAGTAGATGCGACCGGAACCCAACACACTTACGATGACGGTGTGCGGCCGGATTCCGCGGTGGATAAATTGGCAAAATTGAAGCCTGTGTTCGACAAGGAATTTGGCCACGTCACGGCCGGCAATAGTGCACAAATAACTGATGGTGCCGCCTGGGTGATTCTCGCTAGTGAACACGCGGTGAAATCTTTTGACCTGCCTGTCCTCGGTCGTATTGTCGATACCGAATGGGCCGGTCTTGATCCCAGACAAATGGGGCTCGGTCCAGTGCACGCGAGCGCACCACTGCTGCACCGTAGAAGAGTGTCGATCGATAAAATCGATTACTGGGAAATAAACGAGGCATTCGGCGCGCAAGTGCTGGCTTGTCTCGCAGCGTTTAAAGACAAGGACTATTGCAAAGCGGAATTAGGATTGCGTAATGCCATGGGGGAAATTGACGAACAACGCTTAAATGTTGACGGCGGGGCGGTGGCCTTGGGTCACCCTGTTGGAACTAGCGGTGCGCGTATCGTCTTACACTTGCTACATGTTCTAAACGAACATAAGGCGAAGCGCGGCATTGCCGCGATTTGTATCGGTGGGGGGCAAGGCGGCGCGATGATGGTCGAGCGGCTATGAAAAATTTAATGACTGTCGGCATTCCCAACTCTGTGCGGCGACGAGGATATCTATGAATACGGTGCCCAACCAAACCGACAGCACGATGCGGCAATGGACTTATTGGACGCTAACGACGGACGCAGATGAAGTCGCATGGGTTGCAATAGATTGTCCGAATCAATCGACTAATACCTTATCGACAGCTGCTTTGGCGGAACTCGGTGAGGTCATCGATGAGCTGCAACGGATCCGGCCACGCGGCGCGGTATTCTATTCGAATAAATCTTCCGGATTTATTGTTGGTGCAGATGTTAGCGAATTCGAAAACCTACAAGATCCGATCGACACGGCAGCAAAGATTAACCAAGTCCACGAATTGTTCGCGCGCATAGAACAATTGTCCTTCCCCACTTTAGCGAACATTCATGGACACTGCCTCGGCGGGGGATTGGAGTTGGCCCTCAGCTGCCGCTATCGGGTTGCGCTCGACGACGGCACGACCCGACTCGGTTTACCCGAAGTTTTGTTGGGTATTCACCCTGGATTCGGTGGCACAGTTCGACTAATAGAAAGAGTCGGGGTTTTGCAGGCGTTTGACCTGATGCTTACGGGGCGAAATTTAGATGCGGCACGTGCGCAGAAAGCTGGGCTAGTCGATCGCGCTGTGCCCCTACGCCATGTCGACAACGCGATACATAAGCTGATTTTCAAAGGTTCCAACGTACAACCTCGACGATTTGTAGATAAGGTATTGAATAATTCGATCGTGCGACCGTTGGTTGCCGCCATACTACGCAGACAAGTCGCAAAACGCGCGCCAGAGCAACATTATCCTGCACCCTACGCCATGATCCGTTTATGGCGCCAGCATGGTAGCGACCGTGCCGCGATGTTTCGAGCCGAAGCACAGTCGATTAGCGAATTGTTCGTCAGCGCAACGAGTCGCAATTTACAACGCCTATTTTTCCTGCAGGAGCGGCTCAAGACAATTGGGCGAGACGTGGAATTTCCCGTTCAGCATGTGCATGTCATCGGCGCCGGAACTATGGGTGGTGATATCGCGGCTTGGTGCGCGATGCGCGGACTAAAAGTAAGTCTCCAGGATCGAGAGATACAATATATTGCGCCGGCAATGAAAAGATCATTTGCGACGTTCAAGAATAGGATCCGGGATCGCTACCGACGCCAGGCCGTGCAAGACAATTTCATTATCGATATAGAAGGGAAGGGCATCGCGACGGCTGATGTGATTATCGAGGCGATTATTGAGGATCTCGAAATTAAACGGAATTTGTTTCAAGAAATTGAAAAAATCGCAAAACCCAACGCGTTAATCGCCACGAATACGTCCAGCATTCCGCTCGACGAAATCGCCGAG
>JBLFWZ010000159.1:0-10417 GCA_047611905.1 Gammaproteobacteria bacterium | reverse complement strand
TAACCCCATTCGCGAGCGCGCTGAAACTCGGGGCCAAGAAGCCCTTTGAACCTCCCGTAATCCGAGCAAATGACCTCGCATTTCTCCAATATACGGGCGGCACCACCGGAGTTTCTAAAGGTGCGATGCTCAGTCACGGGAACATGGTCGCAAACATCCAGCAAGTCTCGGCGTGGTTTGGCGACTCCATCGATGACGGCGAGGAGATCGTAATCACCGCCTTGCCGCTCTACCACATTTACGCATTAACGGTAAATTGTCTGGTATTTTTTCAGCACGGCGGTCTGAATTATCTGATCAGCGATCCGCGTGACACATCTCGATTGTTAAAGGAAATCAGGAAGATCCCGTTCACCGGTATTGGCGGTGTGAATACCTTGTTCAAATCCTTACTTGGACATAAAGACTTTAAGAAGCTCAACTTCTCTAGATTGAAATATTCGAGCGGTGGCGGCGCTGCGATTCAAAGCGTCGTTGCGCAATCGTGGCAAACAGCAACGGGGAGAGCGATATCTGAAGGCTATGGCCTCACGGAAGCAAGTCCTGTCGTATGTTCCAACCCGTTCGACGTGCCGGAATTCACGGGATGTATCGGCCTACCTTTACCTTCCACGGAATGCAAGATTGTGACAGACAACGGTACTTCTGCGGCTATCGGTGAACCAGGAGAGCTGCTGGTTCGCGGACCGCAAATAATGCAGGGTTACTGGCGACAGCCCGAGGAGACGGCTGCAGTGCTGGATGGCGATGGCTGGTTGCATACGGGAGATATCGCAATGATGCGCGACGATGGCTACTTTAAAATTGTCGACCGCAAAAAGGATTTAATCCTTGTCTCTGGATTCAACGTATACCCGAACGAGATTGAAGACGTTGTTGTGTCGCATTCGGGTGTTCTAGAAGTTGCAGCGATTGGTGTATTTGATGCAAAAACGACAGAAGCTGTAAAAATCGTCGTTGTACGTCAGGATCCGGATCTTAATTCGGATGATCTTATCGAATATTGCCGGGCTCGACTGACGGCTTACAAAATACCTCGTCACGTTGAGTTTGTTGGTGATTTACCGAAATCCAATATCGGGAAAATATTACGTCGCGAAGTTAAAGAGCAATACGGCGTGCCGATAGAAATGCGAAAGGGATCTAAGACGCAACCCGCTCGGCGTCAATCAACCATTGTTTAGCGGCCATGATGCGCTGCTCCGGCCGAGCAGATAAGCTGTGGAAATCGAATAGACTCGGGTCTGCTAAATGGGACGGCGTCACGGATTGGATACTTCGAAATATATTTTCTACTCGGCCCGGATGCTCGCGTTCCCAGTCCGCCAACATTCGCTTTATTTGAACTCGTTGCAAATGATCCTGCGATCCACACAAGTTACAGGGGATTATCGGATAATCCTGCTGTGCAGCGTAGGCCTCAATATCCGCCTCGCTGCAATACGCCAAAGGTCGTATGACTACATTGCGGCCGTCATCACTACGCAATTTCGGCGGCATCGCTTTGAGTTCAGAACCAAAAAACATGTTCAAGAATAATGTTTCGATAATGTCGTCGCGGTGGTGGCCGAGCGCTATCTTCGTCACGTTATGAGCTTCGGCAAAGTTATATAAAATTCCGCGACGAAATCGCGAACATGCGCCGCACATGGTTTTACCTTCTGCGACAACACGCTTCACGACACTGTAGGTGTCCTGCTCGATGATGTGATAGTCGATGCCAATCTCGTCGAGGTATTTCGGTAAAACATGTTCCGGAAAATCCGGTTGCTTCTGATCGAGATTAACGGCGATCAATTGAAAATCGACCGGCGCTTTGGCCTTTAGACTTATTAGTACGTCGAGCATCGTGTAAGAGTCTTTTCCACCCGACAAGCACACCATGACTTTATCGTTGGCCTCAATCATCGAGAAATCCGCGATGGCCTTGCCCACGTTACGTCGAATCTTCTTGTGTAATTTGTCGTAATCGATTTTTGTTTTTATGGACTTCATGCCGATCGGCCCCGTTGATAAATTAGACTGGTTGTCGTTTCGTACGTGTATCTCGCGAATTGCTATTTGTGATGAGGGCAACGATTAAGCCGCGGCTAGTAGAGCGCGTTGCGGTAATTGTCTTCAATATATTCGTCAACTTGCTGAACTTCCTCCACGCTAGGAGGATTATCAGCCGCAGCCGTCTGCGCCATAATGATCTTACCGAGCGATGGCATTTCCTTGCGGTCTTGGCGGGATTCCGCATCCCATAATTTGGATCGACGAAACGCCTTTGCGCAATGCAGATACGCTTCCTCGACAGCCACCAAGATCCCGAGTTTCGGTATTCGCCCTTTCACGGCGCAACGCTCAAGTAAGGCCTCATCTTTTACGACCGTGGCGCGGCCGTTGACCCTTAAGGTCTCGTCGAACCCTGGTACGAGAAACAGCAATCCGACATTCGGGTTTTCCGTAATGTTAGTCAGCGTGTCGACCCGATTGTTACCCGGTCGTTCAGGTATAAATATCGTATTGTCGTCCAGGATTAATACAAACCCCGGTTGATCGCCGCGCGGCGACACATCTGATTTGCCGTTCGCATTGGCCGTGCCAATGGTCAGAAACGGTGAACGCTCGATCAGCTCTCGGCAAAATTTGTCTAAGCTGGGGATAGCCTTCTTAACCGCGAGGTCGACCGGGGTGCCAACTATTTCGCGTACCGCCGACTCGTCTGCCAACACGCCTGCTTGAATTTTCTGATTCATATCCTCACCCATCTAAAAGAATTTTTTGCATGCCGAACTATACCAAAATTTCGCACGCTGCCCGCTCTACCGGCAGGGCAGGTCTACCAACGAAGCTTGTAATATCGGCGTCAGCAACTGTGCCCATTCATATTGACCCGTCTCGGTTGCTATTAAATCTTGGCGAAGTTCAATTAAAACATGGGGTAACTCGCGATTCTCGGCATGCATCGGGATGCCATAGTCCTTGCCGTCGATTTGATACGGTTCGTTCTCACCAATACACCACGCGCTACCCGTTTGAAGTTGTTTGCGCAGAAAGTCGGCCATGCGCATGTCGTGACGGCACAAGATGCCAATATGCCATGGCCTCGATTGCTCCAAGTAGCTCGGCGTAAAACTGTGCACAGCAACGAATGCCGTTGCGCGTCCATTTTCTGCGCGTTCATCTAACAACGTCGTGATCGACTCGTGATACGGCATAAAAATTTCCGATACTCGCTGTGCCCGATGCGCTAGCGTTAAATCTTGATTGCCCGGAATTTCCGTTGCTTCACTTAGCGCCGGGATCAGTTGTTCGTGGTCTTGCGGTCTGTTGCAATCAACAACGAGCCGCGAGTAGTTCTGTAACACCAATGTCGCATCGAGCTGCCGAGACAGATGGCGTGCGACTCCCGCCGCCCCGATGTCCCAGGCGATATGCCGCTCGAGTTCGTCGCTCGGCAAACCTAAATTCCCAAGCGCCTCGGGGATCCGGTTCGATGCATGATCGCAGCTGAAAAACAGTCGGGAACGACCCGCGGGCCGCTCCACGATAACCGGCGGAGGTTCATGCAGATTCAGCAATCCCGTCATTCGGTGTCCCGCTCAAACTTATCCGCATGCAGTTCTTCGTGAAAATAACGTTTGTGCCAGCCAAACCCCTGCCAGGTTGTTATCGTTTCCGGCACGATCTTAAATGTCCAACACGGCTCGACATTGACCGAGCCACGATACTCGGCCGCGTTATCACCAAGATATCTTGGCCCGGTATGCTCCTCGCCCAGCTTGTTCCATATTGATTTTTCACCATTATCGAGAATCGGCCCGACAGGTTCTTCGATAACTACGGCGCGCCCTTCACACAAAACCTTGCGGATCGGTGGTTCCGGTTCATCGACGACCAGCGAGACTCGTGGGTCCGCAACCATATAATGCGCCCACAGAGAGCGCGCGCGCGGTACTACCCAGAAGGCGTCTCCATCCCAGTGATACCACACGGGCACAACGTACGGCGCACCATCCGGTTTTAGGCAAGCTAGTCGCGCGATCCAGGGCCCAGCTAAGAATTCGTCTATCTCCTTGGCGCTAAGCGCGCCGAATTTCTTGCCACGCCAACTCATGCTGGCGTCGGACTCGGTCGAAGGATTCTTTCAGTAGCCATGCCAGATCCTCTCATCAATAAATTTCAAAATATTCGCGTTGTTCCCAATCCGTCACATAGCTAAGAAAACGCCCAATTTCGTGCCGTTTTAATGCCACCATGTAATCGACGAAGACATCACCAAAATGCCGCCGAAAATGACTACTTGAATCAAGCGAGTCGACCGCTTCCATCAGACTCGCCGGCAACTTTGGTTTGTCTGATTCATACGGTGAAATCTCCGGGGCTCCAGGGTCAAGTTGTCTGTCGATCCCATCCAATCCGCACGCAATTTGCGAGGCCATGTATAAGTACGGATTGGCACACGGTTCGCCTGCCCGATTCTCGATATGCGTCGCCTCATCGCCCGGACCACCCAGTACCCGGATCATCGCTGCACGGTTCTCAGCGGCCCAGGTGATTCGGTCGGGCGCAAAAGAATTTGGCACGAAACGCTTATAACCGTTTATCGTTGGAGTGGAAAACACCGCGCCCGCGCGTGCATGCTCGAGCACCCCGGCAACAAATCCACGGCCGAGTTTCGACAAAATATTTTCGCCATCCTCGTGATTCGCAAAGAGGTTCCGCTCACCACCCGCATCGCATATCGATTGGTGAAGATGCCATCCGCTAGAAAAGAAATTCGGCAAGGCCGGACGGGTCATAAACGTCGCGTGTAATCCTGCACGGCGACAAATTTGCTTGGTGGCGGTGCGAAAAAGCAACATGTTATCCGCGCCCGCGATGCCGCGTACCGGGTCGAATGTAAACTCACACTGCCCCGGTCCCCATTCGTCCTCCATTGTGCGCAACGGTAATCCTAGCGGCTCGAGGTTGTCGTGGAGCAATTGCAGGATCGGGTCGACTTCGTCTAAGCGCTGTTCAGTTAGATACTGAAACCCGTGCGCTATCATCGATACTCCTGGCGGATCCGGTGGCCAGCCACTTTGCTCGGGCAAAAGTTTAGGATCTTCCAACTTCGTAATATAGAACTCGACTTCTAAACCGCTGATGTAATCCTGACCTCGATCGGTCAACGCTTGAAGTTGCCGCTTCAATACTTGGCGCGTATCGAAGGGCATTGGGTCGCCGTTCGCCAAATACATTTCCGATAATACCCAACCCGTTCGCGCCACCCACGGCAAAATCCGAAAAGTAGTTGGATCGGGAACCAGGATCGCATCAGGGCCACCGGCCAACGATGTCATTCCAAGTCCGGCGTCGCTGCTAAACAATGGCGCGATAAAATTGTTCGTAGTGTCCATGAATAGCGTTGCCGTCTGGAAATCGACACCGTTCTTTAATGCGAGCAGAAAGTCGTGGGCCATAACATTTTTGCCACGCACGACGCCATGCTGGTCACCCCAGGCGATTCGAATCGTTCGCAAGTCGTACTGTTTAATATCCGACTGAATACGTGCAACCGCAGCGGCTTGTTCGTCAGACCACAATCCATGCCGTTCGACAAAATTAAGCTGACCTACACTGCCATCTTGGATTGTCATACCATTTCCTCAATTGCCTAAACGCAGCCGTTCGGTGAGTATAGAGAGGTTGTGAGACCTCGCCCACTATTAGTCCTTGCGCAACGGTAGTCCGGCATCGCACTATCGGTTTATCGAACCCTTGGGGAAATTTTTAACATAACCTACGATGACTTTTACGAATACTGAATGTTTACGTTCGCGCCAAGATTTTCCGGCCCTGGCGCGCGAGGCCGGTGCGGATCCGGTGGCATTTCTTGATGGTCCCGGCGGGACCCAAGTACCACACACGGTGCTCGACGCGATCCGTGCAAGTTACATCGATAGGAATGCTAATTTCGACGGTCAGTTCCGCACCTCGCAAGAGGTTGGTGCCACGGTGGCCGCTGCCCGCAACGCCGTGGCGGATTTTCTCGGCGCAACGAGCGGTGCGGATATCTCGTTCGGCGCGAACATGACCACACTCAATTTCTCTCTGAGTCACGCGCTCGTTCGAACAATGCGAGCCGGTGACGAAATCGTCATCACGGAACTCGATCACGAAGCGAATCGTGGTCCTTGGTTGAACTTGAGAGAGCGCGGCGTGGTCGTTCGAGAAGTAAAGCTTGAACCGTCTGGTCATTTGGATTTGGACGATTTCGCGAAGCAGATCACGGATCGTACAAAAATTGTTGCAATGGGTTTGGCTTCAAACTCGCTCGGCACCGTCACGTCACTGGACTTGGTACGAAAGCTGTGCGATGAAGTTGGCGCATTGCTGGTTGTCGATGCTGTGCATTACGCAGCTCATTTCCCTATGGATGTAAAAAACTTGGGCGTCGATTTTCTATTGTGCTCGGCTTATAAATTTTACGGACCACACATTGGCATTCTCTGTAGCCGGCCCGGGTTACTCGATTCATTAACGCCGGACTATTTGTGCACACAGAAAAGCACTGCCCCTTATCGGATCGAGACGGGCACTTTAAATCACGCGGCGATCGCAGGTGTCGAGGCGTGTATAGACTACATCGCGACATGGGGCACGGGCGACTCGCGACGCGCTCAGATTATGAGTGCCATGAGCGATCTCCATCATTACGAGACTGATCTCGCGCGATACTACTATGAGTCGGTTAAATGCCTGCCTCGAGTGCGCGTTTGGGGTCCCGGGTTCGATGGGTCACCGCGCTCGCCAACCGTCTCTTTGTCGATTGACGAAATGAGGCCGGAAACAGTAGCAGCCCAACTAGGCGCACAAGGCTTGCAAGTTTGGCACGGACACTTTTACGCACTAAAAGTGCTCGAGGTACTAGGCCTTGTCGATAAAGGTGGGTTAGTGAGGGTGGGTATTTCGATGTATAACACGCGCTCAGAAATCGATCGCTTACTCACCGCGCTCGAAGCAATTACGAAATCCTAGCTGGCGTTACAATCAAGGAGAACGTTTATGTTCATTGCAATGAATCGATTTAGAATCGCACCCGGCTTCGAAGCCGGCTTCGAAAAAATTTAGCGAGAACGAGATAGCTATTTATCCGAAGTGCCGGGGTTCGAGTCGTTCGCCTTGCTGAGCGGCGGCTTGGTCGAAGATCCCAATGACGACGATTACGTGCTGTACTCTAGCCACACCGTGTGGGCCTCGCGCCAGGCATTTATCGATTGGACGGAGTCGGATCACTTCCGCAAGGCACACGCGCAAACGAGCGCGCCGAAAGGTACCTATCTCGGCCACCCGAAACTCGAAACATTTGAACAGGTTTTGTAGCACCGTCCATCATGTCGGTCACCAGAGCCTTAGCCCAATACGCCGTCAGTGGCAGCTTCGACGATTTACCCGATGAGGTCGTTGCCCACACGAAAACTGCGATCCTAAACATTCTCGGTGCCGCACTCGGTGGCGCCGAAACGCAAATTGGACAACATCACTTGAACCTCGCGCGCGCCACGGGTGGCGGGCTGGCGCAAGCCACTTTGATTGGCCAAGGTGGACAAGTCTCCGCTGCGATGGCCGCTTATGCGAATGCGTCGCTCGCGTTCGCGCTCGATTACGAAGATGTCGTTTGCTATTGCATCCACGCTGGGCCCGTTACGATCCCTGCCGCGCTTGCCATTGCCGAACATCATGGTGCCAGCGGCCGCGATTTTCTGATCGCAATCGAACGTGGCTATGAAATTGGTACGCGCATTGGTTTAGCCATGCAGCCGAGCGCCGAACGTGGCGCGCAAGTCTGGGGCCAACAATATACGCCATTCGCTCCCTGTGTCGCCGTAGGCCGATTGCTCGACCTCGATGCCGAGCGAATGGACACTGCGATGGGCATCACGGGTACCTATGCGCCGGTTCCATCCGCTTACAAATACTTTGGTACGGTGGCGGAAACTCGACCCATGCGTGAAGCAAAACTCGGCTGGGGATGGATGTCTTTAGGAGGAACGTTCGGTGCTCAATCGGCAGCGGAAGGTTTCCGCGGAGGGCACGGCATCCTCGATGGAGACGAGGGTTTTTGGATCATGGCGGGTTCCGATCAATGTGATCACTCAATCATGACCCAAAATCTGGGCAACACGCACTACATCTTGGAAACCGAATTTAAAGTGCATCCTTCAATCGCCTGGAATCATCCACCACACGTTGCGCTAAAAAAGATGATGCAAACGGAAAACTTCACTGCCGATGACGTGACTCGGCTTACGGCCACAGGCCTCGGCGCAGAGCGAATTGCAGACTTCAATCCCGCCGGGGCGGTTGACGCGATGTTCTCCCTGCCTTACACCATTGCCACGACGTTGTTAGGCGATCCTTTGTTGCCGGCGATGTACGATGACACGCGCATCCATTCGGACGAAATTCAAGGGTTGCTGAAGCGCATCGACGTTAGAGCGGATCCGCAGGCAGAGCTCGCATGGTTTAACGAGCACCGCATGTGCTATCAGCTAGATGTCACGCTAAACGATAGCCGAGAATTGCACGTCACGACCGAATTCCCGCGCGACAAGCCGGAGCAAGGTCATCGTGAAGTCGTCGCGAAGTTTCGTGAGTTAGCCGCGATAAGCCTTCCACACGATCGGGTTGAAGAGATCATTTCGACTGTTGAGGATCTCGAAAAGCTAGCGAATGTTGCAAGCCTTGCGAAGATGCTTGCGAATTAAGCGTTGCCGCATTTCGCCTTGCCCACACGACGAGTTCTTTGTTAGTCCAATAGACGCACTGCAGGCCTGATAGAGGCGGTCTTTTGCGCTTAATGATGCGCTAGAAATGGCAGCAATATATCGCAAAAACGCTTCTTCTGTTCGCGTCCCGCGACTACGTGGGCCACGTCCGGCATGAGTACGCCGGTGGCATTCGGCAAACCTCGCTCTAATGGCTCGGTTGTGCGTGGACCGGTCACTAGGTCTTGGCCGGCGTGCAAAATTAACGACGGCACGGTAATTTCGTGTAGACGCTGGGATGTATCGTGGCCAACGCAGGCTTGTACCAAGCGGGCATGCGTATCGACGTTATTGTTGAGTTCCTTCCAGCCGCCATCGTAGCCGAGTAACTTGTCCCGGTTCTCATTGTAGTACTCGGGTAAGAACGACAGCATCACGACCAAGCGCTGGAATTCAAGAAACCCCGCTTCGCGATGCGTCGTGACGAACATCTGTAGCTGGTCTTCGAGGAGTGGATCCATTTTTACCCAGCAGCCCATATTAACCATACAGCGCACGAGATCCGGACGCATCAAGGCCACTTGTTGGGCGATGCATGCGCCCATACCGACCAGGCCCACGAATCTCACGTTTGTCCACTCGAGATACTCGAACAAACCAATCACATCCTCAGCATGTAGCTCGATGCTTGGCGGAACGTTCAAGTCGTCGGATGATTCACCAATGCCGCGGTAATCGATACACAACACGGTGTATTCGTCTGTTAATCCGCGAGCCATGTTCCTTTCACCGCCATGGCAGAACGTACCCCATCCTCCTATACAGATTGCCGGGTCACCTTCACCGTGGATCTCATAGTACATTTCATGGTTGTTGATATTGACGAGCGGCATCGGGGGCCCTCTTAACGACTAGCAGCTAACGGTTGCCGCGCAGAATTCTCCGCCAGCCCATCGATATGGTGCAACACATCGCGTAATTTCATCACGTCCGCATAACGGCGTCCCACATCGCGTAAATTGTCGTTGTGTGGCCCTTCTTCCATATCGCCGACGCATTCTTCGGCAACGATGGTACGGAAACCGTAGGAGAAGCTGTCGTTAATGGATGCACGTACGCAACCACTGGTCGTGCACCCTGTGATGATCACGGTATCCACTCTTTGTTTGGTTAGAAATAGCACTAACGGTGTTTGAAAGAAGATCGACGGCGCAGATTTCGTAAACGCGACGTCGTAGTCTGGCTCGTAAATACGCGGGTCGAGCGCCATCGACGGGTGCCCGATGAAGAATGTGCCGTCGTATAAGGAACTCACTTTCCAGTGCCCCATATCTTGCGCGCTGCACCAGCCGACATTGCACGAAGCAACCGGCAGGCGTTTGGCACGCGCATGCTTAAGTAATATTGCTGTGTTCTCTACTGCGGCGTGAACGTGGGGCGATTGTCCCGTGGGATATTTCGGATCGGTAAATCCCAATTGAAAATCTACGTTAACAATGGCCAACCGTTCTCCAAAGCCGATCGTCTCGCCACCATAACCTGCACCATCGTATCGATTGCTCATATTGCACTCCCCTGATTCGAGTCGACGATGTCACACATCGCTCTATTAGAGCCGCGGTCGGCTATCGCCAAATAGGCCTTATCCAGCTTGTCTTACTTGAAACACCGGTGTTGCG
>JBLFWZ010000158.1:0-10541 GCA_047611905.1 Gammaproteobacteria bacterium | reverse complement strand
CACGGCTTGATTGAGTTCGAGTAGTTGTTCGTGATGACTACGCGCCGCCGATAAGTCGTTATTCCAAACGGCGGCGCAGATCTCGGCCAGGGCTTGGGGGCGTAAATTTCCGACGGCGTTCATAAGTCCGCATGCTCCGAGCGCCATCATTGGAAACGACAATTCTTCGAGGCCGACGAAGATGCGGAAATCGGCGCCAAATTCCGCTACACATTCGGACACGAACCCGAGATCGTTTACCGCGTGCTTCATACCAACAAAATGGGGCGATTTGTTCTTGATAGTTTTAAGCGTATCGAGCGTTACGTTAACTGCAGTCCGACCCGGGATGTGGTAGATCATCCAAGGGACATTGTGACGCTTTGCAATCTCCAGGTAGTAGGCGATGAGACCTCGCTGCGGTGGGCGGATGTAGTAGGGAGTGACGATCAACAGTGCATCGACCCCACTTGCCACCGCGTGATCAGTTAGTGCTAAAGTTTCTGCTAGCGATTGAGAACCGGTTGCAGCGTAAACCGGCAGTCGGCCCGCGCTGATGGACACTGCGATATCAACAAGACGGTTCCGTTCTTGCACGCTCAAAGTCGAAGGTTCTGCGGTCGTGCCGTTGACAAGAATGCCGTGCGAACCGTTGCTGATCTGATATTCCACTAGGCTGGCATAGGTATCGTAATCTACGTCGTTGTTCTTGAATGGCGTAATGATCGGCGGTACGGATCCGCGCAGTTGTTGGACGTTGGCGGTCAATTAAATACCCTCGCAATAGTTCGATTTGATTGAAACTAGATTAATTACTTAACATGTTAAGCGTATTGCGATAGGGTAGCAACGTGTCGAATTTTGGTTTCCTGAGATAAACAACTTATGCCGCATTTTATCGTTGAGTATTCAGCAAATTTAGAGGCTTGTGTCGATATACAAAATCTCATTCAAGCCGTTCACGATGCGGCAATTGAAACCGGTGTTTTCCCCCTTAAAGGCACCCGCACTCGCGCCGCGCGTCGGCAGACCTATGCCATCGCCGACGGGCATCCAGACAACGGTTTCGTGCATGTGACAGCCCGAATTGGCCCCGGACGATCAATCGCTGTCCGCCAGCAAGCGGGCGAGGCGATTTACGACGCTGTATGCGAATACATGCGTGCTTACTTTGAAAAGAACCCCTTGGCCATTTCGTTTGAAATGCAAGAAATCGATCCGCACACAAGTTTCAAATTCAACAATCTGCCGGATTGGATAGCCGAGCGTAAAACATAATGAGCGCAAATTTTGAGCAACATCGAACGCAAGCGGAACGGTATCTCGAGCGATTTCGACTCGCGCCGTTGAAACATTTTGTCGCTGGCCGCTACGAAGATAGCGTCGATGGAGCACGGTTCGAAAACTCGACACCCATCGACAACACTCACCTAGGTGAGGTGGCGCTCGGCGGGGCGCGCGATGTCGATTCGGCCGCTAGCGCCGCCGCCGTGGCGTTCGAGACATGGCGTCTAACGCCGGGAGAAGAACGCAAGGCAATAATGCACCGTATTGCCGATGCAATTGTTGCGCGTAGTGAGGAGATCGCGCTTGTCGAAAGCGTCGACACCGGGCAACCCATTCGATTTATGAGTAAAGCGGCGCTGCGCGGGGCTGAAAACTTCAGGTTCTTCGCCGACCGTGCGCCCAGTGCGCGAGACGGTGTGTCGCTTCCGGCAACTGAACATCTTAACTACACCTTGCGCCAGCCTATTGGTCCGGTCGCGGTTATTACGCCGTGGAACACGCCCTTTATGTTGTCAACGTGGAAAATCGCGCCGGCGCTTGCTGCGGGTTGCACGGTGGTACACAAACCGGCGGAGTGGAGTCCGTTGACAGCCGCATTACTCGCGGAGATCTGTTACGCCGCGGGCTTGCCGCGTGGCGTATTGAACACGATACATGGAACCGGTGAGCTAACTGGCAAACTGCTCACCGAGCATCCCGCTATAAAAGCGATCGCCTTTGTTGGGGAGTCGAAAACTGGCAGCCAGATAATGATCCAAGGCGCGCCGAGCCTAAAACGTCTACATGCCGAACTCGGCGGAAAGAATCCCGTGATCGTGTTTGCAGATGCTGACCTAGATCGGGCGCTAGATGCCGTCGTGTTCATGATTTACAGCTTGAACGGAGAGCGCTGTACTTCGTCGAGTCGCGTGTTAATTGAAGAATCGATTTACGCAGAATTTTGCGCCGCGGTGTCCGACCGAGCCGCAGCGCTTAAGATAGGCCATCCATTGGATCCCGATGTTGAAGTTGGACCGTTGATCCATCAGCGCCATCTGGAAAAAGTGCAGACTTACTTCACCATTGCGGAGAACGAAGGGGCGACCGTCGCAACCGGAGGTTCATCGTGGGAAGAGGGTGGCGAAGGAAATTACGTGCGGCCAACCTTGTTTACGAATGCCACGCCAGGCATGCGAATCGCCAACGAGGAGATTTTTGGCCCCGTGCTAACGGCCATTCCATTCGTCAATGAGGCCGATGCGCTTGCGATCGCGAATCAAACTGATTACGGGCTAGCCGCGTACGTCTGGAGCCAAGATATTGGGCGTGGACATCGGCTAGCACGCGATTTGGACGCCGGAATGGTGTGGGTGAATTCGGAGAACAACCGCCATTTACCGGCGCCATTTGGCGGTATGAAAGCGAGCGGCATTGGGCGCGACGGTGGCGACTATAGTTTTGATTTCTATATGGAAACGAAGAATGTTTGTATTGCACTTGATACGCACGCCATCCCTCGGATTGGTTCGCAAACATAATCGCTAGCGATCAAGATTCCTCGTCCGTGGGAGACTTTGGTTTTCCGCCGTAGGTTTATTCCCCGCTAGCGCCGATTTAACCGTGCGCGACCTGTCGTCGCCGTATTCAGCGACATAAGTTCGAGTTTCTTGTGCGCATCCGCTCTAGCATGGTTTATCCTAAGCCCAGAGCAGCAATTGGATGGAGAAAGAGTTGTGACGACGATAAAACAGGAAGACGTAATCCAGAGCGTAGCGGATGCCCTTCAGTATATTTCTTATTATCACCCGCCGGACTACATCAGAAACCTAGCGCGCGCCTATGAGTTGGAGGAGTCGCAGGCGGCGAAAGACGCGATGGCGCAAATTCTGATCAACTCACGGATGTGTGCGGAGGGTCGGCGTCCGATCTGCCAAGATACCGGCATCGTCACGGTATTTTGTAAGATAGGCATGAACATTCAATGGCAAGCTGATTGTGGCCTCGAAGACATGATCAATGAAGGCGTGAGACGCGCGTACTTACATCCCGAAAACAAACTGCGTGCGTCAATTGTTTCCGACCCGATCGGTAAACGAGCGAATACCAAAGACAACACGCCGGCCGTTATTCACATGAGTGTTGTGCCGGGCGATGTACTTGATATCACCGTCGCGGCAAAAGGCGGTGGGTCTGAGAATAAATCGAAATTCGTCATGCTGAATCCGAACGACAGTATTGTCGATTGGGTGCTCAAAACCGTTCCGACCATGGGTGCTGGTTGGTGCCCGCCTGGGATGCTTGGTATAGGGATTGGTGGCACCGCTGAGAAAGCAATGGTGATGGCCAAAGATTCCTTAATGGATCCCATCGATATGCAAGAACTGATCGCGCGTGGGCCGAAGACGAATGTCGAAGAATTGCGTATCGAGTTATTCAAAAAAGTGAACGCACTAGGCATTGGTGCGCAAGGACTCGGTGGCCTGACGACCGTGTTGGACGTGAAAATTAAAGACTACCCGACGCATGCGGCGTCGAAACCGGTGGCGTTAATTCCGAATTGCGCAGCCACACGGCACATACATTTCACTTTGACGGGTTGTGGTATTGCTGAATTACCGACGCCGAAGTTATCAGATTGGCCGGAGATCAGTTGGTCCGTAGGTGACACCGCCCGTCGCGTAAACCTCGACACGGTGACGCCTGAGGAAGTCGCGACTTGGCAACCCGGCGAAACGATTTTGCTTAATGGGGCGATGTTGACGGGCCGTGACGCCGCACATCAACGCATTAAGGAAATGTTTGAGCGCGGCGAAAGTCTGCCTGACGGTGTGGATTTTAATAATCGATTTATCTACTACGTGGGGCCGGTCGATGCCGTGCGCGACGAGATTGTTGGGCCTGCCGGGCCGACAACTGCCACGCGAATGGATAAATACACGGACATGATGCTGGCCGAAACAGGTCTGTTGGGCATGATCGGAAAAGCAGAGCGGGGGCCAGTCGCCATCGAGTCAATTAAAAAGCACCGCGCGGTCTATTTAATGGCTGTCGGCGGGGCGGCCTATCTCGTGTCCAAGGCGGTTCGCGCGTCGCGCATAGTCGCCTTTGAGGATTTGGGGATGGAAGCGATTCGAGAATTTGTCGTAGAAGATATGCCTGTGACGGTGGCGGTCGATTCTCAAGGCGAATCCGTACATGAGACGGGCCCCAAGAAATGGCGAAATATTATCGGCAATATCCCCGTCACGGTTGAGGCCTAATGCTCCACGGAGAGGGTTTGAAGTCCGCATTCGCGATCGTCTGAGCCTTTGGTCGGATCGAAGTAGTCGTCATAGTCCGGAAGATTATTAAAATAAATATAGCCTTCTAAATCGACCTCAGTCCAGGCAAGGATCGGGGCGACCCTGACGATACCTCGGGGCCCCGCTGAGACCGTGCCAAGCGAGCGACGGTACGCCGTTTGGTCGGCGCGAATGCCCGTCAGCCAAACGTCGGGTTGCCACTGCGCTAATGCTCGCTCGAACGGTTCCAATTTCACCTGTCGTACGAACGCTGCGTGCTCTACGGACCCGATCACAGGAAGATCGCTCACGCAATGCCGAAATTTTGATGAGATGTCCTGTGGGCGATAGATGTGTAAGTTTAGATTCAATCGCTCGACGACTAAGTCGACAAATCGATACGTCGCGTCCGTGTTGTAACCACTGTCCACCCAAAGAATTGGTATATCCGGAAGGGTGGTTGCCACCATGTGGATTAAACCGATTGAATGTGGACGAAAAT
This sequence comes from Gammaproteobacteria bacterium, assembly GCA_047611905.1. GTDB lineage: Bacteria > Pseudomonadota > Gammaproteobacteria > UBA11873. Next base: position 5,513 of record JBLFWZ010000158.1, on the reverse strand, counting down.
TTGTCGTAAGCACAGGCCGGATGAAATTTAGGCGCGTCCAATCGACGATATTCGCGGGTGTCTGATCGGATAGAAACCGATTTGCTGAAGGCATATCGATGGGCGAAGCCGGGCGTTGCGTAGGTGAGGTGTTTATATCCACAAGGAATTTTCGATTCGTTAATTAGAACTAAATCGAATTATCAAGCAAGGCTGTGCTAATTGGAAAGTCGGATTCGGAATATCCTTATGTGTCGTCGAGACGAATCACCGGTCTTATTAAATACGCGGGATCGCGAGCGAACGTGTTTTCTTTAATTGCGCTCCGACTGCCAGACTCAACTTTCTGTCTGGCCGCTGCGCTGCAAATGAAGGCGCAGGCGCTCGCGATCGACGCGCGCAATTGACACGAGTTTGTGTGGATTATCGTTGCCGGCGTGTCCGTACGGCTGCCGCGAGTTGCTCCAGGACCGGAATCGTAGCGTCCCAGTCTAAACAGGCATCCGTAATGCTCTGTCCGTATACGAGCGGAACACCGTTTTGATGGTTCTGCTTACCGGCTTTTAGGTGGCTCTCGATCATAACGCCCATCACCGAATGACTACCGTTGGCGATTTGTTGAGCGATTTCCGTCGCGACGAGGGGTTGGTTAGCGTGATTTTTACGACTATTGCCGTGACTACAATCGATCATGATACGGTCGTTTACCGCCGCCGAGACCAAATTTGATTGGGCCGCCATTATAGATTAGTGGTCGAAATTAGGTCCGACGTTCGACCCTCGCAATATGAGGTGGCAGGTGTCGTTGCCTGTGGTGTTCACAATTGCCGAGATGCCCTGTTTGGTAACCGATAAAAAATGATGGGCATGGCAGCTTGCACCGATTGCATCAATCGCAATTTGAACATTGCCGTCGGTACCATTTTTAAACCCGACTGGCATAGACAAGCCGGACGCTAGCTCCCGGTGAATTTGGCTTTCGGTTGTTCGCGCGCCAATTGCGCCCCAAGAAATTAAATCTGCGATGAACTGAGGGGTAATGACGTCGAGGAATTCTGAACCCGCAGGCAATCCTCGCTCGGCAAGCTCTAGTAATAAGCCGCGAGCTTGCCGCAGCCCGTTGTTGATATCAAAACTGCCGTCCAGATTCGGATCGTTAATGAATCCTTTCCAGCCGACCGTTGTACGCGGTTTTTCAAAATACACTCGCATCACCACGAAAAGTTCATCGCGTAATGTCGTCGCCAAGGATTGCAACTTGGTCGCGTATTCGAGCGCCGCCTCGGTGTCGTGAATGGAGCACGGGCCAACAACGACCATGAGTCGGTCATCATCACCTTTGACAATCGCACCCGCGATGCGTCGCGCCTCCACGATGTTATTGGAAGCTTGTTCCGTTAAGGGCATTTCTTCCATCAGAATGGCTGGCGGAATTAAGGGTTTGAGACCGTCTATCCGGACGTCATCGGTCACCTGAAACATCGAGCGTGGCTCCTGAGAGTTATTCGTTACTAAGCGGCCGCGCAGTATACCGTTTAATTGCGCAAGCTAAATAACGGTAACCGGGACTTTAAAAGGAGCGCCCGAATCGGGCAGCGATAACTCGAACTTAAGTGTGAAGCAGTGAGGTGCCGACTTGGAAACACAAAAAAGCGCCGCCGTAGCCCAGCGTAGACATATAAACCCAAGCGAAGATTGGCCAACGCCAGGTATTCGTCTCACGTCTCATCACCGCGATCGTCGCAACGCATTGCAAACATAGCGCGTAGAAAACCATCAGGCCCAATGCCATAGGCAAGGTAAATACCAGGCTACCGTCAGCGCGTCGCGATTCTTTAATACGGTCAAGTAACGAGCCTTCATCTGAATCGTCGATTGCATAGATTGTGCCGAGAACGGCGATAACGACCTCTCGAGCGGGAAACGACGCGATCACGGCTGCGGTAACCTTCCAATCCCAGCCAAGTGGCGCGAAAAATGGCGATATCGTTTTGCTGGCGGTGCCAAGGTAGCTATTCTCAAGCGAGAATTGCGCCGCTATGGGACTGCCGGGCTCTATGTCTTTGGGCATTTGAGATTGCGGAAAAGTAGCGAGAAACCAGATCACGATTGCAACGCTGAAGATGACCGTACCGGCACGGATCAAAAATATTTTTGCCCGTCCATAGAGCTTGATTGCCATGGAGCGAATGTTCGGCACCCGATAAGGTGGCATTTCGAGCAGGAAGGTCGGTGTCGGTCCGCGTAGAAAAGTTTTGTTAAGTAAATACGCCGTTGAGACGCCGCCTACCATGCCGAGAAAGTAGAACCCGAGGAGCACCAGCCCGTGCAAGTTAACGAAGCCCCCAAGGTAGGTTTGCGGGGGGATAAAGGCGGCAATTAACAGCGCATAAACGGGCAATCGCGCCGAGCAGGTCATAAATGGTGCGGCTACAATCGTTGCAATGCGGTCGCGCCGCTCGGGTATAACCCTTGTCCCCATAATACCTGGGACGGCACAGGCAAAACTCGACAGCATGGGAATAAACGATTGTCCGGACAGTCCACACCAGCGCATTAATCGATCCATCAAAAATGCCGCCCGCGACATATAGCCAGTATCTTCAAGCACAATAATGAAGGCGAATAGGATGATGATCTGCGGCAGGAAAATGATCACGCTGCCAACGCCTGCAACGACGCCATCGCTTAGAAAACTGGCCACCAGTGGAGACGAGACCAGCTTAGCTATTGCTGCACTCAAGTAACTCGATTGAGAATCGATAAATTCCATCAGTGGGCCTGCCCAAGCAAACACCGATTGAAATACCAGTCCCATCGTCAATACGAATATTAGACTGCCTAGAAGCGGGTGATTGAGCACCTTGTCAATTCGATCCGTCCCGCGGTTCCGAATTTCGCGCCGCTGCTCGACCCGGTTAACTATTTCGTTTATCCAGGTGTAGCGATTGCGCGCCTCTAAGGTCGCCAGAGGGCGCCCAGCACCGAGTTCGCCGCGAACGGATTCAAGATCCGTCGCTAGTGACGGATCGAAATTTAATAACCGTTGCTCGGCATAACCACTCTTATCGATCAACGCTCGCTCGATATCGATCGCGGTTAAATTGTCCGCATTCGGGCCGATCGATTGCGCGATATTCTCTGCTGCCGCTCGTAATTTGCGATCAATAACCTGGCGTCCAGCAAAATCGGCAGTCAAGGCCAACGCGATTGCTTCACGAAGCTTATCGACGCCTTCTTCGCGTGCAGCACACATCGCAATCACTGGTGCTTGCAGTGCGTTGGCTAATTCATCCACGTCAATCAAGGTACCTTGCGAATCGGCGAGGTCCATCATGTTGAGCGCGACGACGACGGGTAGCGAAAGTTCTAATATTTGCGAGGCTAGAAAAAGATTGCGACGTAAATTGTTTGCATCGACTACGACAATTACAACGTTTGGCTGGCCGACGTTTTCAACCCGGCCAAGCAACACATCGATGGCGACCATCTCGTCGGGCGATTGTGCAGCTAGAGAATAGGTACCCGGTAAGTCGACGAAGACAACTTTTTGGCCGTTAATCTCTGCTTCGCCTCGAAGGTGCTCGACCGTAACCCCCGGGAAATTACCTACCTGTTGGTGCATCCCGGTCAAGGCATTGAATAGCGTACTTTTGCCGGTGTTCGGATTGCCGAGGGTGACGATGATGGGGGTGGCTTGGATGGTGTTGTCGCCCATTAGTCTTCAGTGTCGACCAAGATAGTCGCCGCTTCGCTGGTACGTAAAGATAGTGAGTAGCCGAGCACTCGGATTTCGATTGGATCGCCGGCAGGCGCGCGGCGGATAACCTCGATTCTTTCGCCTTCAATTATGCCTAATTGCATTAATCGTTGGGCGCTGGTGCTTTCCTGCGTAAAGCCCTGGACGATGCCGGTCTGGCCGGCCTTAAGGTTCGCCAAAGACGGCATTACCGATGCCAGAATTTACGGAGCAGCGAATTGCCTGTCGATTTGATGAGATTAACTTGAATTGCGTTTGCGTCATCCCGGGTCATGGCCCAACGCGCCTCGTCTACCGAGACCATGAAAGGATCTCCGCTGCGCAATACACCCACCTCTACACCAGGAACAAGACCGCGAGCCGCCAATTTCGCATTGAATACTGGATCTGCAGACTCCACATCGATGATTAGCGCCCGGTCGCCATGGCGCAACGTGCCGAGAGTCTTGCAAGTTGGTGCGGGTCGAGCGCTCATTTATTCTGCCACTGTTATTCTAAATAGCAGTGTAAATGCTAATGATTCTGAGTTACAGATGCAATCGTATTTTAATGTGGGTTCGCGAGGCGATGCGCGTGGCTACTAGAAGCTGTTAATCGAAACGTGTGTTGAAACCGGGCCGGGACGTGTATATGGCACGACGTCGAGTATCTTATTATCCAGATGGAGCTTCTTAATGCCGCGCCAATAATCGGCCGTGAGCAAATCCCCGTGCACTTCATGGAATAGCGCTTTAAGTGCTTTGTCCATCGACAGAAACTTAATGAACTCAGCCGGAAAGACGTCATTGTCTGCGACGTAAAACCAACTGTCTGGGCGCATTTCATCTTCGTCGAACGACGGTTCGGGTACGTCACGAAAATTGCAATCCGTGACTAGGCAAAGTTCGTCATAGTCGTAGAAAATCACCCGTCCGTGCCGGCTGACACCGAAATTCTTCAGCAACAAATCGCCAGGGAACACATTAGTTAACGCCAGGTCTTTGATCGCTTGACCGTAATCAATGACGGCAAGTTCTACTTTAGATCGTTCGTTCTCTTCAATGTACAGGTTGAGCGGTGTAATGCGCCGTTCGACGTAGAGGTGATCAATGACGAGTTGTTGACCGTCGATGCGGACGCTTGCCGCAGTAGAATCGAGTAATTCTTTCAGCAGGCCGTCCGAGAACTTCTCAAGTGGAAATTCGATATGTCGAAACTCTTGCGTGTCGATCAGTCGACCAGCGCGATCGTGTTTAAAAACATAACTATATTTGTCTTTGACCTCTTGGTGACTGACATTTTTGGGATAACCGAAGTGATCCCGAATTATTTTAAAAACGACGTCGTAGCTGGGCAATGTAAAAACCAACATTACCAACCCTGGAGCGCCTCGCGCATGAATAAACTGATCGTGAGTTCGTTTGAGATGTCGAGTAAGCGTGCGATACCGTTCGGTTTTACCTTGACGTACTCTTCCAAGAACCGTGTAAAGTTCGTCGAGAGGTTTGTCAGGCAAAATTGAATTTAAGAAGTAGACGGCGCCTTCGACGGGTTCTACATCGACGAAGAAATACGATCTTGCGAAGCTAAATATAATACTTACTTGTTCGACGGACATCAGTATGGCGTCAACCTCGACGCCGACTTTTGTGTGCTTGAGCGCGATGATCAACGGCGCGGAGTGGGTAGGCCAGAATATTTTGCCAACTAAATAGGCGCGTGAAGATTGGTAAAAGACGGGCTGTATGAATTCGATCCTGAGGATCTCATCGAGACTTAATTCGCGCGTTTCTGC
>JBLFWZ010000157.1:0-10700 GCA_047611905.1 Gammaproteobacteria bacterium | reverse complement strand
ATCGATCTGGACTTTTTCAAATTCGTTAATGACACACACGGGCATTCAGTAGGCGACGAGTTACTGGCTGAGGTTGCGAACCGCCTGAGCGCCTGCGTACGCTGTGGTGATCTCGTCGCGCGATTGGGTGGCGATGAATTCGCGATCGTCTTAGACGACATTAGCAGTGTGGCCAACGCGTGCGTTGCCGCAGAGAATGTTCTCGACGCCTTAAAGAAGCCTTGCGAGATTGCAGGACAAAAAATTCATGCGCACGCGAGTATCGGCGTCGCGCTCTACTGTAGCGGATTTGGCAGTGCCGCAAAATTAATTAATGCGGCTGATACGGCCATGTACGAAACGAAAAATAATGGTCGTAATGGCTATCGTATTTTTTCCTCGCCGATGCAACAAGCTAACGACGCGGCGGCGAACCTTGAGCGCGCGCTCGCCGAGGACGTCGCGACAAACAAAATATCGATCCATTTCCAACCGCAAATCGACATTCGTAGCGGGATGGTCTCAGGCATAGAAGCGTTGGCACGCTGGCACCGACAATCGCCAGCCGATTTCATTCCGGTCGCCGAGCGATCCGGTTTGATCGTCCGTCTAGGTGACCAAATCTTGCGGCGTTCGTGCATCCATTTTGGCCATTGGCGACGGCAAGCACTCGTATCGCCCGCGGCACGATTGGCTGTCAATATCTCCGCTGGTCAGCTTAAAGGAAATCATCTCGTTCGCAGCGTACAGAACGCACTTAGAGACAGCTCATTGCCTGCAGATAGTTTGGAATTGGAACTAACAGAAACGGCGGTAATGGACGACCCCGATAACGCACTCGCCGTGCTCAGTGAGTTGCACGATCTCGGTGTCCGAATTGTCCTCGACGACTTCGGAACTGGATACTCATCGCTAGTTCATCTTAAGCGGCTGCCGATCTGCGCACTTAAGATCGATCGTTCGTTCGTAAACGACATAGGCATCGACGGGCAAAGTGAAACGATTATCCGTGCAATCGTTGGCCTGGCCAACAATTTGGGTTTGGATATGGTCGGGGAAGGGGTCGAAACGGAAGCACAGGCGGAATTTCTATTGAGCTGTGGCTGTCAAAATATGCAAGGCTGGCTGTACAGTCGCGCAATTTCTCCAGAAGAATTGATGGCTCGGCTAGACAAAGGCGTTCTGGTCGACGCGCGCTACTACCAATCAACGAGCCCCGTAGAAAGCGTACAGAACCTTAGCTTAACGGCATAAGATGGCGTCGCCGGTCGCGGACTGGCCATCATTCATCCTTCGATTGGTGTGTGGTCCGTGGCTTCGCTGTGGGGCAGAATCTCGCTGAACTTAACCCTCGCTTAAATCGATTTGATACGGAACTAGCAATCAAGATGGCCAGACCGCGGATCGTTTCGCCCGGAACTCACCATCGCAGCACTTCCATTGGTCGCGGAAATGGCCCGAATGGCTAGTTTATATGACCGCGTGTTGGCTGCCGTCTCCGTGGTAGTGTGTCGCATGCGGTGACGGTTCCACGAGCGCAAGAAATTCTGCTGTTGCCGAGTCGATGTCGTCACTGACTAGCGCAAGTTCATCGTTTCTCCCATCATCTGCGGCGCCCGTAAGGCTATGACGAGTTCTCCAATATGGCACGGCAGGCCGGCTAGAAAAACCCGTTCGCGATCCAACACACTGCATGCGCGCGCGAGTAATTTCGAGCCAACGGCACGACGAACCGAGTCGTGCCAAAACGTTTCCATGTTTAATACTATGTTCTCGACGCCAACGAATGTCTCGCCCAAGGACGTAGCAAGAACGAGATTCTCAATTTGTTGATTGCCGAGCACGCTGTCTATCTGCGCTGCGAATCCAAAAAACGGACTGTTAGCCAACCGCAGTAGACGCGCGCAGAGCGCGGGATCGATCTCAATCGCTCGGGCTAATTCGGCCGCACCAGATCGACGATCATCCAGCCTGTCGCGCAGCCTTTATCTCCATCGGCCTAATTCTGCACGACCACAATGCTAAGTTGCCGATGGGTGATCACGTTCGCGACGGCCGTCTTTATGATGAGACCGATTCGAGAATCGCGATATCGTCGGCGGGTTGGGAAATCGGTAATACCACCCGAAAAGTAGTTCCAACACCCAATTCGCTGTGCACTGAGATCTCACCGTTATGTCTCTCAACGATTTTTTTACACACCGCTAGTCCAATACCGGTGCCTTCGTACTCCCCACGACCGTGCAAACGCTGAAACGGTGCAAAAATTTTATCTGCATATTGTTCCTCGAAGCCAATGCCGTTGTCTTCCACGCTAATCGCGATCCGCTTCGACATCTCTCCACTTGCGTCGGCAGCATCGAGTACCTCTGCATTGATATTGACGATTGGCGCTCGGTTATCCGGATGGAACTTGAGGGCATTGCCGATCAAGTTTTGCAACAACTGTCGCATTTGCGTGTGGTCTCCCTCAATAACCGGGAGCTCCGATACCGTCACTTTCCCGCCCTCACGCTGTACGCGCATTTCAAGGTCATCCAGAACATGGGCGAGAATGCGATTTAGATCCGACGATGCGAATGCCTTGCCGTCGCTCACCACCCTAGAGTAGCTCAGCAAGTCCTCAATAAGCTTCTGCATGCGACTGGCTGAACTGCGCATGCGTTCAAGGTAATCCAGCCCTTTTTTCCCCGAGCACATCGCCGCTAGAAGCTTTCAGTCGATCGCCAAATGCCTGGATTTTCCGGAACGGTTCTTGCAGATCATGTGACGAGATATACGCGAACTGCTCAAGTTCTTGATTGGAGCGCTGCAGTGCTTCGGTATAGCGGCGCGCCGTGCGCTCGGCATCATGGCGTTCAGAAATATCTTGAACGTAGCCGCAAGCGAATTTCTCTCCATCGACATCGATAAGATTACTAGTGACCTCGACGGGAAACGTACTGCCATCGCGCCGACGATAGTTCGATTCAAACGTTGTTGACGCATCCTGATCCTCGCGGTTCCAGCTTGCTGACCATTTTTCAGCAGTTAAGCCGAGATTAATTTCCCATATCGATAGAGTGGTTATCTCCTCCAAGGTATAGCCGAGAGCGCGGCACGAAGCCGGGTTGGCGTACGTCACTTGGCCGAGTGCGGCGACTCGAAAAGCGATTTCGCTCGAACGTTCTATGGATGCGTCAGTGAGTCGCATATGGCGTTCGATTTCTCTGCGCTCCGAAATGTCTCGAATCGAGCCTGCGATGCGTGTCGCGCGTCCGTCTTCGTCCCATTCTGCCTGCCCACCCGCGCTGAACCAGCAGTATCCATGAGACTTCGTCTTCATGCGCATCTCGATGGCATACGGTTCACGCGTTTCAAGATGATGCTCGATGGCGGCCATCGCTGATGCTTTATCATCCGGATGCATGAGGTTTTCAAACGTTTCAATCGCAGGCGCGAGTGCCCCCTGTGTGTAGCCCAATAGCTCGCAATAACGTTCCGACAGGTACAAACCACCGCTGTCGATGTCCCAGTCCCACAGACCGTCGGCGGTACCGCGCAGCGCCAGGGCGAAACGCTTTTCGGCAAGCAGTAGTTGAAGGCTTAGTTCCCTGCGTTCGGTAATATCCTCAGTCGTTCCGATATAGGCTAAGGCGTCATCATCAATGTTATCCACACGCGACGCGCGAGAATGCAACCAACGAGTCTCTCCGAGCGGCGTGAGAAGACGAAATTCGTATGAAAATTCCATGCCTGCCGCGACCGTTGCGTTCCATTCCGTGAAGACCTTTTCAAGATCGTCCGGATGAATCATTTGTTGCCAACCATCGCCTAAAGATTCGTCGAAACCGACGCCAGTAATTTCTTGCCAGCGCGGGTTGGTATAGGTACATGCTCCACTTGGATCGTTGAGGAAAATTCCAATTGGAGATGCGTCAGCCAGGATTTCAAATCGCGCCGCACTAATGTTGTTCGCCTGTAAACTAATGCCTTCGGCTAATTCGTGACTGCGACGGCGCCAAAGATAAAACCCAGCGGCCCCCAACGAAAGAACTAAAACCCTAGGAAGCTTGCGTCACGCAGGCGAATCTTCGCTACATGGTCCTCGCTATCCAATTCCGCTTGGTTGATGGCGGCATCTAAGGCGGCTTGTAGGTGTACATACGTGGCTGCGGAGATTGGTGGCTCCGCTGAGCGCGGCGACGACCGTAAATCGCGATGAATTAGCCATTGTTCGACGGCGCTGAAATAGGCTTGCATCTGCCGATCGATAAAATAGGGAGCTTCAATATAGATCGCGCGCAGCTTATCGCTTGCATCTCGCGATGACAGATCCGTTGAGTCGCGCAGCAGCAATTGGTGGATGTGGCGCAACTGATTCGTCTCGCGCCTCAGTTCCTGTCGCATGGTGTCACGCAGTGCGGCGTCGCCGGCGGATGCCAGTACTGTCACAAGCGATCGCGAATGTCGCAAAGAACTGTGTAGCTCATTTCTCGTCGCCGCAGTCGAGGCAATACGCTGCCCCTCGCGTATTTCTTCGCCCGTGATGCAGGACTCCACGACGACGAGGCCAGCCATAAGCAGCAAGCCCAACAGTATTTGCGTCACACTCGATCTAACGTGCAAAAACATTACCTTTATTTCATAGTTTCCCAACGCGGGGCGCTAAGCGTGTCGTTCCCGCGTCACACATTTCGAACCCAGAAGGCGCCTGTGATGGCAAGCAGTGCCTTTGTTTACGGCAGTTCAACGATGCACGTCCAGTATTGTCCGATAGCTTTAACCACCGTCACTAGGCCTTCGAAGGTAACTGGCTTAGTGATATATGAATTCGATCCTAGATCGTAGGTACGGATGATATCTTCCTCCGCCTTGGAGGTTGTCAAAATGACGACTGGTATACTGCGAAGATTGGGATCGGACTTGATCTCCTTTAGCGCCTCGCGCCCATCGATCCTGGGCATATTCAGATCGAGCAGGATTAGGCCGGGCTTAGGGGCGTCCTCGCTATTCGTAAACTTGCCCATTGTGCGCAAGTAATCGAGAAGTTGTTGGCCGTCCTCGACGAATCTTAAGTCGTTCGCTACCCTGCTTTCGTCGAAAGCATCCTGGGTTAACATGCGATCTTCATGATCGTCATCTGCCATTAATATCGTTATTGGTCTATGTGTACTGCTCACTTTAACCCTTACATAGGTTTCGGAAACTTTACAGGAGTTGGGGTCGATGTGGTTCCTGCACGCATTTTGATCCCTACTGAAAGTGAACGAGCTTCGTCGATATCCTCGTCGCTACCTCGTGTGCCGAAATTAAGTGGTGCGAGCGCGCTCGGCGATCTGAATATCGCTTGGACGCCTGTTGCTCGAACAGCACAGTGCTCAGCCATGCGTAGTGATCACACTTAAGCCCGCCGTTCGCTGCTCTTTCTATACCCATCGCGCTGGCAATGGCTCAACCACACGCATCAGGGTGCGCGCTTTTAAGCGCTCCTCAATAAGCTCCGGGGGCATGGCTCGTGCATAAAGCCACCCTTGCATCACGTAGCAGTGATTCGCCAGGAGGAATGATGACTGTGCTTCGGTTTCGACGCCTTCTGCGACGAGACCCAGCTCCAAATTGGAGGCCAGCCCAACAATCGTTTTAATGATCATTTCATTTTGTGGGTTGATTCCAATGTTTTCCACGAAAGAGTGATCGATTTTCAAGCCTCGCACGGGTAAATGACTCAGGTAGGTCAGTGACGAATAGCCAGTACCGAAATCATCCATCACGCTGCGTACATTTAATCGCAAAAGCTGTTCAAGGATCGAGACCGCCTTGTCGGGATCTTGCATCATTGCGGTTTCAGTGAGTTCGAGTTCGAGTTCGAGTTCGAGTGCCTGTGGCGGCAAATCACTGGCCTCAAGGGCTGAGGCAACCGTACTCAAAAATTCGTCGCACATTAGTTGTACGGCCGATATATTGACCGACAGCCGCGTGTCCTCATCGAACAAACCGGCACGACGCCAGGCACTGAATTGTTTGCATGCCCGATGCAAACAATTATGCGCCAAGGGGATAATTAGACCGGAACGTTCAGCCGCGACGATAAACGTTTCCGGCGAAACGTCGTCCCAGCGAGCCAAAGCCTCGATACCAACAATTTTCCCCGTGCGGACATCGAATTGCGGCTGGTAGAACGCCACAATGTTATTCGCCGCAATGGCGTCGCTTAGGCTTCGCTCGCTTTTGCTGGCCGTGTGCGCCGCTTTTTTCATCGGTTTTGTGAATAAGCGATAAGTATCGCCACCGTAGCGCTTAGCGTCGTACATGGCGGAATCGGCGGCTTTAACTAGCTCATCCGAGGTGTCTCCATCGTTTGGGAACAACGCAACACCAATACTAGTTCTTGCTTGCAATGCGAGACTGTCGACCGCGCACGGCGATCGAAAGATCTTAAGAATATTTAGCGCAATACCTTTTTACGTCGGCCGCACTATCGACATCGTCAAGAACAATCGCGAATTCGTCGCCGCCGAGTCGAGCGACTAAGTCGCCGGTTCTCACGCAAGATTTCAGGCGCCTCTCGACCTCGACCTCGACCTCGACCAGCAGAGCATCACCCGCGCCGTGGCCATGCGAGTCGTTGACATCCTTAAAGTGATCCAGGTCCACAAACATGAGTGCCAGCCCGCATTGGCTGCGTTGCGAGCGCGCGATTGCCCCGGATAGGAAATCGTGAAACAGCATCCGATTGGCGAGACCCGTCAACGAGTCGTATTTAGCGAACTGTTCGAGCTCCGCGCGCATCCGATGTCGTTCCGTTGCGTAACGGATTGCCCGTTCCAACAAGGTTGGATTGAGCTGCCCTTTGACGAGGTAGTCGGAGGCACCAGCTTCCATCGTCGCCTGATCGATACGTCGGTCGTGTAAGTCGGTTAACATGATGATCGGTAGCGACGCGCCGCCCTCCCCCACCCGCAAGCGTTGAGCAATTCCAGTCCACTTTGTTTGCCGAGCAAATTGTCGAGTAGACACGCATCATGGACGCCACTATGAATCGCGTGAAGTCCGGTTTCGTAAGTGCGGGCCCAGTTCAGCTCATAGCGATGATCAGGAATTTCTGCCGGCATGTCTCTGGTTAGTGAAAAATTATCGTCATCGTCTTCGATCAAAAGAACACGCGTTCGAGGCGTTGCTGCATCAGACATGACAATCAAATTCCGATTAAGACCGCATAAGGACGACCTTGGATGATCGCGTTAAGCCGTGCCTCGGGAAATTTCCCTACTGCTCGTCCCTGAGGTTATCCGCACGGTTCTCACAACGGCTAGCGGCCAACATTTGCTTGGTCTTTAACTAGGCAGTAGATCGCTTCGTCGTGGGTCGGAATCGGGCCTAGCCGACTACGTTGGTGCCACCTACCAAGAGGGGGCTAACGGAAATTGGCAGCGATTCGTTTGACAGGCCGATAAGGCGCTTGGCGGATCACTCCGCCAAGTGGTCGGTTTGGACAGCGCTTGTCGCAACCATAGGACGTTGCCCGATCGGTTCGCGTACTCGACGCTCACTGGGCACGCGTCTAGACGCTGGACGCGAGGGCAAGCAGTGCATGAGAACTCGAACTCGACGCGCCGCGATCCCCCGTTCGATAGACCCGGTTCTGGGTACTCGTCGAACCAAAGGCGGACTCTAAATCGCATCTCAAATCGATTTCCGCTGGTCTGGCGGTCGATCGATTAGGCTCGGCTTTCCTGTCCACTCGTCGGATTGCACCGTGTGAGAATGGCCGTGAGCGCTTGAAAATCATCCATCCGTGAGCTGGAACGGCGCGCGGCTAGAGCGATGGTCCGCTTCGGTCCAGGTTTCGCAATGCGACGCGACACTAATTGCGGATTTTTCGCGAGCCCGCTTTTAATAGCCATCGCAGGTACCAATCCAATACCAAATCCTGATTCAATCATTTGGACTAACGTAAGTAGACTCGTTGCTTCGACCGCGGTGGACGAGCTCTTATTCGCCGCCCCGCAGGCGACGAGCGTGTGCTCGCGCAGGCAATGACCTTCTTCAAGTAGTAATAGACGATCCGTAATTGATGGCGTCACAGTAATTCGCGGTCCTTCGATCGCTGCGTCACCCTTGAGACCAAGCACGCACAAGTCGTCATCAAAAAGGCTTTCAACATGAAACTGATCCGTCGCGTACGGTAGTGCGATCAGCGCGAAATCGATGCGCCCGTCTTCCAAGCGAACAAGTAGGTTCTCCGTTAAATCTTCGCGCAGCGCGACTCTTAATTCCGGATAGTCTTTGCGCAACAACTTCATCGCTTCGGGGAGAACGAACGGTGCGATCGTTGGAATAACCCCGAGCCTCAAGAGTCCGCTCATTGGGGTGATTGCGCCGACAACGTGTTCTACGAGGTCCAGAACCTCAGCTACGATCGTGCGTGATCGCCGAGCAACCTCAAGACCGGTCGGGGTGATCAGTACGGTTTGCCGGTCGCGCTCAACCAATTTAACGCCGAGAACCTTCTCTAATTCTTTCAAACCTGTGCTCAGGGTGGACTGCGTGACAAAGCACGATTGCGCGGCACGGGTGAAATTCAAGTGTTCGACAACAGCCAATAAGTAGCGCAGCTGTTTAATTGACGGTATCGCTGTCATCGGATGTTGGTCTCTTTATCTATTTTATCTATCAAATACAAAATTTTAATTCATTATACGAATGGCGAGAATAAGCGCAACGTAGGCCCTGGAATACCACTGTCTATCAAGAGAGGACTATCAGATGACCAAGAAATTGACCACTAACGCAGGTTGCCCAGTCGCCGACAATCAAAACGTGATGACGGCAGGTCAGCGCGGGCCACAATTGCTACAAGACGTTTGGTTCTTGGAAAAACTCGCGCATTTCGATCGTGAAGTTATTCCGGAACGGCGCATGCACGCGAAAGGGTCAGGTGCCTATGGGGCGTTTACGGTGACGAACGATATAACAAGATTCACCCGCGCGAAGATCTTCTCTGCGGTGGGCAAAAAAACTGAATTGTTCGCGCGCTTTACCACCGTAGCTGGCGAACGCGGCGCGGCCGACGCTGAGCGCGACATTCGTGGATTCGCGCTTAAATTTTATACCGAGGAAGGGAACTGGGATCTGGTCGGTAACAATACACCCGTATTTTTCTTGCGCGATCCGATGAAGTTCCCTGATCTCAATCACGCCGTTAAACGGGATCCCCGCACGAACTTGCGTAGCGCCAAAAACAACTGGGATTTCTGGACGTCGCTACCAGAAGCGCTACACCAAATCACGATCGTGATGAGCGATCGAGGGATCCCGGCGAGTTATCGGCATATGCATGGCTTTGGCAGCCACACGTTTAGTTTCCTAAATGCCGCGAATGAACGTAGCTGGGTAAAATTTCATTTTAGATCCGAGCAAGGTATCCGAAATCTTAACGACCAGGAGGCAGCAACAATTATCGGTGAGGATCGTGAAAGTCATGGCCGCGATCTCTTCGACAGTATTGAAGACGGTGACTTACCAAGATGGACGTTGAGTGTACAAATTATGTCGGAAAGCGACGCCGCAACCGTGCCCTACAATCCGTTCGATCTCACGAAAGTCTGGCCGCATAAGGATTACCCGTTAATTGAAGTAGGCGTGATGGAGCTCAATCGCAACCCTGACAATTTCTTTGCCGAAGTAGAACAAGTCGCGTTTAATCCCGCGAGCATCGTCCCTGGCATTAGCTTCTCGCCCGATAAGATGTTGCAAGGGCGATTGTTCTCATACGGCGATGCACAGCGCTACCGTCTTGGCGTGAACCACCACCTAATTCCAGTTAACGCGCCACGCTGCCCGGTGAATAGTTATCATCGAGACGGCGCCATGCGGATCGACGGAAATCACGGCGGTACGCTCGGATACGAGCCGAATGACGAAGGCCACTGGGCGGAGCAAGCAGATTTCTCCGAGCCGCCATTACCGCTGAATGGCGTGGCGGACCATTGGAACCATCGCGAAGACGAGGATTATTTTTCTCAACCGGGTGCCCTATTTCGTCTTATGAGTCCTCACCAGCAACAAGTTTTATTTGACAACACAGCGCGTTCGATTGGACCCGCGCCGCGCGACATTCAACTGCGCCATATTCGGCATTGTCACAGAGCAGATCCCAACTATGGCAACGGCATTGCCACGGCGCTCGGTATTGCGATCCAGGAGATCGATTTATGAAAGCGCTCAAGTACCACTACGACATACGTCGTCTTGCGTGATGACTCTATGATGACCATGCCGAGTGCAACCTCGGTATGGTAGTCGGCATTTGCGCAAACATCGTGCACCCAGGGCGATAAAAATTTATTGAGGCATTTTACCAATGGCAACGAAACGAGCAAATAAACGAGCGATCGATATTGGCATCAACGCGACGCAGAGAAAAAAAATCGCGGACGGACTGTCTAAATTTCTCGCCGATAGTTATACCCTGTACCTGATGACACATAACTTTCATTGGAACGTAAAAGGACCGATGTTCAATACCTTGCATCTGATGTTCATGGGCCAATATACGGAACAATGGACGGCGCTGGACCTCATCGCCGAGCGCATCCGTGCACTCGACTTCCCAGCACCAGGCACCTACAAAGAGTTCGTAGCACTGGCATCTATCAAAGAGATCGAAGGTGTACCTAAAGCCGTGGACATGATTTCCTACTTAGTCTCGGCCCAAGAAGCGACCGCAAGGACAGCGC
>JBLFWZ010000156.1:0-10767 GCA_047611905.1 Gammaproteobacteria bacterium | reverse complement strand
GAGTCGTTTAAGAAGATTTTTCATCGAGGTGTTTTCGACTATTTTGCCGCGGTCAATGATCGCGATATTACGGCACAAATGTTCTGCTTCCTCGAGATAGTGAGTAGTTAAGATGATGGTCGTACCCGAGTCATTTAACTCCTTTAAGAAAGTCCACATCGAACGGCGGAGCTCAATATCGACGCCGGCCGTCGGTTCGTCAAGGATCAGTAGTTTCGGTTGGTGCACAAGGGCTCGAGCGATCATTAGTCGTCTTTTCATGCCGCCCGACAAATCTCTAGAGCGTTGGTCCCGACGGTCCCATAAGCCAAGTTGCTCCAAGTATTTTTGACCGTTTTTGTACGCTTCCCGGCGCGAAATTCCGTAATAACCCGCCTGGTTGAGAACTATCTCGAAAACTGATTCGAACTGTGAGAAATTTAGTTCCTGAGGGACCAAACCAATTTTCGACTTGGCTAGAGAGAATTCTTTGTCGATGTCGTGGCCAAAGACACGGATGCGCCCAGAAGTCTTATTAACAAGGGACGAAATTATTCCAATTGTCGTCGATTTCCCTGCCCCGTTAGGGCCTAGCAGAGCGAAGAATTCACCTTCTTCTACGGTGAGATCGACGCCGTCTAACGCGCAAATACCACTTCCATAAGTTTTTACAAGATTATGTATTTCTAGTGCATTCATGGATACGAATTATTGGTTTTCATATTTCGCGGCGTGGTCGTGTTGCAGCCGGCAGCGCCGACTTCGATACCGAATTTTATGGACGAGCTTTAGGCGCTCGGGTTTGGAATACTACGTACCCAACTATCGGTCATAAGATCGACCAATAGCGCTAACGATCTTATTCCTTTGGGCGTCGCCGACAGCATTTAAAGCGAGCATCAGTTTATTGTCGTGGTCAATGATCAATTGAAAATATTTTTTCGCGACTCTGACTAAAGTAGAAGCACCATTCGTTCGAACATTGGCATTACGTTTTCCAGAACCTGCCGGAAGCAGTGCTTGTTCGCCGAAATAATTGCCTCTAAAAAGTTCTGCAAGGACGACGATTTGTCCGTCGTCATCAACCAGGAATACCTCAACGGAGCCGTCTAGCACGACGTACATAAAATCGCCTTGTTCTTCTTCTCGAACGACGATTTCTCCGGCATCAAAGTTCATTACCTCGGTCCACGTGCCGATTCGATTGAGGTCCTTTTGCGATAACGAGCGAAATAGGCGGACGCTGCGGATCAGCATTTTCACGCGCTCGTCGTCCCCAAGCGAGTTTAAGTCGTCCAGTGCACCGCTCAGGTCTTCATCTTGGCTGATGCCAAGGGCCACGTCCTTTTTTGTAATCTTGAAGAGTTGGCTACTTTGTAAGGCACGAACACCAGCATTTCGTTTGCCGGTAGCGCCAGGTAGGAGCGCTTGCTCGCCGAAGAACTCCCCTGCCTTTAGTGTCGCTATGGTGATTTCGCGTCCACCGACGGCCTTGATTCGGACATCGACAGCCCCTTCAAGCACGATATACATGCAGTCGCCGATCTCATCCTCTTGGATGATCGGCTCCAGCGGCTTGTAGTTCACTATGCCGTTATCCGGTGATTGGATTATTTGCCTAAGTTCGTCTTCGGTAAGACTGGCAAAAATTGGGATATCTTGTAATAGCTCGACAGTTGCGCGCACTGTTGGCATGTCCGTCTCCATCGATACATCGTTACGTGCACCGCGAATCTTACATCGCCGAGTGGTTTATCGAAACAACCAGGCCGAAATGCGTTGACGGAGGGTCTTGCGGCGAGCTGGTAGGGCTACGGCCGCTTTGGGTATCAAGAGGTTTACTACCTCCACAGCGGAGCGTTCGGCCTCGACACGGATTGAATCTACCGATATTTCGAATTCGCGTTCCACATCATTCATGACTCGCTTGAGAACTAGTCTATTTTCGGTTTGGCATGCCTGAAAGAGCTTTTTGATCTCCTCGCGGATGTGATGCGCAATCATGCTGCGATTGAACGTCGTTTGTTTCCGCTTGAATACCGAATATATTTGTTGCTTGCCGTAATATGAATAGAACGACACCGCCTGAATGAGCAAATTGCGCGCAGCAAGTAGCAACATTCCATCGACGTGCTCCGCCACGAACGGATTGCCAACCGCCTTGAAGAGATTATTTACGATGTTGACCAAGTCGTTGGTCGGCATAAACATCACTTCGCTATCGACCAAGAAGACGCCGTCGATTGAACGTTGGACGGTGCGAATTTTATCTTGGAAGGCGTACAGCTGTTTTACGCCTTCCTCGATATCGACGATAAGCTGCATACCTAAAATTGCGGTTAGCGACTCACGCCGCGTTCGGGCTTCGAGCAGAATCGCATTCAGTTCTTGTAACTCGTCGCTGGTGTAGCTAGCGCCGGGATTGGTCAGTAGATACTCATTGGCATGTCGTAGTGCATCGTCAATTTGCTGGCGATATTCCTCCAATGCACGTATTTGATCGGGTGTTAGGCGATTTTTTTGGGATGTCGGGTTGTAACCCTTATAGAGTTGGTAGGCCGGCGAGTAGCCGTCGAGTAAGTCGTGTAGTGCACCGTAACTGCCGACCGTCTCGGCGAACAAAAAGCGTTGGCGTAGGTCTTGATGTTCTGGGACAAATCGACTCGGATTATTGCCAATCAGCGGTTCGTGGTTAGCCGATTCATGATGTTCGGCAACGATTTTCAGCGTTCTATCGAACAATTCTAACGTTCGGTCGGCGATCCTTTCGACTTCCACACAGTCGCCACGTGCCACCTGCGCGAGTACAGCGAGATCGAGCGTTGCTTCGACATTTACATTTTCACCGCTAGGCGTCACGAGGGCTTCAGTAAGTGCAAGTGCTTGCATTCGTGTAATAATTTACCTGGACGTTGAAATTTGGGTCGTCATCGTGAAATTGGGCCTGGGGATATAAAGATATAGCGCTGCAAATCGAGCTGTTCAAGTCGGCGTTGCTAGGCTGCGACAGAGTTCACCGTTAACGACTAATAATGGACAGCCATCGACTATTCATCATGCGTCACGCGAAGTCGGATTGGCGGGGGGGCAGCAAAGATTTTGATCGACCCTTGTCACGAAGGGGGGGCGAAGACGCGGCAGCAATGGCTCGCTGGTTAGCGGTTCAGCCACGCAAACCGAGTTACATCGTAAGCTCGCCTGCATTACGCGCAGCACAGACAGCGACGCTAATTGGTGAAGCCTTGGACGGCGTGCGGATCGACTGGGAGCCTCGACTTTACTTAGCAGATGTCGACCAGTTACTAAGCTTGATTTCTCGACCACCGAAGGCTAACTGGTTGATAATTGGGCATAACCCGGGATTGGAAGACCTTGTGCTTTACTTGGACCGAGCGATCCGACGGACAATCGACAGTAGAAAGCTGATGCCAACCGCTGCGATGTTCGCATTTGATTGGGAAAATGCTGCGTTGCCATTGGCGAATACCGGGAAATTACTTTTCCACCAGAGGCCGAAGCTTTTACAGAGCCGCTAAGCTAGGGGCGAACCTGGGTGGGGTGATAAGGGGTGATAATTAGACGTACTTAAAGAAATATCACCACCGGAAAGACCAGCACTGCCATTACAAAGACAAGCCACTCCATATTGTGATCTTCGAGCCACCCGGTGAAATGTAATACGACGATGATGATGGCGACGAGGTAAAATAACGCGAACAATATATCCATCAAAGCGCTGCCCCCCTAAGCTCTTAGTTTCTTATTATCGTGATTAGATTCTAGACGATTTCGACGCATCGAACTGCCTTTAATTTGCCACTGCTCCGCGGAGTTTAGCAAGCTGTTAATGCCTAACACGGTATGGCGGCAGGAATTTACGATTTATTAAACTTTGTGCGAGCAACTGTGACGTTGAACACAGCAATTGGCCATTCAAATTCTCCTATTGGCCACTCGCGAGATCGGCGGGTGGCGTTCGGTCTAGACACAGTGCGGCGTTGCGGATGGGTTCATACTCTGACGCTTAGCGCATTTAGCGGTAGAATCGCCCAATTCCAGCTTTAATCTAAGGAACCGCAGATTTGGTCAACGATCCGTCCAATGACTCCGTATTTGAGTTTCCCTGCGATTTCCCAATAAAAGCGATGGGCTTAGCGAGCGAGAATTTTGATGCACTTGTCGTTGAAATTGTTGCGCGCCATGTTGGCGATATTCGCGAAGGGGCGATCGCCTTGCGGTCGAGTAAGAATGGAAAGTACCTGGCCGTTACGATTACGTTTGAAGCGCGTGATCAGCTCCAACTTGATGATCTATACCGTGAGTTAAGTGCTCACGAACGAATCCTCATGGTGCTATGAAATTAGTCGTACGCAAGCTCGGCGTTGTTTCATACAGCTCTACTTTGGAGCAGATGCGACACTTCGCGAGTATTCGCGACGAAACCAGCGCCGATGAAATTTGGTGCTTAGAACATCCGCCGGTCTTTACTCAGGGTCAGGCCGGTCGCGCGAGCCATTTATTGAATATTCGTGACATCCCGCTCGTACAAAGCGATCGCGGCGGCCAAGTCACTTATCACGGACCCGGGCAGCTGGTCGTTTACATATTGATGGACATTCGCCGCGCGTGCATTGGCCCTCGTGAATTGGTCAAGCGGATTGAAGACGCCATTATTTCCTTGTTAGCGAACGAGGGAGTCCGAGCGCAGCGGCGTGCCGGCGCCCCCGGGGTCTATGTTGATGAGGCAAAAATCGCCGCTTTGGGCCTGCGCATTCGCCGCGGCACGTCCTATCATGGCCTGTCACTCAACGTGAATCTCGATCTCGAGCCATTTTCACGCATTAACCCTTGCGGATATAAAGGGCTGGAAGTCACTCGATTGAAGGATTTGGGTGTCGATATTGACTGCGACAGGTCTGCATCGCATCTCGTTCCGATATTAATGTCATCACTCTACGGTGACGCGATGCCGATCGATGTGGAGTATTCTTCAGAACCCAGGCTCGTCGTCGATAGTACCAAGCGTAACACTGCTAACGTCGGGTAAAGCTACACAACGCAACGGTAGCGTGACGTTACCTAGACATATGTAAGGCCAAAGAATTACTGGACATGATCGAGCAAAAGCAACGTCCTAGGTCCCAATGCGGTGCCGATAAAGTCTCGCGAATACCGATTAAGGTGGAGCCGACCGCTGACCCCCTGCAGGGGAAGCCGCCGTGGATTAAAGCTAAAGCACCGACCAGCCCGCGTGTCCGCGAGCTCAAGAGTTTCGGTGAGCGCACGAGCGCAGTACCAACAAAATCGGGACTAACGCTAGGACTTGGTGAATCAATCGACGCAGTTAAACAAGTCCTTACCGACATGCGACAACATGCCTGCAAATTGTTGACCTTGGGCCATACTCACAACCGAGTCGCGCACATTTGCCCGTCGAGCGTTTCGTCACACCAGATGAATTCAACTAATTAGGTCAATTCGCACGTGGCCTAGGGTTTTCAAATGTAGCGAGCGGCCCGCTCGTGCGGTCGTCCTACCATGCGGATTTGCAGGCGGCCGGAGAGCACACTGATTAGCGGTAGGACACATCGCCATGGAGATCGTATTCGGCTACTTTGTTAAGACGCTGGTATTGCCGCCTGGCATAAATTTATTTTCAGCGCTATTCGCAATAATATTTTTGCGCCGATTCGCGCAGCTCCGCCGGCTCGTTATTGGCATTGCGTTCGCGACTTTATGGATTTGGTGTACCCCATTCGTCGCGAGTTGGCATGCCCGTCTAATCGAAATCCATCCGGCCCTGGATTCCTCCGCGCCGGTCGATGCCGACGCGATTGTCATTTTGGCGGGTGCGCGAAAGCACCAAGCTCCGGAATACGGCGGTCGCGATTCGATTGGTTCGGATACCTTAGAACGGATCAGATACGGCGCGAAATTATCACGCGATCTTGACCTGCCAGTCGCCGTGGCCGGTGGCGCGGTTCTCGATTTGAAGAGTTTGCCGCTTGGGCAGCTAATGGCGGAATCATTGCAAGACGAATTCAACATCGAAGTGAGTTGGAGCGAGGAAAAGAGTAGAAATACGGCTGAGAACGCCCGCTTTTCTCGAGAAGTGTTGCCAGTTACAAGAATCGTTTTAGTAACCCACGCGATTCATATGTCGCGTGCGCTGACCGCATTCGAAAACGTGGGGTTTGCTGTTGTACCGGCACCCATGGGCTTCAATGCAGGTGCTTACACGACCTACGGATTGTTCGATTGGTTGCCGTCAGTATCAGCACTAGTGGCCTGCCGTGCGGTCTTGCACGAATGGCTAGGGATGGCGTTCTATAAGTTGCGCTACTAGCTTTAGGCGGTGGCTACGCGTTGAGAGTGGAATTGGTTTTGTTCGACTAAGTTTGTTGCGGGTCACCATCATTATGGTCGCGTTGTTCGTCGCTAACGTCGTCTACCAAGGCGGGGACAACTTCGTCGACGGTAACGAGTAGGCGGCCTCGCGCCAAAGTCGCCGATAATTGTTCCCCGGCACAAACCGTCTCTGCATCACGGGCGATGGCGCCGTCGCTACTCGATAAGATCGCGTATCCACGCTCCAAGGTGGCTTGTGGGCTAACGGCTTTTAGGGCCCGCACGTTTTCATCTAAAACTGCTCTGATAGCATCTAACTGCGATGTCATCGAGCTGTTTAACCGTCGCCTAAGTTCTGCGACTAAAGTATTGGAGTGGACGATGCGATGACGCGGATTGCAAGCCTGAATTCTGGCGCTTAATGCGCTCAAGGCGCTTTTTCGAACGTGCAGACCGGTCGCAACGCTGATCGGAAGACGTTGCAATAATTCATCGATACGTTGGTGATACTGTTCTAGCTTGCGACCCGGGTGTTGAAGTCTAGCTTGCAAATGTTTCAATCGCTCGACGCTAGCGCGGTGTTTTGTGCTGACAGTTTTGTAGAGACGATTCGCCAACAAATCTAGACTTCCCAACGCCTGGGCGCGGTCCGGCGAACAAATCTCGGCGCTCGCAGACGGGGTCGCTGCACGAACGTCGGCGACTAGGTCGGCAATTGTAAAATCGATCTCATGTCCGACGGCGGATACGACGGGAATTTCTGATGCGTAAATGGCACGCGCCACCAGCTCTTCGTTAAATGCCCAGAGATCTTCAATCGAACCGCCGCCGCGTCCTACGATTAGCACGTCGCACACCTGCGCGGCATTTGCACGACCGATCGCGCGCGCTATTTCAGGGGCGGCGTTTGCGCCTTGTACTGCGACCGGGAAAACGACCACGTCAATTGCCGGGTTGCGACGTCGGAGCACGGTGAGTACATCTCTTATCGCGGCGCCGCTCGGTGACGTTACGACGCCAATTCGATGCGGCCACACAGGTAAATCTTTCTTTCGTTGTGGATCAAATAGGCCTTCGGCCGCAAGTTTGCGTTTTAATTGTTCGAGTTTGAGATGTAAGAGTCCTTCGCCAGCCAGTTCCATATGCTCAATGAGTAACTGAAACTCTCCGCGCGGCTCGTACATGCTTACCCTCGCGCGGGCGATAATCTGCATGCCTTCGCGGGGCTCGAATTTCAGCAGCCTATTTCTGGATTTGAACATCGCGCATCGCGTTTGTGCGGCGTTGTCCTTAATAGAGAAGTACCAATGGCCCGATCGGGGCCGGGCGAGATTAGATAATTCCCCGCCGATCCAGATTGTGCCGATCTCACGCTCGAGCAATGACTGAGTTTCTCGATTTAAGCGTGAAACCGTATAGATATCGCGCGCTTGTCGGGCCAGCTCTGGTGTTATTGTGCGTTCTTCGTTCAAGGTTCGTTTACCGACGCTTAGTCAGCCCATATAATCCAGCCACACCATTCTAAGAGATCCAACCCAATCATGCGCATTTCTGGCGAAGCGCTTACTTTCGACGATGTACTATTGGCTCCCGGCTATTCGGATGTACTACCAAGAGAGGTCCAGCTGGCTTCGCGTCTAACGCGCGAAATTGTTCTCCAGATACCACTCATTTCTGCGGCAATGGACACCGTCACCGAAGCACGGCTCGCCATCACCTTAGCGCAAGAAGGTGGCATTGGAATCATCCATAAGAACATGGAGCTTGCCGACCAGGCGGCCCATGTATTACAAGTAAAAAAATTCGAAAGTGGCGTGATACGCGACCCAATCACTGTCGCACCCAGTACCAGTATCGGTGAAGTGCTCGCACTCACCCGAGCGCGAGGAATCTCCGGTGTACCGGTCGTCAATGGCGATAATTTGGTCGGTATCGTGACGAGTCGCGATTTACGCTTCGAAACTCGATTCGGCGAACCAGTTAGCGAAATTATGACACCCAAAGAACGTCTGATCACCGTTGCCGAAGATGCACCGAAGGAACACGTTATCGGATTGCTGCATCAACACCGGATCGAAAAAGTGCTAGTGGTCAATGACGATTTCAAGTTGCGCGGCATGATCACCGTAAAAGATATCCAAAAAGCCGATGAATTTCCGAACGCTTGTAAAGATGGCGACCAACGCCTGCGGGTCGGTGCTGCGGTAGGAACAGGATTGGGTACACACGAAAGAGTCGCCGCGTTGGTGGACGCTGGGGTGGACGTTTTAGTGGTTGATACGGCGCACGGCCACTCGAAAGGCGTGATCGACACGATAAAGTGGGTCAAACGGAATTATCCTGAACTTCAGGTGATTGGTGGGAACATCGCCACTGCAGACGCGGCCGAAGCGTTGGCCGCAGCCGGGGTTGACGCCGTTAAAGTCGGTATCGGTCCGGGTTCAATTTGTACAACCCGCATCGTCACCGGTGTCGGTGTTCCGCAAATTACCGCGGTCGCTGAAGTCGCTCAACGTCTTGAAAAGACCGGAATCCCGCTAATTTCCGACGGTGGGATCCGCTATTCTGGTGATATTGCGAAGGTGCTGGTTGCCGGTGCCCATGCGGTCATGATCGGAAGTTTATTTGCCGGAACGGAAGAGGCGCCAGGTGAGGTCGAGCTGTATCAAGGTCGCTCGTATAAGTCCTATCGGGGAATGGGGTCGCTCGGTGCAATGTCCCAGACTCACGGTTCCTCAGATCGCTATTTCCAGGAGTCCGGTGAGATCGAAAAGTTAGTTCCAGAAGGGATTGAAGGGCGTGTGCCTTACAAAGGCCCACTCAGCGCTATCGTCCATCAAATGTTAGGTGGAGTGCGCGCGTCAATGGGGTATACGGGTTGCAAAGACATCGAAGAATTCAGGACCAAGCCGAGTTTTTTGAGAGTCTCTTCAGCGGGCATGCGGGAGAGCCACGTGCACGACGTTCAGATCACTAAGGAAGCGCCAAATTACCGCATTGACTGATACGGAAACCCGATTGGACGCCATTCACACAGATCGAATTCTGATCCTTGATTTCGGCTCGCAATATGCCCAGCTCATAGCGCGCCGAGTTCGCGAGGCGGGCGTCTATTGCGAAATTAAACCCTTTGATTTGCAGGCAGATTCGATCGTCAAGTTTGCGCCTAGCGGCATCATCCTGTCCGGTGGACCGGAGTCCGTCACTGCCGATTCGGGATTCGCCGCACCGGACACCGTCTTCCGACTAGGCGTTCCGGTACTTGGCATCTGCTACGGGATGCAAACGATGGCCGTGCAGCTAGGTGGCGCTGTGACGGCTTCATCGATTAGGGAATTTGGCTATGCGCGGGTCCGCGCGCGCGGTCACAGTGAATTGCTAAAGGGCGTCCAAGATAGCGAAAATTCGGATGGGCACGGCTTACTAGACGTGTGGATGAGTCACGGTGATCACGTCACCGCGATGCCGCCGGGGTTTAAGTTGATTGCGTCGACGGACAGTGCGCCGATTGCGGGCATCGCTGATGAAACACGACATTTCTACGGGCTGCAGTTTCACCCTGAAGTCACCCACACAACGCAAGGTTCCGCGATTGTCAGCCGGTTTGTGCACGATATTTGCGGCTGCGGCAATTTGTGGACGTCATCGAATATCGCGCGCAATGCAATCGATAAAATTCGTGCGCAAGTCAGCCAAGATACCGTCCTCCTAGGACTTTCAGGCGGCGTTGATTCTTCGGTGGTGGCGGCTCTATTACATCAAGCAATAGGACCGCAGCTGGTCTGCGTATTCGTCGACAATGGCCTGCTACGTTTGCAGGAAGGCGACGATGTGATGGCCACGTTCGCGCGGCACATGGGCGTTAAAGTGATCCGAGTCGACGCCGAACAACGCTTTCTTCGGGAACTGCACGGAGTCTCGGATCCGGAGAACAAGCGCAAGGTCATCGGGCGCGTCTTTATAGAGGTGTTCGAAGAACAGGCGGCTCAGCTCGATAACGTGAAATGGCTCGCGCAAGGCACTATCTATCCAGATGTCATTGAATCCGCGGCCGCTGGGTCGGGCAAATCGCATGTCATTAAATCGCATCACAATGTCGGTGGTCTGCCCGCGCACATGAAGTTGCAATTACTCGAACCACTGCGCGATCTGTTCAAGGACGAAGTTCGAAAGTTAGGCGTAGAACTGGGCTTGCCAGCGGATATGGTCTATCGGCACCCGTTTCCTGGCCCCGGTCTCGGGGTGCGTATTCTTGGCGAGGTGAATAAAGAGTTTGCCGATTGCTTGCGCTTGGCAGACGCGATTTTTATCGACGCGCTACGACGCTGGGATCTCTACGATGCGGTCAGCCAGGCGTTTGCAGTTTTTCTTCCAGTTAAGTCTGTCGGTGTGCAGGGCGATGCGCGTCGCTATGATTATGTGATTGCGTTGCGGGCGGGT
>JBLFWZ010000155.1:0-10773 GCA_047611905.1 Gammaproteobacteria bacterium | reverse complement strand
AATAAACGCGTCGTATCTTGTCATCTAGCGGCGGTTTGACGCGGGCGCTAGAGGTCAATCCGACTGAGTAAGTACTTGAATAAATAGAAAATTAATTAAGTCGCGCAGTCATTGCCAGGCGAATGCCAAAACAACCAGTAGTGCCGGATCAGCGCGGCGACATCATTCTGAAAATTGTTATAACCAACGCTGTGCCCCGAACGAACGGGCATATAGGCCTTAACTCATTGAAAATGGTGCCGGAACGGAGATTCGAACTCCGGACCTACGCATTACGAATGCGTTGCTCTACCAACTGAGCTATCCCGGCATTTCAATGACTTGCAGATTTTGGTGGGGACTAAAACATCAACGTCCGTGATTATAACTTATTGATCGTTAGTCGTGAATGTAAACGTAATCCATCCTCGCGAATTGTTTTTTTAATGCACCGCTGAGATCTAAAATCAATACTGAAGGGTTGCGACCATAAAAACCAACGCACCTACTAACACGCCGCGCGGCAAGGACACCCATTAAAAAAACAAAGTAACGTCGATACAATCTGAGACACCGTCAAGCCGCTAACCGGCGATAGAAATTCAACGCATGCCGATAGCCGCGATAGAAGTGCCCACCCCGAGACTCAGCATGCGCTTTCATTCTCTCCGGCGACCCCATCACCAGTTCATACCTAGCCTGCATTTGGGTGACGGTGGGTAACCATTCGTCAACGGCAATGCCGAGTTGAATCAATATCAGGGGCGAATCTTCGTCAACCGCTCCCCGCTTGCCTTGTCGGACACACCGACCCGTCCAATCGACTAAACGCAGGTAATCTTGGAGGTTATGTGGGATACCCTTAATTTCTTTTTCTGTCGTACCCACAAATTGTCGCAACGGGACCGTCACACCGGTATCTTGTTTCGTCACTTCTCCTAGTCGTTGTTGCACGGACGTTTTGTGACTGTAGGCCAAGTCTTTGGCCATCTTCGCTCGAATCGGATTTAAGTCGACATAGGCCATCGCGGTGAGTAATGCCGGTTCGTCTAATAGGGCTTGTGATTTAAAGCGGCCCTCCCAAAACCGGCCCGTACAACCGTCTTCCGCGTTCGCCCGACGCGCGATGTGTTCATTAATACACCGCATAAACCAACTCAAATCACCTAAACGACTCCGCCAGGTTTCAGCAATCGATGACACGGCACGCAGCTCGAATTCGTTCAGGGCGTCTCCCGACAGATACCGTTGTATCACTTCCGGGCCACGGTAAATCAAACACCATCGATTGATGACCTCGTCCATCGATAGCGCGCTCAGCGCCTCAATATCGATGTACAAAACCAGATGACAGTGATTACTCATCACCGCATACGCACAAACATCGATGGTAAAGACTTCGTTCAAGACTGCCAGGCGTTCAATGAACCAATCACGACGATGTTCATAGGATTGACCGCTGTACCTATCCTCGCCGCATAAAAATGCGCGACGGACACAACGGGAAATACAATGGTAATAAGGCGTGTCTAATACCGACACAATACTAGCGCGGGGTTTCGTCATCTCATCCTCCTTGACGAGTGATTATTTGCTAATCCAGCCTAATTGATCGTCTAGTTCAGCTCAAGATTTTGGTGGGTGTCCCTTTCCTTGTCCTCTTGTCCTTTCCCTTTCCCTTTCCTTGTCCTTTCGTCCTTTCCTTGTCCTTTTTGTTCTTGTTCCGTCGTTCTTTCTTGTCCGTTCTTTCCAGAGCGCGGACCTGTGTCTAGCGTTTATTTCTTGTTCGAATGACGATATCGACACCAACCGTGTCCGTACCTTCGGGAGGGCACGGCAGGTCGTCAATTGGTAATTTGATAACCGGCACATCGGTTAACGTTCCGTCATCGACATTATAGAAATGATGGTGATCTTCGATATTAGAATCGTAGAACACCTTGGTAGGGTCAACGATCACTTGGCGTATTAAACCGCGCTCTGCGAACAGACCGAGTGTGTTGTATACGGTTGCTTTGGAGACCATGGTGCCCATCTCATCCAGCCTGGCGATCACCTGATCGGCGGATAGGTGTTGACGTTGGCTCAATAGAACGTCGGCAATTTGAATCCGCTGAGCTGTGGGTGAGATGTCATTCGCCTGGAGCAAATCGGCGATAGGTCCTACGGTGCATGAAATAAAATTGGTGGAATTAGGCATGGTGAAAGTATATCTGGCATCCAGAGTGTGTCTAGATGCCAGATATACTTTCAGCAGACGTCGCCGGCGTATTTGCGGTGGACCTACGAATCACATCGCCACCAAGGATTTTCGCCACTGGTCGAAATCCAATAGGCGTATCAGTTCGCGACGAACGGCACTGCACGCAGCGACGAATTCCACATTAGATCGCAGGATTCGCTGTCTGACGTGGTATGTGTCAACATTCTTTACCGCCAAAATTGAGCCGTTAAACGACGCAAATCACGGCAAAGCGTACGACAACTATAGAGTCTATCCAAAAAAGATGAGACGGCTCGCGCTTCGGCGGCAAACTTGTCAAGATTCTTTACAGCCAAAATAACCTGCGAAATGATGTTTACTTGTTGATTTATATAGGTAATAAGTTATTTAGCCCATGATGTAGCAGGACGACAGGGCAAAAACCTGTCCAGATTTTTTACAGCGACCGCTTTAGGTGGCGATAGGAAATTGAGTTAAACCATTGATAATTATAGTTTATTTATATTTTGGCCCGGTAATTGCATCCAAATATGCATTACCGACTGAATCAAAATTAAAGTGAGTACCCTTATGAACACTCCCAAAAATACTGTCTCCGCTAAACGCCTAATCTTGCTCCTCGCACTCAGCTTTCTCGCCTTTACTACCCAGGCTGGGGTCATCATGGACACTCCGTTCAGTGCCGCCGGTGGTAACAGCGGCAGCTGCGAAGTGGTTACTTCGGCGGTTAACGATCCCAGCTGTTCTAAGAACTTTTTCGATTTTACGCCGTTAGTCCATGGTGGAACGCTAAATGACAATTCAACGCTCTCGTTCACGGAATCAATCCTTAATGCGACGACGTTTGATTGGAGCAATTACACGGTTACTGCAACTATCGAGCACGCTTCGAATTCAAATGACAACGCCACGGTGAGCGTTGGCGCAATTACCTTCCCGGTTGGCGGTCTCGTTGACGCGTCGATGACCGGGACGAGAAGAGACATCAGTTTTCAGGTGCTCTTCGATGGTACCGTTGATGGCGCAAGACTAACTCTCACGCAAACGCCGTTCAGAGCGCGAGGTAACCCGATTCCGGAGCCGGGCACGTTGGCTTTAGTTGGCCTAGCGCTCGGTGGCTTAGGGGTCTCGCGCCGGAAAATACGCGCCTAACAGCAACAGCAGTTCAACGCATCATTAAAACCTCGCCGCATCGGCGAGGTTTTAATCTATCCCTGCCTATAGTCTCCCCTCACACCGAGATGCCATTTCTGGACATTACGACTCTCGCTTCTCCCATACCGACTGACAACCTGATCTGGCCTTGTGCTGCCTAGCCGATTATCCCTGAAGCCCGATTTATTCAAGGAGATCGAGCGGAGCCACCGAGCGACATTGTAGAAACCGGCTCGCTAAGCCACTTGAATTAGCGCAATGACTAACCGAACATAAAGACCTGACGGTAGTCTATAAACAGTCTAACAACCCTTAGAAGTAGCGCTGCGCCATGAAATTACTCACCTATTGGTCTCTAACCGCCCTCAGCTTAATGGTCGCGGCATCGGCACAAGCAGAAATCTACGAGTGGCATGGGAGTGACGGAAAAATCAACTATTCCGATCGCAAACCGGGCGCTGACGTGAGTACGGAATCGATAAAGCCGAACATAAGTCGCCCAGGACCAGCACAGGTGAGTGTAATCCCGGAAGCAAAAGAAGCGCCAATTGAAGACGTCGCGACGAACGAGACCGCCGAGGACGCTGCGTTTTTTAAACGTAATTGCGAGCAAGGCAATATCAGATTGGCGAGTTTACAACGGCCGCGGATAAACAAAGTAAACGCCGACGGAACCCGTTCGCGCATGTCCGAGGAGTGGCGCCAAGCACAACTATTAGAAGCGGAAGCCGCGATAAAGAAGTATTGCAAATAATAATTAAATTATTGAGGCGCCAATTATGGTGAGCAAATGAAGCCGTTCGCTTCACACGGCTTGCAGAGGGGTTAACAGTCTTTGGTTCGCCTCAAGTTGCGTAATTATCCGCTCGGCACGGGAGGCCAATCGTAAGCTTGCCGAAGTAACCGGGTCATGAGCGCACCGCGCGGCGTGCCTTGATGTTTTTCGGCTAATTCGATCAAGGTATCACGAGCCGTTGGCCCGCCAAATAACGACAATCCTGTGATCGCACTTTGCGCGACGTAATGATTCACGCCGTCTGACATCTCACGAAGATACGGCAAGTCTGATCGGTCGCCGTTTAATCCCAAGGCGACCGCCACTTGTGCGCGGTTAAATTCATGGCCATCGGTCTGATGCTCACGTACGTAGCTTAGGAAACGATCCGTGTCGACAATGTGGATTCGATTGAGTGTGCTCGCAAGTGCAATACGGGCCGGGGCATCGGCAATCAAATCCCATGCCAGCTCCGGGTATTTTGCGCGGTCCATCGCCCACATGCCATTTAAGAGATGCACAACGCCACGTTGCCATCGCATGGCGTACAGCGCGTGCAGCGTATTACTCAAGCCTGCGGGATCGGTGTCCGTCAATGCGCGTCGCGTTTCTGCGAGAGTCGCCCGCGCGTAAATTATTCGATTGCGTAAGTCCGTGTAATTGTAGTTTGGTTTCTTCCGGCCACGATCCTCGACCGAAGTTACTGCTCCCAATTGAGGAGCTAAGGGGCCAACGTCCTCGACTGTTGCGGTCACCGCTATCATGGCCGCTGCGGCGATGAGTAGCGCTAAGGCGGTGCCGAGATAAGATTGGCGGATGACGGGCATATTATCTAAGTGTCGTGTGGCGGTGCGATTCGGTGGACTCGAGTGGCCCCTGGGTCCAGCTGCTATAATTTCGGAGCCGTCGGCTAGTCGGTTATTTACCCCAACATTCTTCGTCTGTTCCATTACCCGTATGGTTTTGCTCGCCAGTATCCGATAACGTTAGTGTGGTGCATTTTGCATCAACAAAGCCCACCGGGGTCGCCGTGAGCGTAAAGGTTTGGAAAGGCGTACTACTTGCGTAGCCCATGGTGTATTTACCATGGGAACTTGTAGCAGATACGGTATTTGATAGCGGACCGTCGTCGGTCACACTTTTCCAATAGCGATTCTCATCGGAATACAAGCGTTCAAGTCGCGCAGTCGCGTCGAGCAAAGCGTTGCGTGCTTCGGCGCGTTTAGCACGCAGCCCATATTCTTGATAAGAGGGATAAGCTATGGAAGCTAAGATTCCGACAACGACGACGACGATCAACAACTCGACCAAGGTAAAGCCGTGTGCACTATGTCGCGGCTTCATACAACGGATTGGATTGCGATGCTTCATAGCGTTTACCTTTCAAGTCTCATAGCGCAAGCGCATCATAATGATTAGGACCAAGAACGACCTAATACAGTGCTCGTGCGGTCTTCGTGGTCGATTAGAAGTTTTCTTCATACCAATAGGTATCAATACGCGGTAGCGCGGAGACCTTCCCGAGGTTTGCTGCACCGCCGCCGGTGCCAACCAGCACGGTGACCCCTTCTTTAGTGAAGATTGGCACACCTTCCGACGGGATCCCAGTACCGAGATCCGTTGAACGATCGGCAACGTCTTCGAGAGTGCCGTCCTCGTCCCAGTCGATAGCTGCACGGGTCGATAAGATATTGAAATTGTAGGCACGACCACTACCTTCAGCGGCTGTACAGGCATCGGCTACAGCATTTGCATCGTCAGGAATATAGGACGTGAAGATTAATGTGCCCGCGAACACGCTGCTCGCCGCCAAGATCTTCTCCCCGTTCGTTCCGGCTAGGTCAAAATCATAATACCAGCCTAATGCGCCCAGCACCGCCGCATCCGTGCCGTCAAGCACTGCCGTCGTGATATCAATCAATTGTGTTCCATCGTCGGCAATCGGCGAACCATTCGTTGAGCCATTGATGTTCAAGGGATAATCATCTGCAATGCCGTCGCTATCACTATCCGCCATTGCGCCGATCGTCGAGTCGCGGAATGCATAAAAACGATCCGAAACTTCTGTATCGAGCGGGTTAGATCGATTGCCACTGCCGATTAAAACGTAGTCGTATTCGCCGTTAGCGGCATCCGAAAACTCCGTATCGATAACTTGAACAACCGTTGGCACATAAAAGAATCGTCGTTCTTTAGTGAGTGTCCCCGCTGTGGAGATGTTCGCCAATATGCCAACCACACTATCGCCTTCCGGCGCCGGACCGCCCGGCCTGACGTTAGCGATATCAACCCGCCAAACCTGCCCTGCAGTATCCCCCACGTAGAGGCGGTCGATGCGGCTATCGCCGTTGGAGTCGAACGCATGTAGGTTCGACGGAATGGCATATAACATCTGCGGAACTTCGATATCCGCGCCCGAACTAGGGCCGCCGATCCAGAAGATTAGATCCCCAGTTTCCACATCCACCACGTAAATCGCGTTTCCATTATTCGGATTGCCAGCTTCGATGCCGAAGTTCTTTGCAATGCCACTCCCGTCGTCGAGATCGAGATCGGTATCGTAACCACCACCGAAGAACATCACGGTGCGACTGGATTCGTCGTTCAAAAGAATATTTGCGATCACCGGTTCAGACCAGGTTTGTCCAAGCCTAGAAAATCCACTCGTGGCGGGCGAAATTTCCCAGAGGAACTTCGGTACCACCGTCTGAGTGTTGGCTGTTAACTCGCTGCTTGGGGTGAGATTCAACGTGTAAATATTGTCGCCGCCGCGTCGTTGCGTGAATACGGCCCCAACAAAGTCTTCGGCAGGGTCGATCGTGCCGTCGAAATTGGCATCGGCAACGCTGATTTTCGGAGTACTGTCCAAGCCGTACACGTGACTTGGTGCAGTATTGTCGTAGAGATCTTGTTGCTTACCGAGCACCGCGCGCGGCATGAACACCCATTCTTCCGCCCCTGTTAAACCGTTTATAAAGTGCATGCCGCCTTCGTTAGAACCGACGATGATCTTATCGATGAAATTATCCGAGGCATCTTTACCGTAGGTAATTGCGACGGGGCTCGAGTGCAGCACATCATGGAACCACCAACGAGTATCAGTCGTAACCCCATCGTTATCCTCGTCCAGCACGTCTTTGCCTAGTAACCAGCGCATGCGTAATTCACATGACTGCCCAGCCGCCGTCAAGGTCGGATCGGGGCACACTTCATCGCGCACTGCGAAGGTTTCAACGGCATCCCAGTTGCTTTCTTCGACGAAATAACCTGAGTCAGTCAGCGCCGTGCCACTCGCTGCCGTGCCAATGCCCGTATTGAAATCCGTATAAATCTTGCGTTGCGTGAAGTCCGTGATCTCGGCACCCGCTCCGCCTTCTTGAATTTCACGGCCGTCTGCGCTGGCACTCCACACACTGCGTGACGTTTCTGCAAATAAGCCGTTATCGGATGCCAAGGGATCGCTAACCACAGCCGAATTTCCATCGTCGTCTAGGACGTCGCCGAGAACACAATCGTCTGTGCCATCGCCGTCGATGTCGGGGACGGTACATATGTTGTATTTTTTAACATTCCCTGCCCAACGCGGTTGCAATTTAGGCTCGAACAAACCGAAGTACACTTCGTCGCGGCTGAACAAACGGTTGAACGCATTCGCCGCAATTGACGGGGCGACAAAGGACGTATTCTTTTCAAGGATACCGCTGGTAATCGCGGTGAAGGCGACGACTAGCTCGTCGACCGTATTCGCATTAAAATACTCGCCGCCGCCAGCCGCTGCTTGGGCTTTAAGAACAGTAATTTCGGCCGGGTCGGCAATCGGTGTACTACATATTCCCGTTGGCACGTCGTGGTTTGCCACCGCGCAACAGACTTGATCTCCCGTACCGTCCAGAGACGTCACGTTGCCGAGACCACACAAATTGAAGCCGATGGTGTAGACGTCTAGGCTCTGCGATTCCGCCAGTGGCGCGGCCCCGGATTGGAGCACCTGCGAGGCCGAATAAATCTGATCGTTGTCATGTAAAAATTGCGCTAATTTGACCGTGCACTCATCGTGCGCGTCGCCGCTATAAACCGATCCATCGGGCAAGGTCGTATCGGACGCGCAATTTGTTAAGGAAACGATATTGCCATCATCGTCGTGCGCTTGAAGCGCATTGATGAGTACTTGCTCATCGACACTTTGGCCAAGGGAATTGCTGAGTCCGGCACCCGTAAAATAGCCGGCGCCGTCGGTTAAATTAACCAAGTAATTCGCTTGGCATTCTGCAACTATCGGGCTTTTATACGTTGGCGTGCCACCAGCGATCGTTTGGGTAATGCAATCTGCATCTCCAAGATTCGAATCGCTGCAATCACCAGGGAATGTTTCGCTGGCGCCGTTGGCTTGATAAGTCGCCGCGTGGCTCAAGCGCGTCACTGCATCGCTATTGGACTGGTCACCACGTTGACGACCAAATCGTACTGGTTCGCCACGGAAGTAATACGCCGCTTCAAGCATGCTACCCGCAATGGGCGTGCCGCCGCGTTGAATTAATCCCGCGACCACATCCTTCAAGGTTTGGCGGACGGTCTTCCTGCTCGAAGCGGGTGTCCCTTCGAACGTCATGATTAGCCGTGGCGCAGTTGCCGGATTGCCGTTATAGGAATCCGCGACGCGCTTGCCTGTTCCGGAAATGAGGAAGGCTAAGGAATTTCCAGAATTCCACCCGGCTTGGTCCACGATTTCCTGAACGATGACCTCGAGACCATCGACTTCGGCCCTCTGGCCAGTCACGGCGAAGTCGGGTGGTGACCATGTCACCGATGCAGAAGTCCGCGGGCGTACGGCGGTATCACTAATATTGTTTAACGACGTCGAAAACGGATCGGCGTCATCGGATAACTGTCCATTAAAGATTAACGAGGCGGCACCCGTGTCGACTTCATCGGCCGTAAATACTATTTTCGCGCTGGTGATCACAGTGCCACTGGCAACGGGAATATCGGTAAACCTTAAACCCACCTGCTGAGTCGTCGCTTCTTCGACTAATTCTAGATCGCTACTGGACAGCTCAACCGTACCGTCTGCGGCTTCTTCTGCATCGTTCGAGCCCGCATTAATCAGACTCACGAGAGTTGTCCTGGTACACCCGGTCGCACCCGCCACCGGGTTATCCGCGTCATAGGTAACGGTGAGTACCGGTGCCTTCGTGCTATCGAGTTCGCGCGAGTAAGCCGTGCGCAAGACGGTATCGCCGCCGACCCGCTCAACCATAAACATCATCGCGTTACCGCCACACCAACCGCTGCGTTCAACAACCTCTTGGACTTGACCAGAAAGGTCTGGCGTAGAATATGTGGTGTCTACAACCCATGCGTTATCCAACGCCGGCGTACTGCCCGTATCCCAACTTTCGCCGCTCACCGGCGGGCCGACGAATGAGCGGGTTGAAAAGAGGCTCGACGTCGTAAACGGTGCAGCGTCATCGACCTCCTCCATCTTAACTTCAATGGCCGGGTTACCTGTTCCGGGCGCGCCGGTCGCAACAAAATCGATCCGTGCGCTGGTAATGGTTGAACCTTGCGGAATATTCACATTATCGAAGCGCAATCCTGTGCGCACCTCAAGTGCGGCGCCGGTGCACGTTTCGTACGTGACCGTCAATACCGGTGCGTTGCCGGTACCACCGTCAAAAGATTCTGTCTCGCGACTTCCGTCAGAGGTGACTGGTGCTGTCGGATCTTTAACCATCAACAACACCATGTCGTCGCCACCGGTGGCGGGCCACAGCGGATCACCGACCAGTTCGTTCAGAATGCCGGCAATATTATCGGTCGTTAATGTCGATCCGACGGCGGGAAACTCACCGGTTTCCCAGTTAACCGTTGTGGTCGTCGGGAAGTTCAACAACCGATGTTCGGGTTCATTGCCGAAACTAAACGCGGTGCGACCGCCGGCCATACTTTCGCCCGCGATAGTAATGTCGATCGGCGCGTTATAGCCGGATATCGACGTGTCATTAATGGTAAATGTGAGACGAGCATCGGTGATGTTGGTGCCTGCCGGTATCGACACCGACCGAAAACGCATGCCAATAATTTGCTCGTAGCCATCTTCGCGCGATATTTGAAGATCGGAACTCGTGTCGGAATAAACAAGGCTGCCACCAAGCCTAGATTCTGCGTCGTCGGCGCCGGCGATGATCCTTGAGGTCGTAGTCCCGGGTGTACACGTCCCGGCGGCACGTTCACCGAAGTCGAGCCCAGAACGGTTGAGCACCACGGGGTTCGCCACCACCGCCGAGGTACCTTCTTGCTCCACGTCGTCGTCATCGCTAGTGATTAAGGTGGTCACGGTTTGCGCGCCCGTTGGCGCGCCGTCGTTCGTGCAATTGCCTTCAATAAGACACGCTTCCGTATCTAATGCGGCAACCGGGTACAAAATCGGTCCACCGTAATAGTGGTAGCGCATAACACCCGCATTGATGGACGGTAGACTGTCGAGCACCGTTGTCATAGCGTCTTTTAAAACGTCTATCCGAGAGCGCTCACCCGCGTCGATGACACCGTTATTATTTTCGTCTACCGGATCGCCCATACTGCCCGACGTATCAAGATTGAACAGCAGATTCGAGTCGCCGGTTGTCGCGTTTGAATT
>JBLFWZ010000154.1:0-10774 GCA_047611905.1 Gammaproteobacteria bacterium | reverse complement strand
ATGGCGAGTAGTTTCCCAATGTTGCCGCCGCCCGCGATCAGGACCCGTTTGTTTGGCGAATCGAGTCGCTGAAATTCACTCATGACGGCGCGAATATGTTTTGGCGCAGCGACAAAAAATACATCATCGCCTGTTTCAATGACCGTGTCGCCGTTTGGGATGATAGGTTCGTGACGACTATAAATCGCAACGACTCTGGTCTCTACTCCCGGTAGCTGTTGCGGTAGTTCGTTGAGCGGATGGCCAACCAGCGGTCCGCCATAGAACGCGCGAGCGGCAACCAGTTGCACTCGCCCTTGTGCGAAATCAAGAACCTGAAGCGCGCCGGGAAACTCGATAAGTCGTCGAATGTAATCGGTGACTTCTTGCTCTGGGCTGATCAACACGTCGATCGGAAGGGCTTCTTGAGCGAAGAGTTCGGGCGCGTTTTGGTATTGAGTTTCGCGAATGCGGGCTATCTTTGTTGGTGTGCGAAATAATGTATAAGCAACCTGACACGCGATCATGTTCACTTCATCGCTGTTGGTTAACGCGATGAGCATATCGGCGTCTTGCGCGCCCGCACGAGCTAGTGTTTCTGGATGCGAACCGTGTCCGACTACGCCGCGCAGATCGAGACGGTCCTGCAGTGCTTGCAAGCAAGCTGGATTTCGATCGATGACAGTAATGTCGTTGGCTTCTCCGCACAAATTGGCGGCTACCGATGACCCCACCTGCCCGGCGCCGAGAATTATTATTTTCATTCGTTGCTGAGTTCTTTGATCTGCTTAGGATCGATTCCAAGGCTGCGTAATTTTCGATATAGGTGTGTTCGTTCGATTCCGACTCTTTCTGCAACTTTACTAACTGATCCCCGCAACGTATGCAGCTGATACTCGAGGTAAGCTTTTTCAAACTTTTCGCGCGCTTCCCTAAGCGGTAGATCAAAGCCTGGGAACGGCAGTTCACCTTCGGCTTGCGGGCGAATTCCGAGCGCATAGTTTATTTCTTGAGCGGACACGGGCTCGGTGTTGCCCAGGATCATGAGTCGTTGTACGAGGTTTTTTAGCTCGCGAACGTTTCCACTCCATCCGTACTCGCGTAGCCGGCTTTTGGCGCCTGAAGAGAATTCGCGACGTTGGAGTCCTTCGTTTGATTCAAACTGATCCAGATAGTAGTTCACCAATGAATCAATATCTTCGGCGCGGTCGCGAAGCGCCGGTACCTGAAGCGGCACAACGTTTAAGTGGTAGAACAAATCGTCGCGAAATGTGCCCTCAGCGACGCAATCCGCGAGATTTCGACGGGTTGCAGCGATAACCCGAACGTCAATTCGAACTGATTCCAATCCACCAACACGAAGCAACGACTCATTTTCGAGGGCGCTAAGCAGGCGTGCTTGAGTGTTGAGGTCCATGTCAGCGATGTCTTTTAAAAATAGTGACCCGCCATTCGCTTGCTCAATCGAGCCGAACGTCACCTGGCCATTGTGTTCCGTACCAAAAAGTTCCGCATCGGGGTTCTCGCGAGCAAGACCGGCTACATTCACTGATATGAATGGTCCGTTAGCTCGCGGGCTAAGTTTATGTAGAAGGCGCGCGATCACTTCTTTGCCGGTTCCAGATTCGCCGGTGATGAACACCGCCGTTTTGTGCGGCGCAATCCGTCCAGCGTCCACTCGCAGCCGTTGTAAGGCGACACTGCCGCCGATTGGATCATCGAGGGGTGTGACACCTTTCCGTAAGACGACGTTTTCACGCTGAAGATCTGCCGTTTCCAGCGCGCGTTGAACCGTGAGAACCAATTTCGCTATCGATAGTGGCTTCTCAATGAAGTCGTAGGCACCCAGTCGAGTTGCTTCGACCGCTGTTTCAACAGTTCCGTGGCCGGACATCATAATGACGGGCACGTCGACATGGCCACTGTCGGACCATTCTTTCAGCAGCGTTATTCCATCGGTGTCTGGCATCCAGATGTCCAATAGAATCAGATCGGGTCGGCGTAGACGACGCGCTTCGCGAGCGTGCGCGGCGTTTTCTGCGACGCTGATCTCAAATCCCTCGTCTTCGAGGATCTCCTTTAATAAACTTCGAATATCAGGTTCGTCGTCGACAACCAATATATGCGGCGAGCTCATTGCATTATTCCTCGTTGGGCGGCAATTGCGTGCAGCGTGTTCATGACGTTTCCCTAGACTGTAACTCGAATTATCGCCTGAAACGTTTCACTCGGGCATTACCATCGGCGAACGCTACTAGACAGGCGTGGCGGAGAATCTGACTCCGGTCGACCCGAATGGCGTGCGCCGCACAGCCCACGGATAAATTTATGGGTGTTTTATCGCCGATGTTGTGCCCGGACGCGAGGCTTCGGTCACCGGTATCTGTTCACCTTGGGCTGCTAGTGTATCCGTAACACTGGTAATTGGCAGTCTGATTATAGCCACGGCGCCAGGTCCGGCATTGTTTTCTAAGGTCACGACTCCGGCATGTTCTTCGACGATTTTTTTGACGATCGCCAAGCCAAGCCCAGTTCCCTTAGTCTTATTCGTAACGTACGGTTCGAAGATATTCTCGAAGAGTTCGTCGTTGATACCTTCGCCGCGATCTTTCACCCGGATTTCGATGTAATTTTCCGCGTCCGAAGCAAATAACACGGTTTGCACTGAAACAGTTGATTCGGATGCATTGACAGACGCCTCGATGGCATTTTTAACTAGATTATTGACAACTTGGCGCAAGCGGCTCGTGTCGGCCGGCAGATGAGGTAAATCGGGGTCTAAGTTCAATTCGAATGAAATATCCGTGTGCGCACTTTCAAACAGCTCAACCACGCCGCGCACCAAATCATTTAGGTTAGTTACCTCAGTGCTGATCTTCGGCGGACGGGCATAATCCGAAAATGTATTCACCATAGATTTCATCGTATCGACTTGCTGAATTATCGTTGAGGTAAGACGTTCAAGCGTTTTGGCGTCTTCTGGCGACATCTTATTGAGATATTTTTGACGCAGGCGTTCGGCGGACAGCTGTATTGGGGTTAACGGATTCTTGATTTCGTGGGCTAGACGGCGCGCGACTTCCGACCAAGCGGCGTCGCGTTGCCCCTCAATAAGTGCCGTGATGTCGTCAAATACGATCACACTGCCGCTCGAAGTCGCGGGACTTGTAGCCATTAGCGTACCGCGGCACATCAGTACTCGTCGTCCAGTGGGCCGGAAGATCACGATTTGTTGTTGCCACCGGCCGTCGTTTGTTGTGAGTAACGGCAAGATACCATCGACAAATGGTTTCAGGTGTTCTTTGGTGAAGACCATTTGCGTAAAAGATGTTCCAGAGATCTCTAGATTTCCGAGTCCTAAAATTTCTCGCGCACTGTCGTTGATCGTGGTGACCACGAATTGTTCATTCAGCGCGATAACACCGGATGAGAGTTGGCCAAGGACGGTATCTAAATATTGGTGCTGCGCTTGCACTTCGCCGCGCGCGAGGGCAACTTTTTTCGTCATGTCGTTGAACGAACGTACCAAAAAACCGATATCGTC
This sequence comes from Gammaproteobacteria bacterium, assembly GCA_047611905.1. GTDB lineage: Bacteria > Pseudomonadota > Gammaproteobacteria > UBA11873. The sequence goes on along the minus strand of JBLFWZ010000154.1, from coordinate 7,251 downwards.
GTTGCTTTGTACTGGCAGAGAAGTTTCGTAGTCGCCATCAGCGACCGCGGCGGTGCCTGCGGCAAGATCACGAATGGGTTGCACCAGACGACGCGCAGAATAAAACGCGGCCCACACTGCCGTGACAATGCTGAACAATAAGACGAGTGTTAGTGTCATTGCGAAACTGAGCTTCAGTTTATCGCGTAGGTAACTTAATTCGTTGTACTGCGCGTAAGCAGATTCGACGCCGTCAGCGAGACGGTTCAGCCGTGATGCGATGGGATATAAGGCATGGAGTATCTTGCGGCCCGAGCCGAGAGAAAGTTCCGGCACGTTGACCGCCACGCGGACGTACAAGCCCGCATCTCGAATCGGATCGAGGCCAACGTAGCTCCGCCCTTGTTGTAGCTGCAGTAGAATTGGATTGGGTGGTAGATTCGGTACAATCGCAGTCGCGCCTGTGCTGCTGCCGATCAGTCCGCCTTCGCGCGTGAGTAATGATAGTTCTTCTGCGCCGCTGCGTTCGCGCAATAAATCAAGATCATGTGCGGCAGGGCCGCCCGCATTGGCGACGACCGTGCTATCAGGAATTCGCAGGATATCCAGGTTAAGCGGCGTTGGTACGCGAGAACCTTGCCCAACTTCATAGGCCATTTGTTCCGTTTGTCCGAGCAAGTCGCGCATCTTTAAATCAAGCGCTGCGCGGCTAAGCTCTAGCGAATCGTTAAGTGCGCGGTCAATTTCTACATCAAACCAACTGTCAATGCCACGGCGTAGGAAGTCCAACGAGAACCCATACACGACAAGCACCGGCACAATCGCCAAGGTGACAAAGATCACCAACATTCTCAACGTTAGCCGTGCGCCGGCTTCGCGCCGCTTTAGTTGTTTAACTAGCCTGCGAATGTTGATTGTAATTAGCGCAATGAAAGCGAGTAGACCGATTGAATTCAGAATCAGTAAAACGGAATAGGTAGCGCCGAATTTATTCGAGTTTTGAATAGCTGCACTCATTAGAATTAATGAAGCGAGCAACGATAGGGTTAGCAGTGAAACTGCCACGAGCGCGCTTGCGCGACGTTTTAGCGGGGTAGGGTCCATTGAAACCATCCGCTTGACATGCGCCAGCCGGGCGAAATGTAGGCTATCGGTCTGATGGGTGCCGGTAACGACTCTAAATCTAGGCGCGCACGGATACCGATTCTGTAATCAGAGGCAGGATCGAAATTTGCTTGGTCAGCTATGGGCACGCCACGAATATTTCCGAGATCGGTAATCGCGGCATCTAGTGAATTGTGGATACGCCGGTCGTCGGTCAGTAGATCTGTAATGACGTAGCGATCTGTCAATGCGTGCCGTTCGATTCGATAGCGGCGCGATAAATACACGACTTTCGGGTCCCAGATAAATCGCCGTTGTCGCTTTATCCGAAAATCCACGTCGATAAACAACGCGATTCCGCTGCGCATCGCTTCCATCGCGTCCTCACTGAAAGTGAAATCGAGCTCGGCGCTCACCACCACCATGTCGTTTACAAGGTCAGACTCCGCACTGATCACGTCAGCTGAGCCAGCGGCTACGTTCATCGAAAACGTGGCCAGTAAACACGCCAGCGCCGTCCAAAGCGCGAATCGGCAGCTTAAAGCGGATACTGCCTGGCGACGCACTTTGCGGTGAGAACTTATGCTTATCATTGGTCGCAAACTACCGCCCATAACGGCGAATTAAAAATCAGTGTTTTGCCAGCCGCGCGTAGAAAAACCCATCCATATGGTCGTCCCCTGTTAGCGTCTGGCGACCGAAATCAGTGGCTACACCCCAGTCAGCATCGATGCTTTCGAGATCCACTGCATCTGTCTCGGTAATAAACCGGTTAATGACGTGGTCATTCTCTGCTCTGAATATAGAACAAGTCGCGTAAACGAGTTTACCGCCCGATTTGAGCAGCGGCCACAAGGCTTGAATTAGCCGCAGTTGCTGCCCCGCCAGGTTTTCTATGTCAGCGTGGCGGCGATGTAATTTGATATCGGGATGCCGCCGAATGACGCCGCTTCCGGAACATGGTGCATCGATAAGTATCCGGTCGAATTGCTCACCGTCCCACCAATCGCGCACATTGACCGCGTCGACGACTTTTACGCCGGCTTTGAGCTGAAGTCGTGCCATCGATTGTTCGAGTAAACGCATTCTCTGGGCCGATCGATCCAGTGCAAGGAGGCTTAGTTGACCTGAGCTTGATTCCAATAGGTGCGCGCTTTTGCCCCCAGGCGCTGCGCACGCGTCGAGAACTGTGCCGCTCGCGGGAAGATCGAGTACTGTTTTCGCCAATTGGGCGGCCTCATCCTGAACAGAAACACTACCCGAATTAAAATCCGGGAGGCTCTCGATTCCTACCGGGATCTCGAGTCTCAAACCTTGTTTTGAATGGAGCGATTTCGACGCCGTTATCTCGACGTCGGCCAGCAATTTGAGATAATCGTCGCGCGAAATTTTTAGTTCGTTTACGCGTAACGTAAACGGCGGGCGTTCATTGTTAGCCGCCAGTAAGCGCTGCCAATCGGCTGGCCAATCTCGCTGCACCGCGTTAACGAGCCACTCGGGATGAGCCATCTGCGCGGCCGTGGAATCGCGCACGAGCAATCCGAGCTTGTCGGATTTCCGGATAGCATTACGCAGCGTCGCGTTAACGAGTCCCTTCGCCCATGGTTTTTTGAACGTAGAGCACGCCTCAACCGTAGCCCCTACAGCTGCGTGCGAGGGCGTACTGAGATGCTGCAATTGATACAAGCCAACGAGTAGCAACATATGAACATCACGATCCCGTTCGCGTAATGGTTTGCTCATGAGGCTCTGTAGCTGAGGTTGTAGGCGCCAATACCAGCGTAGTACGCCGTAGACGAGTTCTTGGATGAAAGCACGGTCACGTCCGTCGACGTCCAACATGAAGGCCTTTTCCAACACCGCATCGAGCGATTTCCCGTTGCCGATCACCAGAGCAAGGACATTTGCTGCTGTACTACGTGCGTTGCTCTCCATCGGATCTAATTGGTTCCCAGCATTTGGCGAAAGCCGTTTACGAATTCAGTTGCAGTCATTGAGCGTTTCCCCGCGGGTTGCAATTGCGTGATTCGTAAGACGCCGTTTCCGGTAGCGACGTCGATGCCATCGTCGCTAGTCGCAATGATCGCACCGGGTGCCATCTTGCTTTTATTTTGCAAAGCCCTCGCGGCCCAAACTTTGACGTCCAGCGACCCAATTTTTGCTGTCGAGACGGGCGACGGATTTAAAGCGCGGATCTGGCAGGCCAATCGTTGTGCACTGAGTTGCCAGTCGAGGACGCGATCGGCGGACGTTATTTTTTCCGCATAGACAACCGCCGATTCGTCTTGTGGTGTCTCTCCAAGCTTTCCGTTTAGGAATTCATCCACGGTGAGCCTCAAACATTGTGCGCCAAGGTTCGCAAGCTTGTCATGTAACGAGCCACCGGTGTCCGAGGACTCTATAGGACAGGATCGTTTCATCAAGACTGGCCCGGCATCGAGCGCTTCGACAACCCTCATCATGGAGACACCACTAACACCGTCATCGGCCATGATCGCTCGTTGTATTGGCGCGGCCCCGCGCCAGCGTGGCAGTAATGACGCGTGAACGTTGAGTGCGAGCTTCGGTAATTCCAATACCGCGCGCGGCAATATCAATCCGTACGCTGCGACGACGAGTAATTCCGCTGCTAGTTCGCGGAACTGCTCGATTGCCGTTTCATCTTTGAGGGTCGACGGCTGGAACACCGGAATACTGAGTTCGCTGGCGGCCAACTTTATGGGACTGAGTTTTTCACGTCGTCCGCGTCCAGACGGCCTGTCTGGCTGGGTGTACACCCCGACGAGCTCGATTTCTGGATGCGCATCAAGTACTCGAAGGCTGGCAACAGAAAACTCTGGCGTCCCAGCAAAGACAGTTTTGCACTGGCGCGCAATAGAACGATTTTTAGTGCTCAACGGATTAGCGCGGCCTTCGTGCCTGTTTTTCGAATCACGGAATCGCGATGGGAACAGCAGGCAATTGGTTGTGTAAGTGTTCTTAAGAGGTGTATCAAGCGCCGCATGCACGTCGGGCATGTGTGCAATCGTTCACTGGCTACAAAGTGCGGCGTGACGATCTTGCGCCGTGCGTGGTGATCAGCACGTCCCTCAAAGCTGTTTTTGCGCTTTTTCTAATTTTTTGCGTATTCTGGTGCGCTTAAGATGGGATAAGTAATCGACGAACAATTTGCCGTCTAAGTGATCGATTTCGTGTTGCACACAAACCCCAAGCAGTTCTTCAAGTTCTAACTCACGCGGGTCGCCGTTTCGGTCTAAGCCGCGCACTGTGATCGCCTGGGCGCGTTCTACATTCTCGTAGACACTCGGCACCGACAAACAGCCTTCTTCCATATGTTCCGACCCGACTGCTTGAACGATTGTTGGGTTTATCAAGCACACGGGTGCGTCGCGCGAATCGGACACGTCTGCAACAATGATCCGCTTGTGGACGTTCACCTGTGTGGCCGCCAAGCCAATTCCCGGTGCGTCGTACATCGTTTCAAACAGGTCGTCGACGAGTCGTTTGATCTCATAGTTAACCGTTCTCAACGGCACAGCGACATTGCGTAGTCGTGGATCCGGGTACTGGAGAATTTGCAATATAGCCATGGATGGTGGTTGATTTTGTGATTTCGGCAGAATACTGGTAACACCCTGATTATTCAATTCGCACACAGCCGCCGCCGAACGTGATGAAAATACGCTTCGTAATTCATAAATACTCTGCTAAACTACCTTAGGTAATGCACGTAAGGGTATTGAGATGCCTATAAAAATTATGTTTTTTGTCGTCGCCATGACGTGGCTATGTCCAGCTATTGGTGATGAAGTTGTCATTAACCCAACGAATCCCGGAAATTACACCGTGGTCGAAGGCGATACGCTGTGGGATATATCAGGACGTTTTTTGACCTACCCCTGGCAGTGGCCAGATATATGGCAGGCAAACTCGCAGATCGCCGATCCGCACCTCATCTACCCAGGTGATGAAATTTACCTAACGTACAAGGACGGCAGACCGATATTAAATTTGGCTCGCGGCGGTATGTACGGTGGGCGACGGTTTAAATTGTCGCCTTCTGTGCGCTCTTACGCCCATGACGATGCTATTTCTCCTATCCCACTAGATGCTATTCGACCGTTTTTAACGCGACCAAGCATCATGAAACTTGCTGACCTGGAACGTTCGGCTTATGTGGTGTCTAGCCGAGACCAGCATCTAGCTAATGGACCCGGAGATCGCGTCTATGTTCGTAACCTTACCGACCTAACCACGGACAAATACTCAGTGTTTCGTCAGGGGGCGGAGTACAGGGACGGTGACACAAACGAACTTCTTGGACACGAAGCGCTGCACATTGGCGATGTAATTGTCGAACTCGTAGGAGATCCAGCTACCGCGAGGGTGGTTAGGGCAACAAAAGAAATTCTGACCGGTGACCGTCTTATGCCGCAGATTGAGGATGAATATCCTGATTTCGTGCCGCGCGCGCCGGACACCGGGATCGACGGGAGCATCATCTCAGTCGTCGATGGCTTTTCGCAAATAGGCCAATACCAAGTTGTCGTTCTCGACCGAGGAGCCGAGAATGGTGTTCTGCCGGGCCACGTTCTCGCTATCTACCAAAAAGGAGCGGTGGTTGACGATGAACTCGCTTCAGCGATAGTCGCTCAAGAAAAATACGACGCGATTCAACGGGCGCCATCAGAAAGCACCGGACTGCGGCACGTTGCCAACAGTGTTGTTGCGAATGTTATGGCGGCGAAAAATTCGGTAGACGAGTTTCTTAACGAGCCAAAAGGTGGTCGGTCGTCAGTTGTCAGCTTACCTGATGAGCGCGCCGGAGAACTGATGGTTTTTCGGTCATTTGAAAATGTCAGCTACGGACTCGTGATGAATACGCAACGCCCAGTCCATGTTGCCGACCGGGTGAAGAACCCTTAAGCCATCTATCTCTGAGGGATTCGCAACATAAGCGCAAGCGCAAGCGTTCGCGCACGATCAGCTCGGTTGCAGCGCAGCCCTCGGATAAGCGTGCATATCTGCCCCTCTGCGGATATGCTCAGAGGTGATGGACAACGGACTGGACATCGGCGAACAGCGCTGCGTGCTCGTATTTCACGCAGCGGTATTCAGTAGCCATAAAAAACTCGTGCTTTTTTCGCGCGAGTTCGTGCGTCTGCGTTCTGCCGACACGCCGATCGAATCCACACAAATGGCCTTAGAGTCACTAGCACGCAGATTAGGATGCATCCTAGACTGGGGAACCGCCGATCGTAGTTTGGAATGGGCATCCAACCAGGGGTGTCGAATTGTAACGATCTTTGACCCGATTTATCCGTCGATACTGCGTGAGATCCCGATGCCGCCTATCGTCTTGTTTGTGCGAGGCGATCTCCAGGCGTTGCGGCACACTCAAATTGCGGTTGTCGGTAGCCGTAAGCCAAGCCACTCAGGAATCCAGATAGCGTTTCGAATTGCACGCGCATTGAGCGAGCGAGGATTTGTCATTACCAGTGGATTAGCGAGCGGAATCGATGGTGCGGCACATCGCGGTGCCCTCGACTTTGGCGCGCAGACAGTTGCGATATTTGGTTGCGGAATTGACCGAATATACCCCGCGCGACATCGGGGTTTGGCCGAGGAAATAGCGCGCAACGGAAGCCTGGTATCCGAATTCCCGCTGGGAACTCCGCCCCGGCCATTCCACTTTCCGCGCAGAAACCGCATCATCAGTGGACTCTCAATTGGCACACTAGTCGTTGAAGCAGCAGAGAAAAGCGGATCGATCTCGACGGCCATGCACGCCCTTGAGCAAGGACGTGAAGTCTTTGCGATCCCGGGTTCGATACGGAACTCCATGGCGGCAGGGTGCAATCGTCTGATCAAGCAAGGGGCAACTCTGGTCGCCAGCATCGAGGACGTAATCGAGCAATTACCGCCGCTCTCCGCGCGTTTTGTCTCACCGACGTCGCTCATTGCCGATGATGTATCTACAACGGCGAAACCGATAAATTCGGTCGAACGGTTGTTGCTTGGAGCCCTCGATTTTGAACAAACGACGTTCGACGACATCGTCCACCGGACCGGATTGACGACAACAAACGTTTCCTCCATCCTGTCGGCCCTTGAGGTCAGGGGCCTAGTGCAATCGCTCGCTGGCAATTCCTACATAAAAACGGTTCC
>JBLFWZ010000153.1:0-10829 GCA_047611905.1 Gammaproteobacteria bacterium | reverse complement strand
AGGTCTCAGAAACCGAAGCATTAATTTTATTTTTTATTCTGATCGCACTGTCCGGTCTCATCGTTCTGTTGATGAACAAATTAACCATCCAATTAGCGTTTGTCGCGGTCGTGCTGGCGATTATTTATCCATTTATGAAACGCCACACGTATCTGCCGCAAATCTTCCTTGGGCTCGCGTTCGGTTGGGGGATCCCGATGGCATTTGCCGCACAAATTGGCAGCGTTCCCAATATCGCGTGGGCGTTGCTAGCGACGGCCGTACTGTGGGCGCTCATTTACGACACGCAATACGCGATGGTCGATCGTGAGGACGATCTAAAAATCGGTCTTAAATCGACGGCGATTTTGTTTGACGATGCGGACCGCGAATTTGTGGGCGCTTTTCAAATAGTGATGCTCATCGGACTCGGGCTTGTTGGGCGCGAAGCGCAGCTAGGCTGGCCGTTCGCAATATCGTTGCTGGTGTGCGCCGGACTCGCAACGTATCAGCAATATTTGATCCATTCGAGGACGCCGGACAAGTGTTTCAAGGCATTCATGAACAACAATTGGTACGGCGCGGTTGTATTCGTCGGGATTGCCGCAAGCTATAAAATCGCGGAGCTTCCGTAAAATTGTGCCACTTGCTCGAAACAACCGTCCAGCAACAGCTGGAAACGGGACGAGTCTTTCGCTTTTTCTAAAACAGCAACGACCCTTAGTGAGCTATCAGCCTTTGGGGCAGCGTCCTTAGCCACTCGATCGAATATCGGATGTTTAACGAGCTTGGGGCACTACAGGAATTTTAATTTCTTGGACGACGTTGGAACCATTTGCGACCCGCTTTAGCTCCGTTGCACGACTACGTGCCAGTTTAATCTGTCGCGCATCAAGCGTTCTTTCGAGTATTGCGACATTTTCGGCTGCGTCCGGGTGACCGATGCCGGCTGCTACCGTATACCACGCTAATGACTCGATGGGATCTTTCGGCGTTCCGCGTCCTTCGCCGTAGAGATAACCGAGGTTTACCTGCGCATCGGTGACGCCGCCAACGGCCGCGGTTTTGTACCAGTACAAGGCCTTAGCAGGATTTCGAGGCCACCCTTGTCCCGCTTCATAGAGCATTGCGAGTGACAGCTGCGCCTCGCGTAGGCCAGCGTTGGCCGCCTTTTCATACAATGCTTCGGCACGGTCCAAGTCTTGAACGATGCCGCGGCCCAAACGATACAGTCGGGCCAAATTATAATTGGCCGGATTCCAGTCGTCTTCAGCCGCAATCTGGTACCAGGCAACGGCTTCGACATATGAGCGCTTGGCAACGCGACCATTCTCATGCAACACGCCCAAGTTGTAGCACGCTTCGGTGTGACCTGCTTTCGCTGCCCGCGACATCCACTTAAATCCCTCCGACTCATTTCGCGAAACGCCTTTCGCCAATAGATACATCCTTCCTAGCTGGTATTGGGCATCAGCATCGCCCTTATCAGAAGCCTCGCGTAACCACGCAACGCCATCTGGATTGCCCGACTGAGCAGCACGAGAAAACCACGTTCTTGCGAGTTCCTTGTTCTCGGCGGAGGAGCCACCCTGGCTGTACAGCAAAGCCAGGTTATATTGCGCCTTTGCGTAACCTTGAGCAGCGCTCTTGCCGTACCATTGCGTCGCTAAGTTTTGGTCGGGCTCCACGCCGTCGCCGTTGTCGTATAGAAGTCCGAGCGCAAATTGCGCCCGCGCGTCTTCACTTCGAGCGAGCTCGGAAAAAATCGCCGCTGCGCGCGCAAAGTCACCGCGTTTGTATGCCGCAACACCTTCGCCGAATTCGTCCGCCGACACACTCTGAAGCCAAACCACCATGGTTGCGAGAAGCATGGCTCGACGCAATTTGGAAACTAGAACTCTATTGGCAATGGTACTCATCACGACATATATCGGCGAACCAAGCTAAATTCTTCAGCCTAGCGGTCGCTAAGTCTGAACGGCCTGTGATTAAATTTTCGATCGGCCGACACACTATAGGTGCATAGAAACAATTTCTTGCGGCGCTGCGCTCCGTCGCTTGATGGTCTCGGACACGCGCATATCGATTTCAAGTGTCAGCATGTGATCTTTTTTACCAAACGGAAGTGTGCGATACATCGCAAAAATAGTTTGATAATGTGCCACACTTAATTTGCGTAAGTTCCTTGCTTATATTGATAATTTAACCAGAAGGCCGCAGAGCTGCGTTTCGCGGCTGGAGCATTTTTAACATCATGAGCGAACAAGTTCTCCAATGGATGACGGAAGCCGTCGTCTCAGTCAGTTCCAATACCAGTCTTAACGATGCTGCCACCTTGATGGATGAGCACGGAATCCGACGGCTGGCAGTTGTAGATAATCAAGAACTGACAGGGATTTTGAGCCTCGGCGACGTACGGGCAGCGAAGGCAACTGCTGAAGCCGACTTAAATCATTGCGCCGAGCACCACAATGTAGGTGATTTAATGACCCCAGATCCGATCTCGATTCCCTACAATGCGTCCTTGAGTCTAGCGGCGAAAACAATGCTGCAACTCAAAGTGAGCGGTTTACCTGTGGTTGACGAAGATGGCGCATTGTGTGGCTTACTCTCCGAGTCCGACCTGTTCCGTTACATCGTACAAAATACCGACTAATAACCATCAAAACGCGAATTCCCATCCAGACGAATGAAATTCGCGGCCGGGAGCGTCGTTGACTTTTTTACAACGTGACCGTCCAATTCATTTCACGCCAAATTCATGCTCGCATCGGCTGGTTGCTGGTCGCAACCGTGACCGTATTGTCGCTCGTTCCAGGTGTTCCGATACCGCAAACTGTGCCGGGTTATAGCGATAAGGTTGCGCACGCACTGGTCTATTGCGGATTAACGATGTGGTTTGTGGTGGCCGTACTGCGGCATCGCTGGCGTGTGATTTCGGCTTGGATGTTCCTTCTCGGCGCGGCTCTCGAAGCTTGTCAGGCGATCGTCCCGTATCGAATGGCTTCGCTGGAAGACATAGTCGCCAACAGTGTCGGAATTATTTTAGGCTTACTACTAACCACCCTGCTGATCACTGGATCCAGAACCCTCGGCCGCGCAGAATAACGACCTTAACTATTAGGACTAGCGGCTCAGCATTGACAGTCGCCGGTCATTCAGATCTTCGAAAATTTTGAGGTCAGCAAATTATTATGGATGCACAAAGCGTCGCAGCACGCCCCCTCGACGGGCTTAGAGTTATTGAAGCAGGGCAGTTATTAGCGGGTCCTTTTGCTGGCACGATACTCGGTTATTTTGGCGCTGAGGTCATAAAAATTGAAGCGCCGGACAAAGGCGATCCAATCCGCGGTTGGAGAACGCTTCGAAACGGTCAATCGCTTTGGTGGTCCAGCCTCGCAAGAAACAAAAAATCTGTCACGCTAGATCTCAAAAGCGATCGCGGTCGAGAACTGATGGGCGAATTGATTAAAACTGCGGACGTTTTAGTCGAAAACTTCAAACCCGGCACGATGGAAAAATGGGGTTTAGGTCCTGACGAATTTAAGCAAACGAACCCCGGACTAATTTATGCGCGGATTTCTGGCTACGGCCAAACAGGTCCATCGGCTCCCAAACCAGGTTTTGCCTCCGTCTGCGAGGGCTTCGGTGGATTTCGGTATGTCAATGGATTTCCCGATCAGCCGCCCGTTCGTCCAAATTTAAGTATGGGCGATACCTTAGCGGGAATTCATGCGGCGTTAGGAATTTTGCTTGCCTATATAAATCGGAACGCCGGCGGCAAAGGAAAAGGTCAAGTCGTGGATGTCGCGATTTTCGAAAGCGTTTTTAACCTGCTCGAAGGCGTTGTGCCCGAATATGATGGCGCAGGAATCATTCGCGAACCGTCTGGCTCTACGCTGACCGGCATCGTGCCATCGAACACCTATCGATGCGGCGACGGCAAACTCATCGTCATAGGTGCGAACACGGATTCGATGTTTAAACGACTGGCGAAAGTAATGGGGCAGAGCGAGATGGGCGATGACCCACGCTTTGCGAATAACAACAAACGCGTTCAGCACCAAGATGAAATTGACGGCAAAATCGCCCGATGGGTTAGCTCGGAACCGTGCGCGGAAATTCTCTCGCGGCTCGACGACGCCGGGGTCGCCGCCGGTCCCATTTATAGCGTGGCCGATATTTTTACGGATCCGCAATATGCGGCGCGCGGCCTGCTTCAGAAAGTTACGGTTGATGGCGAACCCTTAACCATCCCGGCGATCGTACCGCATCTCTCAGAAACTCCGGGCGCTACCGTGTGGCCAGGGCCTAGCCTCGGCTCCCACAACGATGAAATATTCTCTGAAATTCTCAGCTTATCGAGCGACCAGCAAGCGGAATTACGTGCCGCTGGGGTTATTTCATAACGACGTACCATTCCGTCATCGATGAATGACTGTTTGTTTGCTTACGGGACGCTTTTGGCTCCGGAGTTGTTGGCCGCGGTGCTTGGAATTGCTGCGCCAATCGGGGGTCCCGCCACACTAAGAAACTACGCTTGCTATAGAGTGCGCCGCACCGCATACCCTGCGATTGTTCAGCGTAAAGAAAGCGATACTCATGGCCAAGTATTCGCAGGGATTGATCCCGGGCTGTGGGTTAGACTGGATCGCTACGAATCGAGCTTGTATAAACGTGAAACCGTCACACTTGAGCTCGCCAACCGAGAATTCCTTGAGGCGCAAACCTATGTCCTGTCCAACGACTCGCACGCTCGCCTAACAAATGAGTCCTGGGATTTAGAGGGTTTTCGATGTCGTCACTTAAAGAAGTATTTGGATCGGCTGTAGCGCCCGTCTATCGGCGCCGAATTGCCGCGCGATCAAGTAATCGTCGTCTGGTATTCCAATGCATAGTATTGGCGACAACAATTGCCGTCACAATTTTGCCATCACACAGCGTAGCCGACAATGTTATCCCGCCAGGCGTCCAGAAAATTATCGACGGGTATAAGCTTCCGACGAGCGCCGTTAGTTTTATCGCTCAAGATATCGGGGCGGATGCACCGCTCGTTACGCTGAACGAAAACCGATCGAGAAACCCGGCCTCAACAATCAAGTTAGTCACCACATTTATCGCACTGGAGGTACTCGGACCGACCTACACCTGGCCAACCAAACTCTATGCGCTCGGCACCATTAAAGAAGGCGTCTTAGATGGCGATCTGCTGATCAAGGGCCACGGCGACCCGAATCTGGTTGTAGAAGAATATTGGAAAATGCTCGGCGAACTTTCTTCACGAGGCGTTAAAAGAATCACCGGCGATTTGGTTATCGACGATAGCTTCTTCGACGTACCTGTCACTGACCCTGGCGCATTCGATGCACAGCCCTACCGGCTATACAACGTCATTCCAAATGCGGCGATGGTGAATTTCAAAGCCGTTGAATTCCAATTCCACCCTGCGGGCGACGGTAAACACGTGAATATTCGCGTTCATCCGGAATTATCTAATTTGCGGGTGATCAACAACCTCTCGATTGTGAAATCGAAATGCAGGGGCTACGAGCGCGGAATCAGCATGCAAATTCCCAATCAGCGCACCAACAACCACGTGGTTTTTTCTGGCACGTTCCCTTCTGGTTGCCGCTCGCATTCGATGCAACGTAGCGTGCTAAATCACGATACTTACGCGTATGCCACATTCAAGCGCCTTTGGACGCATTGGGGCGGAACGATTGAAGGCACCGTTCGCAAAGGCTTGGCACCGAAACAGCGCGCGCTATTGACGAAGCGATCGCGACCGCTCGCGGAAATTATTCGTGGGGTAAACAAGTGGAGTAACAACGTGATGACTCGGCTGTTGCTTTATTCAATAGCAACGGCGAAATACAAACCGCCATATACGAGAGAGCAAGGGATCGAGGTCGTTCGCGACTACCTCCGTGAAAATGAAATCGACGAGTCAGACCTCATTATTGATAACGGCGCAGGTTTGTCGCGCGACTCTAGGGTGACGGTCGATTTCATGAACGAGCTGCTGCAACACGCCTACCGAAGCCCATATATGCCCGAGTTTATTTCGTCACTATCACTTGTGGGCTTGGATGGTACGACTCGACGCCGCTTCAAGCATCGCCCGGAAGTGGGACGCATGCACTTAAAAACGGGAAGTATCGACGGCGTTTCCGCGATCACAGGTTACGTAAACGCTCGGAGCGGCAAAACCTATACCGTCGCACTCATTGTGAACTATAAAACCGCTCATCAAGGCCCGGGTAAGGAAATACAAAATGCGTTTTTGGATTGGGTTTACGACCAGTAGCGGAGGAAATCGCAGCAAACTAATTTATGCTGCACAAGACGAACATCCGCATAGGACAACGGTACTCAGTTTACTTGCTTGATTGAATAGCCGCATCCATTCGGCTTAGCACATCCGACAAGATGGCGCGCGATGTCGCAAAATTCAAGCGCACGAATCCGTATCCGGGATCCCCGAACCGAGCACCATCGCTGAGTGCCACTTTCGCGTGCTTCAGAAAGTAAGCGTAAGGATCGGGCGACAAATTGTGAGCGCCGAAATCAAACCACGCTAGGTAGGTTGCTTCGGGCGGATGATGTACAACACCGTTCCAGTTCTCTTTGGCATGGGTCGCTAGATAATCCCGGTTGCTGCGTAAGTACGCCAAGGTTTCGTCCAGCCAGTGTTGCCCGTCGCTAAACGCCGCAGTCACAGCCGCGATGCTAAGCGCGGATACACCGCCACGCAGATGACGCGGCACCTGCGAATATTTCTTGCGTAACCGGTCGCTGCCAAACACGGCGAACGCCATGCAAATCCCTGCGATATTAAACGCCTTGCTCGCCGACATTAGCGTGACGGTGTGTTGCGCGACCTCCTCCGACAGGCTCGCGATCGGGATATGCTCGTTCGGTTTGTAGACTAAGTCGGCATGAATCTCGTCCGAAATAATCGTTAGGTCATTTGCCAGTGCGATCTCTGCGATCTGTTCGAGCTCGTTTCTGGTAAAGCTTCGACCGGTGGGGTTATGCGGGTTACAAAACAGTAGAACGCGGGTTTTCGCGTCGATCTGGCTTCGCATGTGATCAAAATCTATTTCGTAACCGCGAGCGCTGTTGACTAATGGGCACGACACAAGACGACGCTTAGTCGCCTTCGTGGAACTCATGAAGGGTGGGTAGATCGGAGTTTGAATTACAACGCCATCGCCGTCGTCTGTTAGAGCTAGTAGCCCGAAATACATCGCCTGGACGACGTCATTAAATAAATCAACTTGGTGCGCAGCTATATCCCAGTTGAATCGTTCAGCGACCCTTTCGCAAAATATTTCTGGCAAGCCACTCGCTTCCGCCGCAACCGGATATCCACAATCTGAGCGTGAGAGCCTGCGTTCGACCGCTTCGCGGATCGGACCGGCAATCTGAAAATCCATGTCGGCGACCCACGCCGGGATGACATCGTGCGGATACTGCGTCCACTTCTCGCCCTCGCGTTCGCGCAGACGTTTAATATCAAGATCGTAGTTATTCATTCGTGCAGAAGGCTAAACTAAATGCGATTCTTGGAAGGCAATAATCAGTAAAATTCCGGCGCTAATGAGCGTCAGTTGAACGATGGTGTCTTTAACTCTAATACCTCGATGAAGCGTTGGAATTAAGTCCGCCACGGCAATATAGATAAAACTCGCCGCCGTAAAGGCTAGAATGTACGGCAATACAGCTTGAACATATTGAATCGCCCACCACGCCAGCAAGGCGCCGATAACCATCGCGAGACTGGTTATCCCATTGAACATAAATGCTCGCCACCGCGACATGCCAGAATTGATGAGGATTGCAAAATCGCCTAATTCTTGCGGAATTTCGTGCGCGACGATCGCGATACCTGTTGCGATACCGAGGTTAATGTCGGTAATAAATGCGGCAGTTAACAAAATGCCATCGAGAAAATTGTGAAATGTATCACCGACGACGATGAGCGCCCCAGCTGACTGCGCACCTCGATCATCGCCATGCGATTCGTGCCCGTGATGGTGAGCATGGCGCCAGATTAACGCTTTCTCCAGAATGAAAAAAACGAAAATACCTAGCAATACCGTCATCATTACGCCGCTCGATCCGGGTGTCGATTCGTGATCGAGGGCATGAGGAAGTAGGTGAATAAAGGCAACCCCAAGCAAAACGCCGGTCGCAAAACTCACTAAGGCAGAAAGGCTTCGCCGTCGTGCACTTTCGGGTAGTAGTAAATACGCTGCAGCGGTGGCCACGCTAAGTAAGCTACCCAGAACGCTAAACGCGATGATCCAGCTAAGAACGCTCATTAAATTACGATGGCTGTTTGGCCAAGCGGCGGCCGTTGATTAGGGCCGCTCATGGTATCCGATTCGCAAACTATGGAGTAGCCCGCCTTGAGTACGTATGTCTCTAGGCTAAGCGTAAATTTCGCTACGGCTATCCATCGTCACGAATTAGCACGGGTGCGCCTCTGCCAATCCCGAGCAATTCTGCAGCACTTTGCTCTGAGCGCGCAATTTCGACGACTTGGAGGGAGTTGATCAAGGCTAACAGCCCACCAGGAGCGACATCCGCATAGGTTCTTAATAACGGAATATCGTGCCCACCTGCATGAACAATCGGAGATTTGAAAGACACTAGTTCCGACCGATCGATATTCGTTATCAAATTGCCGAAATTATCTGACGTAATCACAATCCCGTGCAGTTCGGCGCCGCGCATATGCGGGGGGTCGATCAACGATGGAATGAAATCCTCCGTCGGCGCGCCGAGTGCCGTTGGCGTGATTTGTCCGGCGGCGAGAGCGGCCGCCAAGGGCGCAAAGATATCGCGGCCGTGAAATGTCGCACTAACCGATTCAAGTGAAATTCCGGCTAACTTCGCCTCCTCTACGCAGATCACAACGGCGTCACATGACTCGATAACACCGGCGAGCAGGCCGTTGTCAGGTGCTATAAACAAATGTTCCTCGGCAATGACCAGCAACACCGATCGGTCAGTTCCGACCCCCGGATCGACCACTGCCAAATGCACCGTGCCGGTTGGAAAATAACGGAACGAACGTTCTAACCAAAATCCAGCCTCGGCTGGCCAATGAACGAACGCTTCGTGCGTTAGATCGATGATCTTCGCCGCCGGAAAGCGATTTAAAACAACTCCCTTCATTGTGCCAACGAACGGACCGCGGTGGCCAAAATCGGTTGTTACGGTGATCACCCCGCAAGGATTGAAAGAATCGCTCATGTTGTCTACTTCCCTAGTGAGTCACGGTTGGTCGAATTATGCCTTGATTTAAGTAACGCCACTTATCGGGCTGAAGTGTTGTCACAAATGGCGCGAAATCCAGCCGCGAGAAACGGCACCATTTTGGCGTGAATGACATCAAGGTCAGATGACCGGCAACGACCGTCGGATAGCCGATCGATGCGGCCAGTTTCTGCGAACGTGGTGACCATTGCACCCAAAAGAAAATGAAACGCCCAGTAAACATCGCCTTCGGTCGACAACGGCAGCATTAGCTTCGCCTTATCGATAAACAGACGTGCAACTGGATCGAACTGGCTAGCCATCACGACTTCTGTCCAGCGCGGCGAATTCGCAATTTGCGCGATTAGGCGACCATAGCTTTTCCATCCAGGTCCACCGCGCATGCTTTTTTCGGTAAATGGTCGAGTGAATGAATCAATCAGTTGCTCGATTGAAGCCGACGCATCAAGCTCCTGGAGGGCACGGGTGCGTGCTTCGTTGAGTTCATCTGCTCGACGGCTAACGACTGCTAAGAATAAGTTCGTCTTCGGCCCGAAGTGGTAATTTGCCAACGCGAGTTCAACACCTGCAGCTTGCGTGATCTTGCGCAACGAGACGCCGTCGAAGCCAAACTCCGCAAACAAATTTTCCGAAGCGTTTAGGATCCGTTCTTGCGTCGACAGCTCATTTTCGGTGTTGACCATGTGGGACTTATAATACTTGAAACGGGTTGAACGTTCGTATAAATTTGAACGATCGTTCAAATTTATACGGTGGAAGAAGCCCGCTCCGATCCCCGTTTGCGGCCTATCCAATCACCCGATAAGGATAACCCCCATGCCTTCTTACTTATGCGGCCTCGATATCGGCGGGACATTTACCGACTGTGTGTTAATTGATGAGGCCGGTACCCTAACGATTTCAAAAGCTCCGTCTACACCAAACAATTTCGCCGAAGGTGTGCTCGAAGCAGTATCGCGGGCCGCTATGAAGATCGGGCTCGAGCTACCGGAACTACTCGACTCGATCGCGGTGCTCGCACACGGAACAACGGTTGGCACTAACGCCGTCATTCAGCGGCGCGGCGCGAAAGTTGGATTGATTACAACCAAGGGCCACAACGATGTCATTCACATCATGCGCGGTTCGCGCGGATTGAGTGGCCAAGATATCAAACTGATCGTGCACATTCCTGAGAGCAGCAAGCCCGATCCCATCATTCCAAAACGGTTAATTCGTGGCATTTCGGAACGAGTAGATTGTTTCGGCAAAGTGATCGTGCAGCTCAACGAAGCCGAAGCGCGCGCAGCGATCATCGAGCTTCGTGACGCAGGTTGTGAAGCACTGGCAATTTGCTTTTTGTGGAGTTTCCTTGACCCGAGTCACGAACGCCGAGTAAAAGAAATCGCGCAGGAATTAGCGCCGGATCTCTACGTCACTTGCTCGACGGAACTTGCACCCAAGTGGGGAGAGTACGAACGCACTACTGCCGTTGCACTAAACGGCTACATCGGCCCGACAACCGTCGGCTATGTCACCCGTCTTGACGATCAGTTAAAAGAAATGGGTTACCAACCGCCGTT
>JBLFWZ010000152.1:0-10926 GCA_047611905.1 Gammaproteobacteria bacterium | reverse complement strand
TATGCATACCACTCAAGGCGTCGTAAACATGGATGCCGCTGTGCTCCGCGTCCGCGGTAAACAGCAGCGGTTTTGCGTCCGTGGTGACTTGAATCGATGTCGCCCTGTGCGCAAGTGAAATCATCCGTGTGCGCGTTTTTGTTTTCAGATCGTAGACCCAAACATCAAAGCCCGGGTCTTTATGGGAATACTCTCCGCCGCGATGCACGAGCACATATAATTCGCTTGTTCGCTCAGCAATAGTTGCGTACTGATAGCCACCTAATTTCCAGTTGTCTGCAATTTGGTCGGCGCTAAACAACGACCAAGGCGTTCCGAACGTCGGCTCGCCGCCGGCCATATCGACCATTTGTAATTTGCCGGATTTCGTAAAAAAGGCCCACTTGTCGCCGTAGGGAGCCATCTTGTCGTCGACGATATCGGCGCGCGGGTCGAAGAACTTCTCGCTGCGGACCGACTCGGCCTTGCCGCTGTCGTCGAGCTTTAAGGTGAGCATGGTGCCGTCACCGCATATCATGTTGAAAGCACGCGCTCCCGCCGCGAAGACCTCGGCGCAGCCCGGTGTTTCGACTTCGTGCAGAAATTTCTTATTTTTCACATCCACAATCGACACGGATTGCGCGGGAGTAAAATTGTAGACAGCGATAAAGCGATCGTCGGCTGATATTGCCGCGTGGCCGATAACTGGGACGCCACTATAGTGTTTCGCAGGAATAACGATTTCTGCCGTGGGTTCAAGCGTTTTAGGATCGTAGATTGCAATGATATCGGTTCGTTCGCCACGCGTGCCGCGACTCAAATAAACCTCTGGGGCGTAGATGTTCTTGTATTGACTATCCTGTAACGCCGAAGCAAAAAAGTAGCCGCTACTTAGCATACCCAACATTTGGCCACTGTCGCCGTCGACTAGAAACGCCTTGCCAGCCTCCATCGCATTAAAATTTAGGTCGCCAATCCACATCCAGTGCGCATTCGGCGCCGGCAGTGTCGCCGTGGTAGGTGTTTCTACCTGGAGTTCGGCACCGACAGTGCCGCTCAGCGCTAAGAGTGTGAAAAGGATTCCAAGTCGGTATTTCATACTAGCTTCTCGACGTTAGTTTCAGGAACTCGATGTTGCTATAAGCGTAGCAGAAATAGCGAAACGCGGCTTCAGTAATTGTCCGCGCTCGGCACTCTACTTGCCAATTAAATTCGTCTGTCGACAGCATCAATGAGCACAGTCACCGGTAACGAACTCAACCCCGCTCGAGCAGCGATTTAAGATTTATGATCCCCGCGTTTGCGCGAGAAATATACGATGCCATTATCAAAGAGTGATTGGTCAGCAAACCGAACCCTTTTCCGTTCAAGATGACCGGACTCCAAATAGGCTCCTGGCTTCCCTCTAGCTCTCGAACGATTTGCCGCAGGCTCACCAGCGCATTTCGCTTTTCAAGGACCCCTGAGAAATCGTATTCGACCGCCCTGAGCAAATGCAGTAGCGCCCAGGTTGCGCCGCGCGCTTCATAGAACACATCATCAATCTGTAACAGCGGTGTTTTTACGATGACTACCGCAGGCGCCTTGGTAGATTGCTCGGCGCCCGCGTCGCCGGCTAAATCGGTATTAACTCTTGCCTGACCGACACTGGCACTGAGACGTTGTGAAATGTCGCCTAGCCGTTTTTCGACCACCGCGAGCCAGCTCTGTAAGTTGTCGGCGCGAGCAAAGAATTGGGTTCCCGCTTCCGTCGACGCGCTCAAGCCAACGAGATAGGAATTTAGCGCGACCGCGGCATCACGATATTCATTTTCAGCCGCCGGTAACATCCATGATTCGCTATCGATGTGGATATTGCCGTGGAGTTCGACGAGTTGCGTGTTCTCAACCGATTGTGACTGCGAGCGGCTGAAGTCGTTACGCAGTGCAACAGCCATGTCGCGTATTTGCACAAGCACACCCCACTCCCAGTTCGGTACGTTGTCCATCAAAACGCCAGGCGGGAGGACGTCGTTAGTTAGATAACCACCACGCTTTTCCAGTAGGGTTTCGATTAGTTGCGATAGAGTCGCGGACGTGACGTACCCCGTGACCCTAGCCTGCTTCGAATCACCCGCTCGTTCGATAGCGGAATCAAGCACTGAGAAACTCTGGGGTTCGTGGTCGAAGACGAGCATCGCAACGACAACGACGAGCACCACGATAACGAAAACACTGCCGATCGTTTGCTTGGCGCGGCGCGGGAAATCTGGATGGTAAATTGTATTCGCAATAAAGTTATCCATTAACCCATGCTAACGCCTTTGCTGTTGATACCCAATGTTATGCGTTTTGAATTTTTGATCGCGTGACCATACAACAGCCGTTAAAAACGAATCTGCATCGCGTTGTCGATGGCCTCAATTGAGCGAAGCGCCTGCATAGTCGATTCAGACAACTCGCTCGAAACGCCGAACGCACCAATCGCCTGGCTATTATCTTTACTCGCAATTCCAACTTGCATGCGAGTTATGTTAATTCCTTCACGACCAAGCAATTCGCCAATTGCACCGATTACGCCGGGTCGATCCGCGTGTCGAGTCATAACGATCTGACCGTCCAATTCCGACTCAATCGCAAAATCATTGACCCGTATGAGACGTGGTTGCCGCTCGTCGAACAACGTCCCTTCCAGACATAAGGTGCCGTCCGCCGTCGTGCCAGATAAGCGCACGACGCTTAGGTAGTCGCGTGACTCACGTGAGCTAACCTGGGTTACGGTTATCCCTTGGCGGCGCGCAAGATGGGCTGCGTTGACGTGATTAACGGGAATAGACAAATGATCGGTAAGCAGTCCGACCAACGCTTCATTGGATATTGCCTGCGCATCGAGTTCCGCGGCTCTTCCGTACAGCTCGGTCGACAACTCCGTGATCGCGCCATCACACATGGTGCATAACAACCGCCCGAGCTTGCGTACGAGTTGCAAATAAGGCTCCAAGCGGCGCAATTTGTCAGGCGCGATGCTCGGTACGTTAATCGCGTTAGTAATTTCCTGGCGCGTTAAGTAGGCCGCAATTTGGTGAGCGATCGCCACCCCAACGGCAGTTTGCGCTTCGTGGGTGGAGGCGCCTAGGTGCGGCGTAAAATAGATATTGGGTTGCTCGAACAACGGCGAGTTTGACGGCGGTTCTTGTTCAAACACATCGAGCGCGGCACCGGCAAGATGTCCGCTTGAGATGGCGTCGACCAGCGCAGTCTCGTCAATTAGGCCACCACGCGCGCAATTAATCAGCCGCGCGCCGGGTTTCATTAGATTCATTTTTTCTGAATTGATGAGCCCGCGCGTACCGTCGGTTACGGGGCAATGCAAAGTGACGTAATCGGACTCCCGAAGTAGCGCGTCAAGTTCACGGACGTCCACTTGATGCTCACCAAAGGTCGCTTCAGTAACAAACGGGTCAAATCCAATCACTTTCATTTTCAAGCCGAGGCAGCGCTCGGCAACGAGGCGCCCAATCGTTCCAAAGCCAACGATGCCTACTGTTTTGCCGCTCAATTCCGCACCCAAAAATTTCGCCGGCGTCCATTCTCCAGCGCGCACGGAACGATCCGCGAGCGGGATTTGCCGACTTAATGAAAAAATGTGCGCGATGGCAAGTTCGGCCGTGGTGGTTGCATTCGCATCTGGGGTGTTGAGCACAACGATGCCGCGCTCCGTTGCTGCTGCAATGTCGATATTGTCCACACCGATTCCGGCACGACCCACAACTTTGAGATTCGCACAGGCGTCGAGCAGTTCGCCGCGTAATTTCGTTGCACTGCGGACAATGATGGCATCCGCATCACGCGCGTGAACAATGGCATCTTCGACGCTCAATCCTGGGGTAAAGTCCACTTCAATTTGCGGATATTCGCCTAGCGCTGCTATACCTTCCGGCGCTAATTTGTCCGCAACAAATACTTTAAACATGACTACATCTCTCGTTGAATTCTGTTTGCTTTAAATTGTCCGCAGACATCAGGGATTTATTTCCGCAAGTGCAACCGCGTGCGCCCATTCGATCCACGGGAGCAGCGCTTCAATATCTGTCGTTTCTACCGTCGCGCCGCCCCATATTCGTAAACCCGGGGGCGCACTTCGGTATGCGTTAATGTCGTAAGCAACTTGCTCGGATTCCAATAAACTAACGATCCGGCTGGCAAAAGATTCTTGCTGCTTTACGTCGAGCGCGGTGACTTGTGGTTGGGTAAATTTCAAGCACATCGAGGTGCTAGAACGTGCATTGTCATCATTGGCCAAAAAGTCGACACCCGCGGTCGCCTCGACCCATCGCTCGATCACGGCCAAATTGTTCGCCGATCGCTCGATCATCGCCCGCAAACCGCCAATTTCCTTCGCCCAATTTAGCGCATCAAGGTAGTCCTCAACGCACAGCATCGACGGCGTATTGATCGTCGCGCCTTCGAAAATCGCTCGGTCAAGCTTATTGCCCTTACACAAGCGGAAAAGTTTCGGCAACGGTCGCGGCGGCGTAAAAGACTCGAGCCGTTGAACAGCCCGCGGACTCAAAATCAACATCCCGTGGCCGCCTTCTCCGCCGAGAACTTTTTGCCATGAGAATGTCACGACATCTAGCTTGTTCCACTCGACGTCCATCGCAAATACGGCAGACGTCGCATCACAAATAGTCAGCCCTGCGCGATCGTCGGGGATCCAATCGGCATTGGGTATTTTCACCCCGGACGTCGTCCCATTCCATAGAAACACGACATCGCGCGCGAAATCGACCGCCGCCAAGTCGGGTAGATCGCCGTAGTCCGCGAGCAGCGTTCGCGAATCCTTAATGTTGAGCACATCGATTACGTCAGTTACCCAATCACGGCCAAAACTTTCCCACGCGAGCACGTCGACGCCGCGCTCCCCAAGGAGATTCCACAGTGCCATCTCAACAGCACCGGTGTCTGAACCGGCAACAATTCCAACTAAATAGTCGCTGGGTATATTCAATATGGAGCGCGTTTCATCGATCGCGGCTTTTAGCTTCGCTTTGCCGGCTTTCGACCGATG
This sequence comes from Gammaproteobacteria bacterium, assembly GCA_047611905.1. GTDB lineage: Bacteria > Pseudomonadota > Gammaproteobacteria > UBA11873. The sequence continues at coordinate 5,897 of JBLFWZ010000152.1, read as the reverse complement.
AGAACGGCCTAGCAGCGCATCGTCTAACCCTGCGAGACTCCAATTAGGTCGCTTAGGACAGGGTCCTGAAGAAAAACTTGTTTGGCTTGGTCGAATTCCCGGCTTTTGAATCGTACTCGACATTCGATGACCTTCGGTTCGGATCGGAAGCGCGAGATTGTACTGTGCAGCGCAACAATTGCAATGAAACTGAGCGCTACGCTTGGTCTGATTTAGCGCTTCGCGTATAGGAATCTTTGACCGTATCCAACACAGAACCGAACAACAGCCGCCGCTCGAACACGATTTCCCGCGAGTTGTGCCTGTCTCGCTACGCGGAATGGCGCTCGCTCGGTGCGGGGCTTGGCGGCAAATCTTCGATATGTTGTCGTAATGTTTTACGCATGTCTTCTACCTGCTTATAGACTGCGTTTGCGGCCGACAATTTATCCTCGAACTGTTTCTTGGCAGCTTGTAATTGCGCCTTTTGCTCGCTTATTTTGTTCGCCAGCGCCATCAGTTTTTTGTAGTGCGCGCGCAACTGGATTTCCTTCTTCTTGTACTGCTGCTCGTAGCGCCGACGAGAAAGTTCTTGTCTTTTCCTGACTTCAACAGCAGCCGCTAGGCGGATCTTCTTTAGTTTGTCTTGATAACGCTGCTGCAAGCCCTCCATCCTTTTAAATGCGACGGCTTCGACGTGGTCGCGGACTCGATATTCGAAATCCTGGATAATATCCGAAAGACCCTCGTTGTCATTAAAGAGATCGTCGTCATGCAGCGTTTCATCGGCCGATACCGGCATCGGTGCGTGGGTGTCGACCAGCAGGACGTTTGTTGTGTCCGAATCTGAAAGCTTGGTGCTATCCGGTGCTATGTCGATAACATCGTCGAGCCTTCCATTAGCATTCGGCGCAGTTATTTGTTCCGAGGTGCCCAGTTCAGGCGGAAATTCTTCATGCTTTTCCTCGATTTCATCGATTAGATCCGCCAACCGCTGCCCCGTAACCGTGTGCGCGTAGTCGGCGAGGGGAACACGAGCTGCCTTTTCGGCCTCCCACTCTTTTTGCGAATACAGGCGGTCTATCTTTTCGATAGTGTTTTCAAATCGATCACTGGCGGGTTGATTTACGTCCATCGTAGTTTCCTCACTTATCGAAATCTCCGGCTCTGCCGCCATTTCACTACGCTGCTGGGCACTGGTGGTGGCTCGTGCAGCTGCACCGATCCGTACAATGACAGGTGCGACTGACAAGCTTGGACGTTCCTCAATCAAGGCTGCCACGGTTCCTTCAAGATAAACCACCGACAGGCCTCTTTCGACTAATAGAAACGCGCCAACAGCACTTTGCGTCGGATCGTTTGAACAAACAATATACTGCCTTTTCTTATCGAGTCTATTTGCCTGCAAGCGTAGAATATTGAACGGTATATTTTCCGAGCGATGTAACATTCTACGCGCGTGTTCTTCCGGATAGCGAATATCCAGCCACGTAGCGCCATTTTCCAAGTAATCGGTCGCCGATTCCGTGCTAATCCCGACCACCAGCGGGTCACGAATCAGCTCGTAAAAATCGTCGCGCGATAAGCGCATTAAGGTGCCATTAGATAGCATCGTTACCGTAGCGGTACGGGTGGTCTTAGCAATCAGTGCGACCTCGCCAAACGCTGCTCCGGCGCCAAGATCGGCGAGATGGATTTCTTTACCACTCTGGATTCGTCGCGCCACCTCGCAATATCCGCGCTCGATCACATAATAGAAATAACCTATATCTCCTTGATTAATAACAATTTCATCCACCTCTACAGTCATGCGCTCCATGCGCCCGAATATCTTTTGGATGTTAACGACCGGCAGTTGGGCGAATAATTCGGACTGCAGCATTTTGATCATCCAATTCGAGGACTTTTCAGCTGCGATTTCACTCACCTCAACGTGTTGCGTTGCCGTCCTGAGATCGCCATTTGCGATCTGCAAGTCGAGCGCTTGGCGGGGAATACGCAAGACTAGGCAATTCGATACTGCGCGTACCGTGTAGCGTTTGCGCCCGCGGCGTTCTAGCGCACGACGTGCCGCCTTGCTGCCGGCCTGCACGCGGCTGACGTTTTTACCATTCCAAAGGAATTCGACGGTGCCGTCGATTAAGTAGTGGATGTAGTTATCTTGGTGGCCCTGGACATAGACCGATTGGCCATCGAATACCGGCTGGAAATTGCTGGCCGCAAGCAATACAGTCTGATTTTCAGGCGACATGCTGTCGATCGGCACGAGTAGCCGTGCCGCAGCCTCGCAGTCTAAATTCCTTTTCATGCGCGAAAGCGCACATTGTGTGTCAATAGCGTTAGGACGTTAGAGGCTTGTTATTGCGGTGCGCTCCGCCTTTTCATCCCGTTTCAGCGAAAAAATAGTGGTCCTACGCGGTTCGAACAAGCGTAGATCTACGACAAACAAAGCAATTTCGGCTCACCTAATGGTTTATGCAGGCAGGCAGAGATATCCCGATTTCGCGTTCGATTGCTCACTTAGTGAAAATCGCGCGACTCAACGTTCAAACGACCCAACAACGAGGAATGGTCAAGTAGTCGCTTAGCAATGACGTGTACAACTTCTCCCTGACGCTGCACCTCCCCGACGACGCCCATCAAATGGGCCCCGAGGACTTCGCGTCGTTGCGATTCCACGAGATTGGACCAGATGATCAGATTAATAACGCCGGTTTCGTCCTCGAGTGTGATGAAGACAACCCCTGTTGCAGTACCGGGACGCTGCCGAGACACGACCAAACCAGCAGTATTTATCTGCGTTCCATGAACACAGTGGTTAATTTCAGTGGCCGTCACATACGATTTTCGGTCGAATCCAGGACGTAGCAATGCCAATGGATGGCGACCTAATGTCAAACCTAGATTGGCGTAATCCGCCACGATATTCTCGCCTTCACGGGGAGGACGCAGCATCGGCTGGCCCTCGGCAATTGTTGTCGCGGCTAGCATTGGTAATACCGGCTCGACCCCTAGAGTCGCCCAACTCGCTTGATGTCTATTACCAGACAGGCCAACCAAGGCATCGGCCCTCGACAGGGCATTCAAGCTACCGCGGTCAAGTTCACAACGCCGTGCCATATCGGTCACATGCTTAAATACTCGTTCGCATCGCGCCGCCACTAAGCGCTCGGCCGCAGCTTGCTGCAAACCTTTAATCAAGCGCAAACCCAAACGCAATACCGGTCGCATTCTCTCCACGTTCGAGCGCTCAAGTGTGCATTCCCAATCGCTCCATTGCACATCGACCGGACGGACTTCGACCCCCGCACGGCGTGCATCTTGCACTAGCTGAGATGGCGCATAAAAACCCATTGGTTGGCTATTCAATAAGGCGGCTGTGAATGCCGCCGGGTGATGGCACTTTAGCCACGCAGAAATATACGCTAGCAAAGCAAAGCTCGCAGCGTGCGATTCAGGAAACCCATACTCACCGAAACCTTGGATCTGATTAAAAATTCGCTCAGCAAAATCTTGCTCATAGCCTCGCCGGAGCATGCCTTCGATGAGCTTATCGCGGAATTCATTGATCCCACCACTACGCTTCCAGGTGGCCATCGAGCGACGTAGTTGATCAGCCTCACCCGGGGTAAACCCCGCGGCAACCATGGCAATTTTAATGACTTGTTCCTGAAACAAAGGAATGCCTAAGGTCCTTTCAAGCACCCCACGGACTTCCTCACTTGGATAATCCACCGCCTCTTCTTTGTTACGACGTCTCAGATAAGGGTGGACCATTTCGCCTTGAATAGGGCCTGGTCGGATGATCGCAACTTCAATAACCAAATCGTAGTAACAAGCCGGCCGCAAACGCGGCAGCATCGACATCTGGGCACGCGACTCGATTTGAAATACACCAACGGTATCGGCGCGTTGAATCATGGCGAAGGTTGCCTCATCGTCCGGCGGCACGCTGTCAAGCCGGATCTCCTCGCCACTAAATTCTTCAATCAGTCCAAAAGCACGACGGATAGCACTGAGCATGCCGAGGGAAAGGCAATCGACTTTAAGCAGGCCCAGTGCATGTAAATCATCTTTATCCCATTCAATAACCGTCCGTTCGGGCATCGCGGCGTTTTCAATGGGTACGAGTTCGTAGAGCGGTCGATCAGAAATAACAAAACCGCCGACATGTTGTGAGAGATGCCGCGGAAAACCAATTAGCGTAGAGATCAAAGTAACCAGCCGCAAAATGGTCGGATTATTCGGATCGAAGCCGACCTCGCGCAAGCGCTCCGGAATATGCTGCTTGCCGTCCCACCAAAAAACATTCTTGGCTAAGCGATCGACTTGCTCGAGATTCATGCCAAGGGCTTTGCCGACGTCACGCACAGCGCTACGCGCTTTGTACGTTATAACTGTCGCAGCAAGTGCCGCCCGCTCTCTGCCATATTTTTGATAAATATATTGGATGACTTCTTCACGCCGATCGTGCTCGAAGTCGACATCTATATCCGGTGGCTCGTTGCGTTCTTTCGATAAAAAACGCTCAAATAACATTTCCATTCGCGAAGGGTCGACGGCGGTAATACCAAGACAGAAGCACACTGCGGAATTAGCCGCCGATCCGCGGCCTTGGCATAAGATGTTGCGTGAGCGTGCAAACTTAACAATGTCGTATACCGTTAGAAAGAATGCCTCATAGCGTAATTCAGCAATCAGTGCCAACTCATGTTCAACCAGCTGAGTTACCTTTTGTTGAATTCCCTCGGGCCAACGCTCGTCCATTCCAAACCGTGTTAATGCACGCAGATACTCACTGGCAGTCTGTCCCTCAGGCACGAGTTCTCGAGGATATTCGTAAGACAATTCATCTAACGAGAAGCGGCAACGTGCTGCGATCTGAGTACTTTCACGGAGTTGTGCTGGGGTGTAGAACTTTGCGAGACGCGCACGTGGTCGCAAATAACGCTCATGATTCGGCCACAAGTCACCAGCCGCGTCTTGTAAGCTGACGCCTAATCGAATGGCGGTGAGAGTATCGGCAATCGCGAAGCGCTTATGGTCGTGCATCTGTACGTCACCACAAGCAACGAGTGGTAATTGGAAGGTCGTAGCCAACCCTTGCAGGCGTTGCGTGTGTGCTTTATCACCGCCGCCATAAAACTGTTCAACGGCAATCCAGACTTGCCGAGGGAAAGTTTGACTGAGCCAACGCGCTGCCACGTGGTCGGTTAACTCCTCTGCGACGAGCCAAATAATTAAAGCACGCCTTAAGAAGGTTTCGAGATCCGCCCTCGTCAGTCGATAGTGCCCTTTCTCACAGCGACGACGACCAATGGTAATCAATCGCGAAATCTCAATATAGGCTTCGATATCCTGCGCCAAGAGTACTAAACGCGGGCCATCATCGAGTTTAATTTCCGTCCCAATAATCAGGTGCAAACCGACTTGCTTGGCCGCAACATGCGCTCTCACGACACCTGCTAGCGAGCATTCATCAGTGATCGCTAATGCCTCATAGCCTAGGCGCTGTGCTTGTTCGACAAGTTCTTCCGGGTGCGAGGCACCTCGTAGGAAACTGAAATTGCTTACGCAATGCAGTTCCGCATAACGAGAATCTTCAGAATTAGTCTGGAGGATGGGCATTTCATAAATACTGTATGTTTAAACAGTATTGTGCATTGTTCTCGTAATTGAGATCAAGCTCGAAATGGGGCGGGCAACTTGCTGCGAACGTGGCTACAATTACGCGACACTCAGGACCCGTCTGGGTAAAGAATCACTATCCAAAGATAAGGACGAACTCATTATGAAGCTAGGAACCAGCCAAGCCCTGCTCATCGCCGGCATCATTACACTGCTTTGCTCTAGTGGCGCCACCGCCGTTGGGGGCATCCAAGTTGGGTTACTCACTTGCTCAATCGTGCCGGGGTCAC
>JBLFWZ010000151.1:0-10975 GCA_047611905.1 Gammaproteobacteria bacterium | reverse complement strand
ACAAGCGGTACTTCGGCTAAGCGCCCGCGCAAAGAGTTGGCGCGAGAGCGGCGAACAAAGAATAACTTAAGCGCCCAAGGTAATGGGCGGGTTCTGGGGAAATCGTTCCACATTCTCCGGAATGGGCGCCCAGGGTTGTGCGCTATCCAGCCAGATCGCGATTGCCGGTGGCACCGTGCTTGGATCATCTAGGCTACCAACAGTTATTACAAAAACCTTATCAGTGCGCGCGAATAGCGGTGCGCCGCAGTGCAGGCAAAATTCGCGCTTGACACTAGTGCCGGTGCTTGCTTCGACGGCGTAGTGGGCTGTCTCGCCCTGATGAACCGTAACCGCTTCGAACGGTACGACCGCATAGTTGCAAAATGGGCCGCCCGAGGCCTTCTGGCAATCAGTGCAATAGCAAAACGATACCGTTATCGGCGCGGCTTCGCAGGTATAACGGATTTTCCCACAACGGCAGCCGCCACTGAGTGTTGTCATCGATTTCTCCGAAATGTTGCTCTAAGCGTCAAAATTTAAAGCCTCGTGACGGTTGTCCGAGACGAAACGCGTAGACCGCTATTCACGTTTAATCGTGACCTACGAGTTGTTTAAGAATCGCCGGAAGACAGCGGCGGATTGCGATCGAAGCGCGGGATCGCATCTGGAATCATTGCCCACGGTTGTGCACTATCGACCCAAATAGCCATCGTCGGAACGTACGGCGCCGGATCGTCGAAGCTCGCGACGGTAATTGCGAGCAAATGCGGTGTTGTTGCGAACAGCGGCGATCCGCACTCGTTGCAGTATTCGCGCCGTATTGTGCGAGTGCTTTCGGCTTGAAGGTCATAGCCCCTGACATCGCCCACGATAGTCGTGGCCAAGGACGGCATGATAACGTATTGACCCAATGCGCCGCCGGACCAGGATTGGCAATCTCGGCAGTAGCACAGGGTTACGGCGACTGGCGCGGCAGCGCATTCGTAGCGGACTTTTCTACATCGACAACCACCCGTCACAATGCTTGGCATCCGGATCTCCTTTTTAACGCGCTAGTTTTCGGTGGTGGGATTGTTGTGTTCTGTCGCACAGGGCAATCCAAATCTTCATTCAACGCCGACGATTTCATCGAGCGCGTCTCGGATCGGGGCAAACACATCACTCGGCGCATGGGTCATGCGGTTGTGGCAGATGGCAACGGCGAGTTGTCGATCCGGATCGGCCCACGCAATGGAACCGCCCGCGCCGGGATGATGAAGGGTCCGTGGATTACGCCCGACGATACGATACGGGTAGTCGTGATCAAATTCGCCGCCCAACCAATAGCCTGACGTGCCGACCTTCACCGGGAAGCCGAGAATCGTGTCGGCTAGACCAGTATCGCGACGTGGAATACTAAATCCGCGCACGCGGTGTTCGGATAACAAGCGCACGCCGTCAAGCTCACCGTAGTTTGCCAGCAGCGCATAAATTTTCGCGGCCGATCGGGCGGTCATGATCCCATTCGCGCCCGGAATGCATGCAGCACGCACATCGTTACGGCCGAAGACTTCTTCCACAGTCGCGACGGCCGGCGGGATCGCGGCAAAGATAGGTAAGTCTGGCGGCAGCGGTCTCGGCACCGAGTTCTTGAGTCGTGCGACTCGTGGTGACACATGCTCTGGTATTCCGAGCCACAGATCCGTGATGCCAAGCGGCGCACAGATTTCGTCTTGTACGAAGGTGCCAAACGGTCGCTGTGCTGGATCGGTGCGGCGCACGCACTCTGCGATAACCCAGCCGAACGTGTAGCACATGTAGGCGTTGTCTGTTCCCGGAATAAAGCGCGGCGCCATCCTCGCCAATTGGTCCACCATCCAATCGTAATCAGCCATCAGCTCCGGGGTGACACCATCAGGCATTTGCGGGATGCCAAGTCGATGACTCAAAGCATCGCGAACGGTTGCGTGTTGTTTTCCGGCAGCGGAAAATTCAGGCCAATAGTGTGCGATGGTTTGGTCGTAGTCGATGAGGCCGCGCTCAGCTTGAATGTGTAGCGCCAATGCGGTGACGCCTTTGACGACCGAAAAAACTGGAAATAGCGTGTCGCTCTTGACGGGCCGCCCAGTGGTCTCATCCGCTAAGCCGCCCCACGCATCCACAACAAGTTCGCCGCGATGGTACGCGGCCACTTGCAAACCGACCTCGCCATGGTCGCAGATCGCCGTTTCAATAGCTTTTTGAATCAAATCGTTGGCTTTGATCTGGCGAGGTTCTAATGCGGCCATAAGGCTCCCCGACTGCGTGAGTCAATCACTTTTTGGAAATCCGCCGGGCGCAGCAGACAATGTTGCTAGGCGGGAGCGGCGTGATGTGTGTCGAACTCAAGAATAGCGACGAATTGCGGTGGGATCGAGCACCGCAATTCCACAGCCGTCAATTTACCCGGATAAACGGTTCAAACGATTCTGGGATATGACTCTTTGGTTCACTCGCGCTCCCGATCGTCGTTTAAGAAAGACAGATCATCGGAATTCCGGCCGTTTTCAATTACGCATGCCAATGGCAAGGCGCCGTGTGGCCTCGGTGTTTGTCCATTAGTTCTGCAATTGCATTCGGGTCGGTGTAATGTAATTCACCCAATCCGGGCGTGCAGACTGCTCATGGCATTCTCTTTGGAAGAAACAACGATAGCCAAAATTCATGCCTCGACCGGCGCTGGTGAGACAACCGCAGGTGAAATTGTGCACGGCTATCGCGCGCGGACCAAGGCCTATGACGGCGATGGTGGCGCACTTTATTCGATCGTCACAGTGAATCAAGGAGTGATCGACAATGTCGCCGAATTGGATTGGAGATCCTCCGCGAGAGGTGGCTTATGCGGGCCTTTGCATGAGGTTTTGGTCGTGGTGAAAGACCAGGTCGAACCGCCCGGAACTTGAATAACCGTATTTGTATCGGCGACGATAATTGAACAACGCAATGTATCCCCAAGCGGCCAACGAGAATAGGGCGGGTTGTTGCGCGCACCTCGATGTTGCCTATGTTTAAGAGGAATCCGCTATGACATACCGCCTAGGTGCCGATGTTGGCGGTACGTTCACTGATCTGATTTTGATCCGCGAAGCGGACGGTCAAGTGTTCACTGCCAAAGTACCCTCGACTCCGGAAGATCCTTCTCGCGCTGTATTCCACGGCATCGATCGCATTTGTGACCAATCAAATATTGTTCGAAGTGAGATCACGCATGTGATGCACGGCACGACGGTAGCAACAAATGCAGTGTTAACTGGCAGTGGTGCTAGAGTCGGCCTCATAACTACGAAGGGCTATCGTCAAATATTACACATCGGACGTTCATTCGTTCCAGGAGGCCTCGGCGGGTGGGTTATTTACGATAAGACCCGACCGTTAGCGCCAATGAAATGGACGATCGAAGCGCACGAAAGGATCAGTGCACGCGGCGAAATAGTCACCGCTTTGGACGAAGACGCGCTCATTAAGAAAATTCCTATCCTGCGAGATGCGGATGTTGAAGCCGTCACCGTGTGTCTCATCAACGCCTATACCAATGGCGCTCACGAACACAGAATCGCGGAAATACTGGCCGAAGAGCTGCCCGGCATCCCCGTATCGATTTCGTCTGAAGTTATTCCCGAGATGCAAGAGTACGAACGTGCGATCACCACGGTTGTTAATTCTTATGTACGTCCGATAGTTGGTCGTTATATCGACAATTTACAGTCCGAGCTCGACCGCACGATGAGCGGCGTTAAGCTTAGTATCCTAAAGTCCGACGGCGGCTTAGCCGCATCGCGTGCGGCCGCGGATTGTCCGGTAAATCTATTAATGAGCGGCCCCGCCGGCGGCGTTTCAGGTGCGCTATGGGCTGCAGTTCAAGCGGGCTTCGATAACATCATGACGTTCGATATGGGTGGTACGTCGACGGACGTCGCCTTGGTCGAAGGCGGCGTTGCGCATTTACGCCGTGAAACCTTAGTTGGCGATGTGATTGTGCGCGCATCATCTGTCGATGTCCGTACGGTTGGCGCAGGCGGCGGCTCCATCGCGCATGTGCCCGAACTCACCGGTGCGTTGCGGGTCGGGCCAGCAAGCGCTGGTGCGGTGCCCGGTCCCGCTGCTTATGCGAAGGGCGGCGAGGAGCCCACGGTGACGGACGCTAACGTTGTACTCGGCTATTTACCCGAGAATTCGTTGTTGGGCGGCGATATGCCAATCGACAGAGCGAATGCTCGGGCCGCCGTACAAAGAATTGCTGATGCGACTGGGCTCGGCCTCGAAGAAGCTGCGGCCGGCATTATCGATATTGTTAACGAAAACATGTTCGGCGCACTGCGTCTCATTTCAGTAGAGCAAGGTTACGACCCGCGCGATTTTGCTTTGATGGGATTCGGCGGCGCTGGCCCGTTACACGCAAATGCATTAGCGCGTTTAACCGGCGCGTGGCCTGCGATAATCCCTCGCGGACCTGGAGTACTTTGCGCGTACGGCGATGCAACGACTCGCATGCGCAACGAATCGTCGCGTACTTATATTCGCCGCTTCGCTGTGCTCACAACGAAAGAAGTTACCAGCTTGCTCACTGACATAGAAAAGAAAGCCGTCGAAGTCTTGGAGAGCGAAAATATCGCCGCATCCGACCGCGATGTGGTGTATCAATTTGACATGCGTTACAGCGGGCAATCAATGCAGATCACGCTCGACGTTACCTTAGAAGAAATCGCCAACAACGGGTTCGCTACGATTGAACGGCGTTTCGATGAAACGCATGAGCAACTCTATACGTTCAAGCTCGAAGGCGAAAAAGAATTGATTAACCTTCGCGCAGTCGTTACCAGCCGGAGTACGTTCGCGCGCGCTCAAGAGATCGAACCAGGTGACGTCGATCCAGTTGCGTCACAGGTCGGCGAGCAAACTGTATTCGTAGATGGGGCTAACCACATAGCGCGAGTTTACGATCGAACACGGCTGCTGGCCGGCAACCGGATCGGTGGACCTGCCATCGTGATCGAAATGGACTCGACAACGTTGATTCTTCCCCGTCATGTCGGGGTGGTTGATCGCTTCGGCAATATTCTTATTCGTCCGATGGAGACCTAAACCATGGCTCATTTAGTCGAAACAAATTCGGCGCCGTTTGACACGGTTACCGTTGACCGGATCACGCTGGATCTCGTAGAGAATGGTCTGATCAACGCGCGCACGCAGATGGACGCGTTGTTATTTCGCACTGCCATGTCGCCGATCATTCGCGAACAACGTGACGGATTTCCCGTAATCACGGATCGGCAAGGACGACTCGTCGCCGGACAATTCGGTTCGCCAGTCTCGGGGTTTATCGATCATCTTGATGAGACTATCGAAGACGGGGACGTGTTTCTTACCTCGGATCCTTACTCCTGCCGGGGCGCTATCAGCCATGCTAACGACTGGCTCGTATGTCTCCCCGTGTTTCGAGGCGGCCGCTTGCTTGCGTGGTCTGCCATGTTCGGGCATATGTCCGATATTGGCGGCAAGGTTCCAGGCAGCATGCCGACTGATGCGGTTGATCAATTCGAAGAAGGGATCTGCATTCCGCCGATCAAAATCATCCGTGCCGGTGTATTGCAGGCTGATGTGTTGAAAGTGATCTTGCACAACTGTCGGATCCCGGAATGGAACCACAGCGACATGAATGCGTTGATCGCATCGGCGCGCATCGGGCAGGCGCGTTGTTTAGAAATGGCCGAGCGTTTCGGAGACGACTTATTTACTTCCGCGCTTGACGAATTGCTTGCACGTAATCGCCGGGCCATGTCGACCTTAATTCAGAATACGATCCCGAACGAGAAGATCTCATTCGAGGATTATATTTGTGACGACGGTATCGGCATGGGCCCGTATAAAATCGCCTGTGACATGTGGCGCGAAGGCGAGAAGATTATTTTCGATTACAGCGGCACGGATCCTCAGTCGCAGAGCAACATCAACTTTCTCATGAGCGAGCAGATGTACAAGATGTTCTGTGCTCAGTTCATGGTGATGATGTTCGATCCAGACATCCTCTTGAACGACGGATTTTTCGATCTCATAGAAGTGCGAATCCCCGAAGGTTCGTTGCTCGCCCCACGCAAACCCGCCGCAGTGAATGGCCGTACGCATGCGATGGGTAGAATTTTTGACATTATTAGCGCGCTGTTCGGCAAATCGAATCCCGCTTATTTGTGCGGCGCTGGTTTTTCGTCCAGCCCGCACTTTATGTACTCGGGAATCGATGACAACGATAAATGGTTCCTGCTGTTCCAGATCGGGTTCGGCGGTGTGCCGGCCCGACCGATGGGAGACGGACTCGACGGACATTCCTTGTGGCCGAAATTCACCAATGTCCCAAGCGAGTATTTGGAAAGTTATTTTCCCGTGCGCGTGGAAGCCTACGAATCGATCCCGGACAGTGGCGGCGCAGGGCGCTTTCGCGGTGGCAACGGCATGCGTATCGGCTATCGTTTCTTGGCGACGGGAAAAATATCGATTCACGACGATCGTTGGTTGACCTATCCCTGGGGAGTGAAAGGCGCGGAACCCGGGCGTCGTTGCCGCAAGACGATCGAAAGAGCCGATGGCAGTTGCGAGATTCTGAAAAACAAAATTGATAATATAAAAGTCGAGCCTGGCGATTATCTCATCTTCGATACGTGGGGCGGAGGGGGGCTCGGCAACCCTTTGGAACGCGATATAGAAGCGATCGAGTACGATCTCGAAAGCGGGTTGATCACGAAAGAAGGGGCTAATCGATTTGGCGCGGTCATCGAGGACGACGGCTTCACTGTAGATCGATTTGCCACCGAAAGGCTTCGGGCGAGCAGAAGCTGCCCGGAGAAAATTCCAGAACTGTTTAATTTCGGCGGCACGATCGCTGAGATCGTTTCGCGCTGCGAACAGGAGACGGGCCTAGTCCCGCCAGTGCCGCCGGTATTCGTTACTCGGGTTCGAACAAAGTAGGATCAGTACGGTTCATTGTTCGCGCCATTTAGTCGATGTTAATTATCCCCCCGAAACGCACTAGATCCGTCCATTCAGTCCCCAGAGCGCTGCTCGCCCCATGAATTCCAATGCATGACGTCACGTAGCGGCAAGCGTTCTGCGAGTTTGAAATCGCGCCCTTTGTAGTAAGCAACGGGTAGTAATGCCGCTTGCGTTACATCAGCTGGTAGACCTAGAACATCGGCCGCCGCAGCGGCATCCATTAAATGTACAGTGGTCCAACAACAGCCGATCCCTCGGGCGCGCGCAGCCAACATAAACGACCATGCCGCCGGGATTATTGAACCGTATGCCGAGGCTTGTTCAAAGAGCGGCAGGTTAACCAGATCTCCGCTGCTACAAAACAGCACATGAACGGGCACGTCCTGAAGGTTTGCAGTCAGAAATTCAGCTGATTCGATCATCCGTTGTACAGATTTAGATGGATTCTCAAACGCTTCCGGCGCTTTCGCCACGGATGCTTGCCAGTAACTTTCAAAGGAACGGCGGTAGATGTCCGCAAGCGCCGCGCGTTTCGCCGCATCGGTAATGACGACGAAATGCCACTGTTGCGTGTTCGTTTGCGATGGCGCTTGCAACGCAATTTCGAGACACTGCTCGATCAGTTCTGGTTCAACCGGACGATTGAGATCGAATCGAAGGCGAACGGAGCGTGTTGTCGTTAAGAGCTTGTCGCAGGTTGCTAAATCAAGATCACCGGCCATCGAAAGGTCTCCTGGAGGTAGTGAATGGGAGTCAGATACACGCTTCTCGGCATTGCCATGTTCGCGACAATGTGAAGCAGATAGCTAACCCGATCTATTTGAAGAATTGGAAATGCTTGTCCGGCTATCTTAGCAGGCCCGCATATTTGCTGTCCGCCAAACGAATTTATGACGCAACCGTGCCTCGCCTCCGAGGTATTATCATATAGCGCGCGAATGTTGCTGAACATAGAGCGGTTCCGGTACCCTCGTAGGCTACCCAACCAGTAGCCCGTATGAATGGAAGACCTACTAGATAAGCTGCCAATATTTGATCGATTTGACACCACCGTTCTGATGCTCAACATCATCATGTTCGCGTTTGCCCCGGCGATAGTACGACGCATTGGATCAGCCATGGATTCAACGGCGGTCGCTGGTCGTGCTTACACCCTGCGTGCTGCGAACGTGATTTTGCTGGTCTTGTACTTCGGCACCAACCAGTTTGAAAAAATCAGTATCGAACTCTACGAAACGGGGCTTACCTTGTTGATCGCCGTACTCGCAACGCTATTTCTCGACACCGTCATTCTGCGTCGCTATGGAAGAACCCGAACGATAGACGAAGTCGAGTACCGCACCGAGACTTATCAGTCAGAAATATTCGCTTTATTGGCGAAATTTTCCGTCGTAGTGGCGGTGATTCTCATCGTTGTGAACATTTGGGGAATGAACGATTGGCTGCAGGCAACGAGCGTACTCGGTGGTCTCGCTATTCTCGTGTTCTCGACTAAGGACGTGTGGGTTCCCGACAATATCAACGGATTAATTTTGCTATACAACGGCGACGTAGAACCTGGTTCAGTAATCCGCGTGGCAGAGCTCGATCTGCTCGGCATTGTTATTCAAACGAGCATGTCTCAAACACGTCTGCGCGATCTCGCGACCCGACATATTGTCGTCGTACCGAACGCAAAATTACGTAGTTCTAAGATCGAAATCCTGACAAAGACCTCGAGCAAAGGATTAATGCAATTTGCAGATTTTAAGCTCGCGTACGGTTTGGATAGCGCGGTCGTTGATCAACTGTTCTTGTCGATCTGGGAATTGGCATGCGAACGAGACAGCAACATCAATCACGAGCGCCCGCCGATCACGAAGCTCAAAAATCCCGGCGACCATGGCGTCGAATGGCGATTGTGTTATTGGATTAAAAACATATATGGAATGATAGACGCCGCGCATGCCATCAATCGCGCAACCTACGAGGTCGCACAAGAGCAGCGCATTGGGCTTAACACGCCGCTAACTCATCAAGTGGCTGGTGAACGCGTGATCGGTGATTAGTGCTGGAAAACGAACTTAAGCAAGTTTCCTACATCCGTCTTTCCAAGAAACGAGTTACGCCTTAGATTGATGTTCGAAGTACGGCAGTAATCCGGTATTCGGATGGCAATTTATATATTCCGTTTCGATGTCGTCCTCTTTCATTACACCAACTTCAACCCACACATGCATCTGCGGCGTGAAGCGCGGTTCGCGATACATTTTGACGAACGCACCGTGCACGGCGAGGTGTGCGGGATCAGTGCGCGCCGCTTGTTCAATATGGCCTAAGGATTGGAGAAACGCGATCTGTGAGCGACGGTCGATGGCTTCGCCGCTCGTCGCATCGAATTCGGCACAATCGCGCACACTCAGGCAGCCCGTTGCAACGGGATTACTGCGCAGCCGTTCTACCCAGGTGTCGATAACTGGATTCATGTGCTCGTCCCAGATTTTTCGCTCTTCGACGTCACAGTTACCCCAGCCTTGGCCCTCACGGATGTAGCACAGGTTGTCCGGTATCTTCACGCTCAAGCGTTGCCCGCGGGTTTGTTTATTGTCCGTGATCGAGATCGTGTCAATCCGACTTTCAAATTGATCCGTCGCTGATGCCGGGAGGCGATCGCGATAAGCCCCCCAATAACCAAACGTGGAACAAGGCTCCAATGGGAACACGGCTGCCGAACCGTGTTTATCTTCAGTACCAGCCGCGTAGTTGAAACGTTCCTGTGGGAAAGTGATGCGTTCGATAAAGAAGCCAGTGTCGCCGAGGAGCGGTAGATTTCCCCAGAACCGCGTAACCTCCTCAGACTCGTGCCACGCCGTGGATCCTTCGATATCGGACCAGTAGGCAATGAGCAGACTTGTCGGAACACCGCTCGAGTCGACACATTCACCGCGTTCGATTCTGGCGGGACCGTGGTCTAGCGCTGCTAAGCGAGTGCAGTTTTCGATAAATTCCAGGCGTTCGGATTTATCTTGTCCTTGCGCGCCGAATAGGGCGATCACCAATTTTTCGGAACCATCCGGAAAGCGCACAATGCGGCCCGGGTAATCTTCGGGGAGATCTTTTGGTTCTAGTTTATCCGCGCTCATTGTTGATCAGCCCTCAGGTACTTAGTCGAGCAAAGTTGCTCGATTTATATTCGTTTGCTTATCGTTCGACAGAGAAACACGCGCACCGATTTGGTTGCTATTTGTTAAGCGATCGAAGATCTCAGGATCGGGATCGCCGTTTGCAACGAAACGCAGACCGTCGTCCGTCGTACCATAAAGTAAGGATCTCTCAGGGCTCTGGTCGCGTGCATAAATCACCGTGTAGGTTTCAAGTGTGCCTCGCCCTGATGTCGATTCCATACACGGCACTGGCAGATCACCGGCTCCTGGATTTTCAAGATCTTCAACGTCTGCCGACGTGTGATCGACGGTCGCGGGATCTGCGCTGTAAATTCCGGCCGAGTATTTATGCATGAACCAGCCGATCGCACTCGCCATACCGCTGCGCAGTTTTCCCTCTGCGATGTTTTCTGCGAGGGAGGCGATGCCATGGAAAGCGTAGTTGCTGCCTGGCCCTCCAAAGAAACCGAGGCCGCCCGTTTGCGTGAGCGCGCGTGGATCATCTTCGGCGATGCCGAGTTCGCCGCGCGCGACATTCACCGTGCACGGAAAGCAACTGTAGAGATCGAAGCCTTCTACATCAGCAATGTTGATTCCAGCGCGCTGTTGGGTTTTTTTTGCGATCGTCGCAAGCGCGGGACTGCGGGTAAAGTCCGCTTTATCGACCATAAATCGTTGTCGATCTTTGGCGAACGCGCCGCCAAGAAAATAGACTGGCGTTGCGGCCCCACCCGTCATTGCACGCGCTTGGCTTGCAGTTGTCATTACGATCGCTGCGCCGAGGTCTGCCATCACTAACGAGACCATGCGTTTCATGTAGGGAAAACAGATCGGCCGGTTGTCTGGCG
>JBLFWZ010000150.1:0-11100 GCA_047611905.1 Gammaproteobacteria bacterium | reverse complement strand
AACGACTCGATTATTTTGACCCGCCAGGCGGCACGGCGTTTGCGCTTCCGGTTGCCGGGGCATTTGAGGTGACCGACGGGAAAATCACGGCGTGGAGAGATTATTTTTGCATGAAGCAATTTAGCGAAGGCACGGGCCTGTCATTTTAATGGAACCCTAAGCCTTAGGTTCCACGGGATGCTGCCGAAACTAATTTTATGAAGACGAACTCGTTAATGTGCGTCGGCACAAAGTCGTGGCTTATTTCGTTGTTTTTGCTGCTGGCGTTTGTCCGGCCTTCGGCATCGCAGGAACAAGATCCCCAGGTCCTCCTGTCACAAACAATCGAGATCCTACGTGAGCGCGTCCTACGCGACGAGGAGTTGATCGCCAAGGATGCGCACCACGCGATCGAAATCGTCGACACGCTCCTTTCCCCCCACGTCGATATGCGCCTGTCCAGTCGTCTCGTGTTAGGCAGTCATTGGGACGCAGCGACAGTTCCCCAACGCGAGGCATTTGTCGATGGCCTGACCCGCTTGCTCCTTAGGGTATTCGCAACCCACATCAGCGGCCTTAGTAGCGCTGAGGTGACTTATTCACCGACTGAATATCGCGGCGAGGAAAATACACGGGCCGTTGTTCGTACCCAAGTTACGCGACCCGGCTTTTCCGAAGTGCCGGTCGATTATCGCTTCTACCAATCAACCGATGGTTGGAAGGTCTATGACGTCAGTATCTTTGGCATCAGCTTGATCAAGACCTATCACTTGACCGTCGAGGCGGAATTGGAAGAGGTCGGGCTCGACGGGGTGATTGAGCGCATTAATGCGAAGAGTCCGCTGCCGGATGCAGCAGCGTTATCGGATCAAGACCCGGTCCAGCCGCCGGGCTAAATTTACAACGGGCCGGGTCGCACCGGGTCCTTGCCATCCCAACCGACTGCGGCATCTTCAACGAGCGTAAATAAATCCTTATAAACGCTGTTGTTGTCCCAGAGCTCGATGAAGTGTCCGACTTTTGCGACGGTGTCGTAATAAGTCAGTTCGGCGCCGCCAATATCGCACTGAAACGCAGCTTCATGCCCAAGCGCTTCGTATTGCGCACAGGTCGCCGCATAATCTACCGGCATCATGCCGAAATGATGCACACCCTCGCGACCGGCATCTAGGAACTCTTTGTACACGGAGGGTGCATCGTTGTTCTGATAGATGAGTTCTATTTGCAGCGCACCGCTATTACCGAGTGCGAGATTGACGTCCGCGTTTGCAGGTTGACCTCGGTATCGCTGATTGTCCAGCGGGCAATGTTCAAACATGAAAAACGGCCCGACTTTCATGACTTCCGTCCAATATTTGAGCGCGGCGTCCATATCTCGGACGACGTAGGCGAGTTGTCGGACGGTGTACAGTGGCTGTGACATGAGTGAATACCTCTTAAGTTCTAGTCCGGCAGGGGACCTTTGGTAATTATGCCGACCTATTGTGCTTCAAATAAGATTATCATGTCGGAAGTTCCTAACTTCACGTGGATGAGACTGGCCGAACATGGATTTAATACAGAGAGACGCGAAATTC
This sequence comes from Gammaproteobacteria bacterium, assembly GCA_047611905.1. Lineage (GTDB taxonomy): Bacteria > Pseudomonadota > Gammaproteobacteria > UBA11873. Next base: position 9,544 of record JBLFWZ010000150.1, on the reverse strand, counting down.
TCGATTGGGCAAGTCGTTCGCCATCGCCTGTTTCCGTTTCGTGGCGTGATATTTGATGTTGATCCGACGTTCAACAACACCGAAGAATGGTGGTTGTCGATACCCGAGGAAGTGCGGCCGCGTAAAGATCAGCCGTACTATCATTTACTAGCTGAGAACGCCGAAACCACTTACGAGGCGTACGTCTCGGAGCAGAATCTGCTCGAAGACACATCCGGTGAGCCGGTGCGACACCCGCAGATCCTAGAATTTTTCGGCGAATTGAGCGGCGCAAAATACTCCCCCAAAGACCATCGCGCTCACTAACTGAGCCCTACCCAATCCTCACTCAAGACTGGCGTCGCTACGACGACGCGAAGGCACGGGTAGGATTCAACATGCAAACTTCGCTGTTCAGCCCTTTGAATAAAAACTGCTAATGGATCGCCGTTATTTACTCCACGGGGCGATCCCGGCGTTGGGCGCAGCATGTTGTTTTGCCGGCATGGCGGCATTAGTAAAGCTCGCATCCGTCGATGCCTCTTCGCAAGTCTTGGTTTTTCTGCGCTCGGCTTTTGGATTACTCATCGTGGCTCCATTTGCGCTACATCGCGGACGCGATTTTCTCACAACAACACGGACTAAAACTCATATACTTCGAGCGCTAACCAGTATTGGTGCATTGTCATGTTTCTATTTTGCCGTCGCGCGCATAGGACTTGCAGAAGCAATATTGCTAAACGCGAGCTCGCCGTTGTTCATCGGCATATTTGCGATTTTCATGCTGGGCGAGCAGCTTGAGCGCCGTGCAATTTACGCGCTGATGCTGGGCTTTTGCGGTGTCGTTTTATTACTCAAGCCAGGCACGGATCTCTTCCAACTAAGTGCCACGATCGGCGCGTTCGCAGGTATCTTCGTCGCGTTCGCGAAAATATTCATTCGCCAAATGGCTGATACGGAACCCGTGTTGCGTACGGTGTTCTATTTTGGCGTTTACTCATCACTGTTCAGTGCGATCCCGTTGATTTGGTTTTGGGAAACACCCGCAAGCTATTCGGTAGGGTGCATGATCATAGCGGCTGCGTTTGGAACCGCCGGACAGACGCTACTGACCTACGCGTTTACCCACAACCGAGCGGCGCGAGTGGCACCGTTCAGTTATTTCACGGTTGTTCTCGGCGGCTTGGCAGGGTGGCTATATTGGGGAGAGCTGCCCGATTGGATTTCAGTTGCTGGAGGCGCGCTAGTTATCGCTGGTTGCGTAACGATGATGATCCGCCCACATCAAGCGAGCGCCTGGCAAGAAGCGCGTCGCGCGCCGAAGCATAAATCCTAGAAATTGTGTTAATGGTGATGTCCCCCGGCGCCGTGTACGTGACGGTGCGAGATCTCTTCGCTTGTAGCATCACGAACGTCGACGATTTCTAAATTGAAACTAAGACTAAGCCCTGCGAGCGGATGGTTCGTATCGACGTCGACATTGAATTTACCCACTTTCATGACACGGACATCGCGTGGGCCTTTTTCCGTATTTATTTTTACGGCCAAGCCGGGTCGCAAAACGGGTTTTTTCTTGCCGTCGGTTACGATGTGCTTGATCGCGATCCGTTGCTCAGCATCCTCTTGACGTGGTCCGTACGCTTCGCCTGGCGATAGACTCACCTCAAACTTATCACCTGCCTGCTTGCCTCGCATGGCCGTTTCAAGCGCCGCAAGAATGTTCCCTTGTCCGTAAAGGTAGGTCATAGGATCGCTAGTATCTGACGTTTCGAGTTGTTCCCCATCGACTTCACTCAAAGTGTAATGAAATGAAACGACTTTATTTTCTTCAATCTTCATGCTGTTTTGTCTCGCCGGAGTTTGCGTCGCAATTTATCACGGAACTCGTACCGCGAGGCAATAACGTGCTCGCACAGATTTGAGGCCGTGAACGGTAAATCCGCGCGGCGAGTATCCGCCCGGCCACGACATCGCTAGAATATTACGCACTGTAATCAGGAGCTGCCGGTCTATGAAATTCGGTCTATTTTTTGAACTCTCAACGCCACGCCCGTTTACCACCGATAACCAGCGTGCCGTCTATGAGAACGCAATCGAGCAAACAGTCTTGGCAGACGAATTGGGCTTTCACAGCGCATGGTGCGTCGAGCACCATTTCCTCGAAGAATATAGCCATTCGAGTTGCCCGGATATGTTCCTCGCCGCGCTGGCCCGCGAAACAAAGCATATGCGTCTCGGGTTCGGCATTGGCACATGCGTGCCCGAAATGCACTCACCGATACGATGGGCCGAAAAAGCGGCGTTTCTGGATATGCTATCTAACGGCCGCGCCGAATTCGGCACGGGCCGCTCGTCGACCTGGAACGAGCTGGGAGGTTTCGAAGCCAATATCGATGAAACGAAGCGAACCTGGGACGAGTTCTGCCGGGTGATACCGAAAATGTGGACCGAAGAGCGATTTTCACATCAAGGTACGAATTTCAATATGCCGGAGCGCTGTATTTTGCCGAAGCCAGTACAGACACCACATCCGCCCTTGTGGGTTGCTGTCACTGCGCCGGGCACCGAACTGGACGCGGCAGATCGTGGCATGGGCGCGATTATCCTGAGTATTTCGGACGTCGAACGAGTCACGCCACGTATTGCTGAATACCGTAAGCGCATCTCAACGTGCGAGCCGGTTGGTGCGTTCGTTAACGACCAAGTGGCGATCGCAAATTGGATGTATTGTCACGAGGATGGCGAATATGCGACCCACAAAGGCAACGAGTTAATTTCTACGTTTGGATACATGGCGGGCCAAACCGTAGAGGTGTCCGAGGCCTATCCAGCGAATAACTACACCGCTCTCGGCTTGTTAGGCTCGTTGCGACCTGATCCGAACGCGCCCGACGAGGGCAAGAAGCCGCCGGCGAGCGGACTTTGCTTTGGCGATCCTAAACATTTAGTTGAGACGATTCGGCGCTGGGAGGCAGCTGGAGTCGATCAGATCATCTTTATGCTGCAAGCTCGGGAGCATCTGCCGCAGGAGGAGGTCCTAGCGAGCCTTAGGTTATTTGCTCGGGAAGTGATGCCGCATTTCGCGGGCGAGCACTCGACAAAAAAGGCGGTGAAAGCATGAATCAACCGGAGCTACTTTATGGTGCCCGTGTAAGTACCGATTTCTCCACCCCGAACTCGGAACTTGAGCACACCTCGACTAAAGCACTGGTCTTAGACAATGTGGAAATTTTCTATTCCCTATTCGAGACCCCGATGAACAACGTGCTGCGCGCGTTGCCCCAGAGCTTGCATCCGAGCATTCCGGCGGTGCTGTGCACTAATTTTTGGAAGGCCGCTGAAAGTCCGTTTGGCCCGTTCACGTTTGCTTATGTTGGCCCCGCGTGTCGCACAGGAATTAAACCGCGGCACATGGTTACCCGCGCTTGGTGCGACAATAGCGCGGCCGCAGATTATCTTCGCATTCACTATGGATTCGATTGCCAGCCGGCGGAGATCCGTTGTAGCGAATCGTACGAGCGCATCCGCGGAGAAGTTGTGATCAACGGTGAAACGCTGCTCGACATTACGACGGCGGACTGCGTGCCTATCGTCGGTGGCGGCGGATCGGTGAAGTACTCCCCGCCACTGAATTTGTGTTTAGTAGACAAGCGCCCTTTGTTTGCGCAACTTGAAGTCGGTTATTCGTTTAAACGTGTGTTGCGAGGTTCCCTTGACGCGCCTGTTTTCGATGCCGCACGAACTGGCGAGGTAGCACTAATGCCAAGTTATCCGATTGCTGGAACGTTCGCGGTTTGTGATGTGCAGTTAATGCCAGTCAGGTTCGCGGTAGATCTTACGATCGCTGCGGAACAAGGAGGGGCGGTTAAGCTGGCGAAATAGCCAGGAATCGTGGGGCGTAATAACTATTATTTATTTTCTAGGCGAGCTGCGATTGACAAGAGCCGATACTGGGAGCGCAGCACCGGCTTTTCAATTAACTTTCCGTCGACTACCAGAAGTCCTGTATTGGCCTTCTCGAATGCTTCAGTGATGCGTCTAGCTTGCGCAATTTGTTCCTTGCTTGGACTAAAGCGGCGTTCGATGATTGGCAGTTGCTTTGGGTGAATCGCGCCCTTGCCGGTCATGCCCAGCTCCGCACACAGCGCGGCTTCATGATCAAGTCCGTCGAGATCGTCGAGATCCAGGTACGGAACGTCGATTAAATCTATTTCGGCGCCGGCCGCGGCATGCACTAGGGTAGAACGAGCATGCAGTAACGCTGCCCAGGTGGGTACTACCCTAAGTTCGGCCGCCATATCCGCGCCGCCGAACAAAATCGCGTCGATTCGAGAACTCGCACGCGCGATTTCGTGGCACGCCTCAAGACCCTCGTTCGTTTCGATTATCAGTTGCAGGCGAATTGGATGGTTGACGCTTTCGAGGAGCTCATCGAGTAGGCGGATCTCGTCTGGTGACTTAACTTTCGGCAACATTAATCCGGGCGGTGGACATTGCGTGTCTAAAATGGCGAGCACGTCTGCAAGTCCATCAGCTGTGCGGAACGAGTTGATCCGTACGAGCAACTCGCAATCCGCAGGGTTGTCCGGCAGTTGTCTAAATAGCTCCAAGGTGGCGGTGCGCGCGGCTAATTTATCGGGTGGCGCGATGGCATCTTCAAGGTCTACGCAAACGATATCCGGACTGGCGGCCAAGGCCTTCGGAAACATGCCAAGCCCGGTGCCCGGGACGAACAGAAAGCTTCGTCGAGGGCGTGAGTTAGTGGGTGCAATGTGTCCCATCGGATTGGTTTCGAGAACTGTTGTAGGTCGATGAATCGAGGAAGGTCTATTTTGCTTTTGGCAGCTTTGCTTCCTTGGGCTCGGTTGGACCATTCGCCTCAACCCATGCTTTATAACCGCCCGCCATATGCGCAACCGGCGCAAGCCCCATACGATGTAATGACTGAGCGGCTAATGCAGAGCGCATTCCACCAGCGCAAAAAAAGATAAACTTTTTACCAGATGCGAAATCTTCACGATGGTAGGGGCTCGCGGGGTCGACCCAAAATTCCAACATGCCGCGTGGTGCGTGAGTTGCCCCCGGGATCGCGCCTTCACGCCATAATTCGCGGACGTCACGAATATCAACTAACTGCACGTCGTCAGCATCTTTAGCCGCCATTACCTCGGCGACCGACATGGTTTCGATTTCCTGCTCGGCTTCGGCGCAGAGTTCTTTGATACCTTTTGTGATCATGTTGCGGACCTCGTCTAATCGTCGGTAAATCCAATCGCTAGTGGCTAATTCTATGCTCGATTTCGCGATACTGCGCGCGATTGTAGCAGCATGGTGATTCGAAATGGCTCGAGATCGGATTCTTTTTGCCGTTGTGACCCACTGAATTTTAGGCGCTTTTGTTTACCGCACAAGAGCGTGTTCAGAACCTGATAAAGGACCGCACCGCCAGCCTAATGAGTCCTGCGGACTTGGTCGATTCGGTATTAATCCCTTACCGAAAAGGGTTGGTGTGCCGTATCATGTACTCACACACGTGGCGGTTAGCATGGAACGGATTAAAGAAGCGCTCGAAAAAGCTCGCGAACAACGTGAAGCAGCGGCAGGTAATGCCGGACAGGCGTCGTCCCAGGGAGCGGGGTCGCGCTTGGGTAAAGATCGTATCTTGCAACGAGATCCGTTCCGGCGCTACTCATCGGCGGAACAAGCGGAATTACTCGAGTCGGGGCGTGTGCTGAACATCACCCTAGGTGAGACCTTGCAGTTTGCCGGCGATAAGGACGCACACGTACACTACCTTCTTGCCGGTGCGGTGCTACTTGAAGCCGACAATCGAGAGCGACTGACCGTAAACGCGGACCAATCTGCGGCCCTGTTGCCGCTCGATCGACCAGGTGTGAAACTACATACGATTCTTGCGGCCACCGATGCTGAAGTGCTCCGCGTGCCCGGTTCGGCGCTACCGGCTGGCATGAATTTCGATGATCCAAACCCAATTCCCAAAGCCGCATACACTGAAACCTACTCGGGGCAGCAGCTCGCGGAACTCGTAGATCAAATTAACACCGAGAATGAATTCGTTCAAAGCGCGCCACCGTCAGTAGCTGATTCCGCACTCAATGATTCGATTGAAGCGCAAGATATTAGCGCCTCGCTGAGCCACTTATCGGAATCGGCGCCATCGATGCTCGCTGAGATCGAGGTCGCGCCTGGTAGTCCGGATGTGACGCTCAGCGAATCGACGTATGTGCCGAAACGTGACGACCAGCTCGGCCAGTTTACCCGGGAGCTTGAAGCCAAATTCCGCGGTTACGTCGATAAAGTTAAATTGCGCGAACGCGAACGCTACGAAGCGCAACTTCAACGGCATGCCGAACGTCTAAAGGGCATGGCGCAAGAGCAGCTGCGCCATGCCCTAGCGCAACAACGCGACCAATCCCAAAAGCTTGTCGTAGAGAAAGAGCGCCGTTTGCGTGAGCACTACCAAAACCTTCGAATATTCGCCAACAAAGTTACCCGACAAAAGGCCGCTATCTATGTCGCTCGCCGACAGATAGGCGAAAAATTACACCAAGTCGAGAAAATTCACGCTGAGCTCGCTCAGTTAGGCAGCAAACTCGACGATCAATTAGACGACCTCGAACAACAGATGCCACGGGTCGATGTGGCGGCGAACGCCGGTCGCGACGGTTAGTAGCGGCGCGGCGATAGTTGGCTGGCGGCCCCGGGGCCTGGAGTCACGCGATGTCCGGGCTCGCAAACGAAATCAACCGCCTTAGTTTCCGTCGAAAACATAAAAAAAACTGAGTAGAAATATCCGCACGTCTGTGCGCGAAGCAGGTAATTGGAGGGATTTGAATGGAGTTTGGAGTAGCCTTTACACCGCGAATTGGAGATTTCGATTTAGTCGCGATGGCTGAATCATTAGGATTCGACCAAGCCTGGTTTTTCGATTCGCAAATGCTCTATTCCGACGTCTATGCGACGATGGCGGTGGCAGCGCGTGAAACGCAGCGTATTCGATTAGCGACGGGTGTCGCTGTGCCAACGACCAGAATCGCCCCCGTTATTGCGCATTCGATTGCCTCGATAGCGGAGTTAGCCCCTGGTAGGGTCGAGCTCGGCGTCGGTAACGGCAATACGGCACGGCTCACCATGGGTTTGCAACCAGTACCGCTGGGCCAAATGAAAAAAGAGATACGGGTTATCCGTGCGCTATTGGCTGGCGAGATCACCGACCATGAATTCGAAGGGCAAGTGCATCCTGTCCAATTGATGCACCGTCAACACGGTTTCGTTAATCTCGCTGAACACATCCCGATCACGCTATCCGCATTCGGACCGAAAACCCTGGCCTATTGCGGTGCCGAATGCGATGCCCATCTAACGTGGGCCGCCTCACCTGAGGCGCTAAGCAGCGCGCGCGAGCAGATTGCTCTCGGAGCCGCAACCAGCGGCCGCACGGTGGATTCGATTCCCTCCAAAGGCATTTACCCGTTGGCCGTACTGCGCCCCGGCGAGACACCGTCGAGCGCGCGTGTGATCAACAGCTTGGCACCATTCATTACGAATTTTTTGCACGTCCAAGTGGAGTGGGATGACAAATTGTTACCGCCGTCGCCAGCATTAGCGGACGTTATTACGCGTTATCGCAAGCATGCCCAGTCGATTCCCGCACAACATCGACACCTCGTGTTGCACGAGGGACACCTGGTTTACGCGCGTGACGATGAGCGAGAATTCCTAAATGCAGATCTGGCGCAAGCTGTGGCCATGGTGGCCGAACCGGACGACATGATTGAACAAATACGTGCATTGGAGAGGGCCGGACTTAGCCATTTCGCATTCCAGGTAACCGACGATCCGGTTGGGCAAATGCGCTATTTCGCGGACACTGTGATCCGCCGATATCATTAACTGATTCGATTTGAGAATGCGTGGCGCTCGAATCCGCACCGTCGAGGCGGGACGCTCAAGCGCGTAAAATCATTAGTCTTCCGGCGAGCGAGTGAACAGCTTCGTAGTGCATGAGTAACGAACATCAATTAGACGAACTAGAGCGGCACAAACTAAACCTGGAAACCGGCATACTCGCTTGGGGCGAACTGCAGCGCCATTTTGCCAGCGGCCGTTTGATTTCAGTGAGCCCGAGACTGGATTTAGTTGAGGTCGCTTTTGAATTTGCGAAAGACAACAAATCCCAGCTCGAATTGTGGCTAGGATCGAGCGACGTCTGCCCGGTAACTGACGCGCAGGCGAGCACTTGGCACAGTGAACAAGCCACGTTATGGGCGATCGTTGTGAAGCCCTGGGTACTCGTGCAGATCCGCAAGCCGGGCGACTAGTGCTGGGTAACATCTAACAACGGTCCTCTTCCTCGCATGATCTGAAGATAGACGGCCAACACCGTAGGGTTTTGGCGCGTGCGGCCCTTCATTTTATTTTCACTAGTATTTGTATACAATCCGCACCGCGCAGATGCCCCATGATTGCATGGCGGTGGCGCGCAATGTACCGGCGATAGAGGTGATACGAAGCAATTTCGTCTCCCCTCTAGCGCTGTTTAGACAATTTGTTATCTGGAATCTCCCCTTGATTTTAGTCGAAAGAAATTTCGGATATGTAGAAATTATTTTTAGGATTGACGTATGTATAAACCATTAAAATACGCGCTAGTCGCGGCCTTTGCGACGCAGTCATTGATCGCTAACGCACTTTCACCTGCCGACCATCGCGCCTGGATTAAAGCCAACCAAGAAGCGACCCCACAATTTGTTGATGGCGATACGATCACTATCGACAATGCCGATCTTATTCGGCCATTTATCCCTGTCGAACAGCAAGATTCATTGATTTTCGACGGCATGGAAATGAAAATTAAGGATGCCGGTGATCTGACCCCTTCAGATTCTTATAAGGTCGCAACGCAAAAATTTGCTGGACAGGCTTCATTAGCGGCTGACGGGGCACTCGAAAACTACACTGCCGGGCGACCTTTCGATCCAGCAACGTTTACGCCAGGAAGTGCCGAAGACGGTTCTAAGATGGCTTGGAACTGGACATGGCGTTGGGAAAACGAGGGCCTCAAAATCGAAGAAGTCCATTGGGTGTGGGTACGTGAAGGCGGTGACCACAACAACCACGAAGTCATGACTGCCGGTGGTGGAAAATACGCGGAATATTATCTCGGCGGTGGTACATTTGAACGTGTCCTCGCTGGCCCTTATCAACGGGTCATGATGTCCGCTCGAACGGACCTAGCCGATCAGGGTTATATGCTAAATGCCGGTAAGGGATTTGCTAAGAACACCGCTTTTCGCGAATACACAGGTTTCACCTCCCCGTTTGATATTGCCGGCACAGCGTTTTTGATTTTGCGTTACAACGATGCACGCAAAACGGACGATTCTTGGGCCTACATTCCAAGCCTACGTCGTGTGCGCCGGATCTCTGTTGAAGTGAAATCCGATTCGTTGTTAGGTACTGACCATACCTTGGAGGACTTTTATGGATTTAATGGTCGGGTAATGGAGCACGACTGGGAATACGTTGGTGCAGCAAAAATTCT
>JBLFWZ010000149.1:0-11249 GCA_047611905.1 Gammaproteobacteria bacterium | reverse complement strand
CGGCGAAATCCGAGTTTTCGGAAGCATCGAAGTCGACCCCATTCGAACCCGTTGCGATGAATGCCCAACCATAGTTTGTAGCGCCAGCAGCCCAGGCTGCCACGGAACTTGTGATATCAATAGTTACCTTGTTGCCCCCACCGTTAATCGTTGTTGTGAGACTTGATTGTGCGTTAGCGCCTGGCGTCACGCCACCGCCGAAAGATAACCACGTGACGCTCGACTCGGTGCCGAAGTCGGAAGTCAATTCGTATAGTTCAAGGTTGGAGCCGTTATCGTCTATATCAATAAACAAGGTCGCGGAATTAATGATTGAACCGAATGGGACATTCGTTCTGCTAGCGCCGAAAATATCGTCGAAACGCAGAACCACTTGTGCTTCACCGCCGCCGTCTATTAGGTCGGCGGTGAATTCCGGATCGGAAGAACCTGTGCCATTGTCGAAATTGTTGTTCGGTGCACTCTCGCGCAATTCTGCATCGTGCGTACCGTTATAAATTACGCCGGTACTTGCGCCGTCGAGGAGAATGTCTACGCCATCACGAAACTCTAGCGTGGTGGCCGACAGGCCAGCGCTTGCTAGCATTAGCGCAAACGGGAAAATTCTGATCAGCGTCCGTGTAATCACTTTATTGAAGCTCCTAAATAGGTTTAATCCATCCGATAGAGAAACTCTAGTTAGAAGCGATGCGAATATCTCGGTGTGCCGCCAATAGTGTGACGCCGGTCTATTGAGTGGGATTAAAGTGTGAGGGCGATCACGAGAAAAGCCGTTCTAGTTCACAAAATGTCACAAGCGATCGCGCGCAATGCCATCAGCGTATTCGAGGGAACGGAGTCGATCTTTGCGATGCGGTGCGTCGTCGCCAGAGCGAAAAATTTAAAAGACCACTCTCAATACAATTGTGAGTCCCATCAATAGTAATAAAGAAAATATGATGCGTTTGAGTGTCGCATCAGGTATCGCTGGAGGGAGAGTTTTGCCGAGCCACGAGCTTACTAAGACAATAGGTAGCGCGACCAACACTAAATGCATCACATGTTCCGTTAGCCCGCCTTGAACGCCAACGATTGCACTTCGAGTAACCGTTGATACGGCGAAGTATGTGAGGATTGTTGCACGGATCACACCGATCTCTAGCGGTTGCCGATATGCGAACCAAGCGATGATGGGTCCGGATGCCGAGAACATGCCGCCGAATATTCCTCCGCCAATCCCCGCCGCGAGGCACGCGGCGGGAGACGAGCGTTTCGTATAGCGTACGGGTCTAATGATCATCGAAAGACTGCCCGAGGCAATGAAAATACCAAGCAAAAGCTGTAGCGTCCATTGAGCATTCTTATCGAGTACGGTCAATAGCCATATGCCGATGGCTATCGCCGGGAGTTGTCCGACGGTAAGCCAACCAATCAATGCGCGATCGACTAACGCAACTCGGCCTTCGATAGCGAAAATAATGTTGGCGAATGAAATGAGGCTTACTGTCGCCGCCAGTTCCGGCACGGGGATTGAACCTTCGGCGCCGCACACCGCGATCACGATCATCCCCATCGCAAATCCTGCCACCGATTGCACGTAGCTGCCGGCGAATACGGCAGCGGCATAAATTAACCAGCTAATCGGTTCCATGGAGTCTTGTAGTTCAGGAGTATTCCAACGTGAGAGAACCGCAGCGCGGAGAAGAATTCGTTGGAGGGCTAGCGCGCGCTTGATGCAACGCGCTTGCTCAATTTACGTGTAGTGTTTTTATTCTTGTTCTGCGACGGTGTTAGGCAACTACTCTAGTGCGCTACCAACGTTATCTAGTGAGATTGCATAGAGTCCTTCAAATGCGGCAACTAACTCTGCTTCAGTCATGTCCCCATTCACATCCCAATGACAACTCCAGGTCACGTCTGTTAGTTGATCTCCGCGAGCAACAACCTGCATGGTCGCTACATAATTACTGATTGGGATCGGGCTTGTGCCGATAACTCGATAAGAGAAAACTTTGTCGTGTTCATCGTAACTCTCGAGACGTTCCGAAATGCGGCCGGTGAATCCAGTCGCCGGATCTAGATCTGCGCTGCGCACCGAACCGACACCAGATCCTTCGACCGTGACGGGGCCTACACCTGGGATCCACTTATGCGTGCCACCCCATTCAGATACCATTGCCCATACTTTCGTTGCAGGCGCTTTAACCGATTTTGTCACCGATACATGGGCCATAATTAAGATCCTTTCAAAATTTGCATGGGGTCGATTATCGCGGAGCTTCTCGATTATTAAAAGGATCGGGTACATTCGCGAGCATTATGGTGAACGTCAGCAATCGCACACTCGATCGATAGACGGGATGGAGCCCGCGGAGCTCAGATGAGAACATTTATTGTCGATTCCTTTTCCGAAGTGGCGTTTAAGCCGGTGTTTGTCTTCTAGCGCGGCCGTTATCCGACACCCAGATGTTGGATATCGCTCAAGAACTCAATTTGTCTGAAACTGCGTTCGTGAGCGACACGGGCAACAGTGACCGCGTCACGATCCGGTTCTTCTCACCGAAAATGGAAATACCGTTATGCGGTCACGCAAGCTTGGCAGTCGCCAAAGTGTTGTTTGAAGAAAACGATACGACGAAGATTTGCCTACGCAATATCCAAGACCTCGATTTGATAGCACACCGTCGGCCCGATCAGATTGGACTTGAATTTCCAAGTTACGACACCGTGGCCTCAAGCGTACCACCTGCCTTGCTCGCCGCATTGGGACTCGAAACCGTCGTTAATACGGTTTACGGCGCCGAAACGAATATTTTGGTTTTGGAAATAGACGATCCGATCAGGTTGGTAAACTTAGCACCTGATTTCAATGCCTTGCTCCGATCCAACGACTCAATTAATGGCGTGCTCGTGACGTCCGTGTCCGACTCTGTTGATTACGATTTCCATTCGCGCTATTTCTGGCCGTGGAGCGGCTCAAACGAAGACCCGGTCACCGGCGGAACGCACACGTTTTTAGCCAAATATTGGTCAGGCCGTTTAGGCAAAACCGAGATGCGATCGTTCCAGGCGTCGAAACGGACCGGGTCTATGCTGGTAAAGCTCGTTGCCGACAAAGTGTTAATTAGAGCTTCCGCCGTGATCGTGCTTGAGGGTGCGCTAAAAATTTAGCTATTTACCCGTAAACACGGGATCGCGCTTTTCGATGAACGCCTTCATCGCCTCTTTCGAATCTTCGGACTTGCCAAGTTCGCCAGTCATCGATTGTTCGAAGCGATAGCCATCTCGCAAGCTCATCTCTTCTATTTGATTTAGCGTGTGTTTCGCGAGTTTCGTGGCGACCGGGCTCTTGCTAGCGATTTCTCTGGCTAGTTCGATAGCGCGTTCGATCAGCTTATCTGGGGCGGTACATTCTTCCACAACGCCGGTGCGATACAGCTCTGCGCCAAATACGCGCAGTCCCGTTAGCATCATGCGTCGTTGACGCGAATGGCTAAACAAACGTTGCGCATGCCGACCACCGCCAAGCAGTCCGACTCCGATCTCGGGCAATCCCAAACAGCCGGTTTCACTCGCCAGTAAGATGTCACAAGACGCTGCCAACGCGAGACCACCTCCGAGTGCCGGTCCATTAATTGCGCCGATAACCGGTTTCTGGCATTCCATAATGCTGTGATAGGCCTCGCGCGCTCGACGGCTGTTCTGCCAATGGTCGCCTACTTGACGCTCTTTACCGACTCGTTCTTTAATGTCGGCGCCGGCGCAAAAGCACTTTCCTTCCCCAGTTAGGATGGCAACCCGAATATCATCCCGATCGCTGATCGTATCGAAAGTCCATGCAACTTCTGATAGGAGTTGCTGACTATGGGCATTGACGGGGGGATTCGCAAAACTGACGACGGCGATATAGTCCTCCACAATTTCAAGCTTCACCACTTCGGGATTCATGCGTTTGTCTCCTGTTAGTTAATACCTACTGTTTAAAACCGCCACGGTTCTAGCATTAAATCATGCGGGAACTTGAGTTCAATTGCCGCCCTTAATAAACCGAGGTCCGTCACGACGCAGCGCGATCAGCGCCATTCACCGGTCGCTAAGAAAACGCAAACAATCTGCCTCTTTCAGGATTGGATCGAGACGGACGTGTACGTCGTGAGGCAGGTTCGCGAATCGGTGGCGTAAAAAATCGTAACACTTCGCTTGGTAGCGAAACACCGGTTGTCGATAGGTTTGGTCGTCGATAATCATGCCGACCGATGAGTCACCGGACTGTATTGCTCGCCAATTTTCGGCGAGGAACGGCAAATAATACTGCCCGGCAAGTCTGATGAGCCGCATGACAGTGTCTGAGCGAGATGCGTCCCATTCACCTTCCACGCCGGAAGCATCGTCTAGACGTCGGATCCAACGGATTGTACGTGGCGCTTGGTCGTTCATCAGTTTCGCGCCGGTGGGATCGCCGGCCAAGGTCTTTAGCTGAGCATATAAACCGAAATCCGCTAGTGACGGACGGGAACCGAAGAGAAACCGGTCGGTTTGCGCGAACGGTTCGAGGCAATTGAGTAATTGGCAAAAAAAGCTTTCGATGAGTGGCGTGTTTTCGGGGGTACAACCCACCAACGGCATGCGCGCAACTTGCCGTTGAATGAATTCACGAACGAGTGGCTGTAAGGCTTCTTCACTCAAATGCGGGTGAGCATCATCGATTACCCACGAAGCACCACTAATTTGGTCCTCGGGGCTGCTAAATCTATAGTTGAAGAGACATTTCGTGAGCCATTCGTCAGCCAAATCCTCAATGAGATCACTGAGAAAATTATTCGCTAGGTCGTCCGGTTCGACGCTTCTGCCGACGTGCAAGCTTTCAAGGTCGCGAATGATCGGTGTGCTATCCGTGCGGTACTCGCCATTCGGAAATTGCACCACCGGCATAATCAACGGGCGAACGTTCGCCGTTTCGGCAAAAAATTGCGGCATTCGTCCAACCCAGATGTGTGGAATTCGCCGATAGCGCAGTACCGCGCGAACCTTCACGGCGTATGGCGACGACTCAACCCCGATAACCCGATACTCGTTCAACTCATTGGCTTCCATAATTGTTTGTCATCACTGCGAGGTCTTCGTCTCTGGCAGTTGCCGGTTACGTTCTTTCTGAAGTCAGCTATTCGATCTGCCGCATGTGCGCAGGCAGCATAATGTTTGGGTTCGGAGATCATGTTTGTATTCGACTAACACTGTCACCATCATTCACGCGATTGGCGTGCATTAGGGCGCGACGGCAATTATCTCAACTGACTGTCCTTACTACCACGACGATTGATCGATCCGTCCTGGCGTTGTTCTGAGTCGCGATGCTCCTGGCAGTCGACGCAACGTCTGACACCAGCGACTGCCGCCCGCCGTGCAGCCGGAATTTCTTCGCCACATTCTTGGCATTCAGCAAGACCTGCGCCGTCTGCCATTTGACTGCGCGCTTGCTTTACCGCATCCGCGATACTTGCATCGATCTGTTCTTGAACGGCGCCGTCTTTCGCCCAACCACTGGCCATTGATAATTCCTCAGCGAAGCTCGAGGTATCGTCGCGCGCAAATCCAGGGGAGTCAAATGGTGAGCCCCATATAACACTCGTCAACGAGCGTAGGCGACAATCGCCCCGGGCTATCTCCGCCGCTGGACCGACTACGGCAACTAGAATATTTGCCGCAAATGGCGGTATCGTCACAGGGACTAGACGAACTACCAAAAAGCCCACATTATCCAACCTACATTGGCTCGGTACCCGATACCTCACGAGTCTGTTCGAGAACGAATTTGTCTGGGAATCTACATGACGGCAGCCACTAATACCGATTGGCACCAGGACATATTTTCGGTGCTCTTGGAGCAGGATATATCGATTGTCACACACGTGCCCGACGCCGGTCACGGACCATTGATCGACCTTTGCACCTCGCACAAGGGCATAGATGTGGTGACGCTTACCAGCGAACAAGACGGCGTCGGCGTACTTTGCGGTGCGTGGGCCGGTGGTTTAAAAGGTGTGTTGTTGATGCAGTCTAGCGGTGTCGGCAACACGATAAACGCGTTAAGTTTAGCCGCCAGTTGTCGCATTCCGTTTCTAACAATCATTTCGATGCGCGGTGAATGGGGTGAATTCGTTCCTTGGCAGATACCTATGGGGCAAGCCACACCCGTCGTGCTTGACGCGATGGGTGTACACGTATTTCGCGCCGATCGTCCCGACGAAGTTGGCGAGACAGTCGCGGCCGGCGCAAGTTTAGCGTTCAATACGCGCAAATCCGCGGCCGTTTTATTGTCGCAAAGGCTAATAGGCGCCAAGCAGTTTAAGGAAGGCTAAGACAATGTTGCATCGACGCGCCTGCGTTTCGTACTTGCTAGAAGGCCGGCCAAAATCTCTACTAGCCGTTGCCGGTCTGGGGTCCAGCGCATGGGACTTAAGCGCGGCTGGGAATGTCGCTGAGAATTTTTGTTTCATTGGTGCGATGGGCCAGGCCGCGCCGTTCGCCTTCGGTCTTGCTCTGGCGCAGCCGACTAAACGAATCGTTTTATTCACAGGTGACGGCGAGATACTAATGTCTTTGGGAATGCTCGCGACTATTGCAAATCTTGCGCCGGCCAATTTAGTCATCGCGGTATTGGACAACGAGGTTTACGGAGAAACGGGTGGACAAGCAACAGCCACCGCCGGCCAAAGCGACCTTGTCGCCATTGCACGCGGTGCTGGCATTCAATCGACTGTTTCGGTTACTAAGGATTCAGACTTAGCCGCACTGAGACAAATTATTCATTCAGGAGACGCACTCCATTTCGCGAACATAAAGATCGTCGCGGAGAAGCTTCCATTGGTATTTCCTTATTCGTTCGATGGGGTCACGGCGGTTAATCGGTTTCGCGAAGCAGCAACGGCCTAGTGAGCAACGCAGAATGAATCTGAACAATTCAATATGACTCAAGCATCGTCCGATCCGTTACCTCCGGCCCTGTTTGAGAGACTCGATACGTCGCCGGATCCCCTGTTTTACCAATCGCCGCGTTTCGTCGCACATATCGACGACAAGACTATCGAAGCACTGACAAGCTACTATCAAGAGATCCTATTTGAACAGGCGGACGTGCTTGATCTCATGTCATCGTGGATCTCGCACCTGCCGACGGGGCTTAAGCTTGGACGAATCGTAGGCGTCGGCATGAACGATCTAGAACTCCAAGCAAACCCTAGATTGAGTGATTACGTCGTGCAAGATCTAAACGCACATCCAACTTTACCGTATGAAACCGATTCCTTCGATTTCGTTTTCATTGCGGTCTCGATCCAATATTTGATTAAGCCAGTAGAAGTTTTTACCGACATCGCGCGGGTCCTTCGTTCGTCAGGTCGGGTCGTGGTAGCGACGTCGCATCGTTGTTTTCCGACTAAGGCCATACGCGGATTCCAGAAAAGTTCGATTGAGGAGCGTCTTCAATTAATCGGTGAGTACATGCGACGTACAACCGCATTCGACGAGCCGGTCATTGTCGATCGTTCGCCACAAGGGGCGGACCCGCTTTGGTTAGTGACGGGAGCGAAACGCTAACCATAGTCGAGCCGCGACTCATCTCCGACCATTACAAGCACGACATTGACCAAATTAGTCTGGGACAAACAATGAAAAACGACGAAATTCTCTATGCGGTGGCCCACAAAATTGCCACCATTACCTTTAACCGACCCGAAGCACGGAATGCGTTTGGCGATACGACGCGAGATCGACTCGAAGCGTTACTCATCGAAGCCGAGTCAGACGAGGACGTCCGTTGTGTGATTATCACTGGTGCGGGTAGCGCATTCGCTGCCGGTGGCGATGTCAAAGGCATGGGCGAATTGCAGACAAGCGATGACACCGAAGTGCTTGTGACACGAATGCAGGTTGCTGCACGAGTGGTACTGTTTATACGGGCAATGAAAACGCCGGTGATAGCAGCAATTAACGGCGCGGCAGCAGGTGGGGCACTTAATTTGGCTTTGGCCTGCGACATACGTTATGCATCGGAGTCGGCAATATTCTCTCAAAGTTTTGTAAAAATTGGACTGGTGCCAGATTGGGGCGGCCATCACTTACTAACGCAAATAGTAGGCGCTGGCCGCGCGATGGAGCTCATGATGCTCGGCGAGGTAATCGACTCAACGGCGGCATTGCGCCTCGGTATGGTGAATGACGTATTTCCGAGCGCAACGTTTCGCGAGCAAGTATTGTCGCGTGCGCAGAAATTAGCGGCGGGTCCCCGGGACGCCTTAGCGGCGATTAAGCAAGGTGTTTACGCAGGATGTAGCGAGTCGCTGGCGGACATTTTGGCGTTCGAAGAAGCGACACAAGTGACAGCCTTTTTGTCTGACGACGCACGAGAAGGGGTTCGTGCTTTCATAGAAAAGCGCGCCCCAAACTTCAAATAAGGATGCCAGATCGCATGGAAATTGTATTCGATAGAGAGGGCTGCTCTACCCATGGATGAGCTCCCAAGCTTGGAAGAGTCTTCCCAGTTTCGCTTAGAGGCGGGCTTTCGGTTTCCCGAGAAAACTGTCGTCGTCGACCGCGACGAACAAACGCGACTACATCATTGGTGCGAGATCGAACCTGAGGTATTCGGTGATGTCGCCGATCCGGCGCTCGTCACACGCCTACCTGTTGTGATGGTGGCGAATACCATCGTCGCGCAACGACCGAGTTGGGGACAAGTTCACACGACCCATCGTGTGCTGCAACGACGGCCGGTTTTGCTCGGCGAATCGCTCACATTAACTGGTGCAATTGACGGCTTCCTGCCGCACCCTCGGGGCGAAATCATGCAATGCAGTTGGCTTTATCAAGATGCGGCCGGCGAGATCGCGCTCGAGGTATACCCTGAAGCCTTGTTAATCGACCCCGCGATCGATCCGAGACAACCCGGCGCGAACAAAGTTCCGCAACCTCAATCGGAACAAAGCAACTACCTATTTACGAAACGTTGTACGCCACAGGCAACAACCGGCTATTGCGAAGGTACGAACAATCTTATTCATATCGATCTCGCGGCAGCGCAACAGTTTGGATTCCGAGCGCCAATAATAGCCGGCACGCAAACCATGAGCTTCCTTCTGGAAGCTATCTACCGATCTCGATCGCCTCAGGCCTTGGCACTGACAATCGGTTTCAAGCGACCCGTTTTTTGGGATGACGAACTCGCTATCGTTGTTACCGAGCTGGACAATGGGAGCCAGTACATTCGGGCACTCAACGAAGGCAAAAAATGCGTTGCAGATTGTCTCGTCGAACCGGAACTCAAAGAATAGCTAAACTGAAGATGCTGAAATCCGATTAGCTTGTCGATGGCTCGAAGCGTTGTTCTTCAGTCCCACACGCATCCGCTACCGTATGATTGGCTTGTTGAGTGCATCGCATCAGTAAAAAAATGGTCAGAGTTAAACGCCTTTGGCTATCGGTTTATTGGCGATGAGCTGTTCGATTACATCCCAACTTGCTTAAATGAGAAAACCCGCCATCAGCTAGTTATCGCATCCGATTTGGCGAGACTCAAACTGATCCGTTCCTTCTTGAACCAAGGTTTCGAAACAGTTATTTGGTGTGACGCGGACTTCTTGATATTCGATCCTGATAATTTCCTGATCCCGAACGAATCATTTGCACTAGGTCGCGAAGTTTGGATTCAGCGCGATCGCAAACACGCAAGTAAGCTGAGCGCGCATGTAAAAGTGCATAACGCGTTTATGATGTTCCGCACGGACAATTCGTTCCTTGATTTCTATCATGATTCCGCCGAACGACTATTAACGAGAATTAACGGTCCGATGCCGCCGCAATTTATCGGACCCAAGTTGTTGACTGCAATTCATAACGTTGTCCAATGCCCAGTGTTGGAAACGGCCGGTATGTTGAGCCCATTGGTGATGACAGACCTCGAGCAGGGCGGCGGACCGGCGCTCGATTTGTTCAAATCGAAATCGCCACAGGCAATTGCGGGGGCGAATCTTTGCGCCTCCCTACATAAGAGCGGTGAGACGTCTGCTCGAATAATCGAGGCGTGCATCAATCGCCTGTCTGACAATCGCGCAGTCTAAAAGCGGACTGGAAGATCTGGCTGAAATTCGCGAGCCTTCAGATCGTCGGTGATTCGAGTCGCTAGATGCGATTGACCGCCGTATGGTTCGCGCTCCATACTTTTGCTAATCGACTCGACAAAAACGCGGAGAATTAAATAATGCATCGATTACTGTTCCTGGCTCTAATTATTCTCCTGACCGGCTGCGATCCTGTTTTCATTCTGCCAGGGGGCAAGCTCGGCGGCGACCTGAGCGCAGTACCTGATAGTTGGCCCGCTATCGATGACGTTAAGACAATTCAGCTGGAGACTAATGTACAAGATCCGTACTCGGTCAATATTTGGGCGATTACTCTGGGCTCTATCGTTTATGTTCACGCGGGAGACAATCGTTCTACGTGGGTCGAAAACATGGAAGCCGATCCGAATGTACGCATCAGGGTCGACGGAAAATTGTTCGAACTGAAGGCCTCTAGGGTGACTTCGGCGGATGAATTTAAAACGTTTAGCGATGCGTACGAAAAGAAATATGGTTCGCGTCCGCGCAACGAAAACGTCGCCGAAGCGTACTTGTTTCGACTCGAACAGTCCGTTTAACGCGCGTCGCGCTCGCAATGACGCGCAACCAATCGGTTTTTATTTCAGTGCAAGTACAGATTAGTTGATGATTCGTTATTCGTTTCCCCCAACGTTAACAGTGAAATTTTCGAGGTGCACCCATGAGTGACGAAGTCCTGTATGAAACAAAAGATGGGATTGCAACCATCTCGCTCAATCGACCGCGTTACTTCAACGCGCAAAGCTGGGTGATGTTGGAGGCATTGGATGCAGCGCTCGATCGCGCTGTCGCCGACCCCGAGGCGAAAGTAGCCATTGTGTGTGGCCGAGGGAAGCATTTTTCATCGGGACATGACCTCGGGACACCAGAACAATTAGCCGACGAAGCGAGCCGTCCGGAGGTAATTGGTCGTGCACAAGGGATGGGTTTCTACGAAATCTTCCGGAAAGTCAATTTGGACTACACCTTGAAGTGGCGAAACCTTCCGATCCCGACTATCGCAATGGTCCACGGATACTGCATTTATGGCGGCTGGATGATCGCAGCCTCGATGGACGTTATCTTCGCCTCGCGTGACGCGCAGTTTTTAGCCGGCCTATTTGAGTACTTTCGGTT
>JBLFWZ010000148.1:0-11276 GCA_047611905.1 Gammaproteobacteria bacterium | reverse complement strand
TGCGTCAATAATCCTCCGGCAGCCCCGAGCGGCATCAATGAGGTCGAGTGTTTGTACCAACGGCCGGCCGATCGCAAAGATAGTTTTCACAATTACAGTTCCAAAATCGGAGCGACTTATCGGGTGTTCGACGACGCAAGCTTGTTTGCAAACTGGTCAAAAGGAATTCGGGCCCCTCAAGTAACCGATTTGTATCGGATACAACGTCGGCAGCGGACTGACACAATAAAATCCGAACGTATCGACAGCCGGGAAATCGGCTTTCGCGGAATAACTCGTGGCATCAGTTACGAAGTGGTCTACTTCAATATGGACAAGGAGAACTTTTTCTTTCGCGACACAAACGGTCTTAACGTCACGAATGGAAAAACCGAGCACGAAGGCGTAGAGATTGGGCTACTCATCCCGATCCTTGATCGTTTTGATGCGGCACTGAATTACACGCATGCTCAACACGACTACAAACGGTTTCGCAACGCGAGCGGCATCGTTAAAGGTAACGATGTCGATACGGCTCCAGAAAATATCGCCAATACACGATTCGGCTGGAACTTTATTTCTGGTGGTCGTGCAGAAGTCGAGTGGGAACACATGGGGTCTTATTACTTAGATCCGAGGAATGAGCACGAGTATGCAGGACACAACGTTTTTCACCTGCGGGTGAGTAAGCCAGTACACAAGAACGTTACCTTGCATGCGCGTATCGACAATTTGTCGGACAAAGCCTACGCCACCCGCGCAGATTTCGCCTTCGGCGGTTACCGATTCTTCGGTGGTGAGGAACGTACCATCCACGGTGGTGTCACCATATCGTTCTAATATGACGGCTATCCGCTAGCCATGAAGCCGCCGTCGTAATTTCGTTCCTACAATTTCGGCGGTTGCGGATGGCGTTCCTACAGCGCAACCGCCCGCTTCGCTATTTGTGAGGCCAGCGACGTCGGTTTGTGCGCTCCTCTACGCCAGCGCTCTTAAGATACAACGCCTCGCAGAACTATTCGCACGCGCCACCAGGAAGAACTAAAATAAGCAGCATGCAAAAACCAAACCCCCAGACTACCTATTTAAACGACTACACCCCTCCCCCGTTTCTAATATCGACTGTCGCACTCGATATCGACATCGCTGATACGGCGACACGCGTATCGGCTGCTCTCGAGATTCAAAGAAATCCTGAATCGAGTGATCCAAATGCCGCACTAGTGCTTGATGGGGACGAACTCGAATTGCTAACGGTCAGCATAGACGGTCGTAAATTGGCGGACACGGAATTTGATTGTTCTCCAAGCGAACTTAAAATCGAAAACCTGCCGAACCAGTTTCGATTAGACACCGAAGTCCGCATACACCCAGACAAAAATACGCAATTGATGGGCCTCTACCGCTCGAAGGACGGCTACTTCACCCAATGCGAGGCGGAAGGTTTTCGCCGCATTAGCTACTTTCTTGACCGCCCGGACGTCATGTCCCGATATACCACCACGATTCGTGCGTCCAAAGAACGATTCCCGCTACTCTTATCGAATGGCAATTTGGACGCCGAAGGTTCTGCGCCGGACGCTCGACACTGGGCGCGTTGGATCGATCCGTTTCCAAAACCATCTTACCTGTTTGCAATGGTCGCGGCTAAGCTCGATGAGCTGCGCGACGATTTCGAAACGTGTTCCGGACGCGCGGTGAAACTCCGTCTATTTGTCGAACCCGGGAAACTCGACCAAGCCGGGTTCGCTGTTGACGCGCTCAAAGCGGCAATGCGCTGGGACGAGACAGAATTCGGACTCGAACTGGATCTCGACCAATACATGATCGTCGCAGTAAGCGATTTCAATATGGGCGCGATGGAGAACAAGGGACTCAATATATTTAATACCAAGTACGTCCTAGCCCGAGCCGATACCGCGACCGATTCGGATTTTATGATGCTCGACCGAGTCGTCGCCCACGAGTACTTTCATAACTGGACAGGTAATCGCGTGACCTGCCGAGATTGGTTTCAGCTTAGTTTGAAAGAAGGACTTACCGTATTCCGCGATCAGCGCTATGGCGAAGATCGTTACTCGCAAGCCGTGCAAAGAATTCAGGAAGTACGCAGTCTACGCGCCTCGCAATTTCCGGAAGACGCGAGCCCTATGGCGCATCCCGTGCGACCAGAAGCCTACATGGAGATAAGCAATTTCTATACGGCGACCATCTACAACAAAGGTGCAGAAGTCGTCCGCATGATTCATACCCTGCTAGGACCTGAACGGTTTCGCGCAGGAATGGATCTATACTTTGAGCGGCACGACGGGCAAGCGGTTTGCGTTGAAGATTTCGCTAGCGCGATGCAAGATGCCTCAGGCGTTAATCTGGATCAGTTTCAGCGCTGGTATCGCCAAGCGGGGACACCGCTAGTCAGCGCACGCAGTGCATACGACCCGCAGACGCGCAAGTTCACGTTACATCTTAGTCAAAGCTGCCCACCCACCCCAGGGCAAGACGACAAGCTACCGTTCCATATTCCGATTGCCATCGGCTTAATCGATGAAGCCGGAAATGATTTGCCGATAGCTACTGGTGAGCACGCTCGCAAGAACCAAACAACGCAAGTATTGTCGTTAACGGAATACGAACAAGAATTTAATTTCGAAAATATTGCTGCAGAACCAATCCCTTCACTACTCCGTCACTTTTCCGCACCGATAAATTTGGTCTTCGATTACGCTGACAATCAGCTAGCGCATTTGATGGCCCACGACAGCGACCCCTTTAATCGTTGGGAGGCCGGTCAACGACTTGCACTCAATGTGATACTCCGTGGCATCGAAGACTACCAAAATAAACGTCAATTATATTTCGCACCGGCTTACATCGATGCGGTTAGGCTAATCTTGCAGGACAGCGGCAAGGACCCAGCATTTGCCGCAGAAGCCATCAGCATTCCTGGCGCAGCTTACGTCGCGGAGCAAGTCTCTGAAGTCGATCCAGACGCTATCTTCGCAGTACGAAGTGCACTACGCCGGCACATCGCGGAGCAACTCGAGACAGATCTGCAAAATGCTTATCGCGACAATGCGGTAACGGGTGCCTACAGCCCCGATGCGGCAAGCGCCGGGCGGCGGGCGCTGAGAAATACTTGTCTCGGCCTTTTAATGGAATTGAAAAACGCACATGTCATCGAGCAATGCGTGATGCAATTTCACGGTGCCGACAACATGACGGATTCCATTGCTGCACTCGCGACGCTCGTAAACTGTGACTGCCCAGAACGCGGTGATGCGCTCGCGAATTTTTATACTCGCTGGCGCGAAGAACCTCTAGTGCTCGATAAATGGTTCTCCGTCCAAGCCGGATCGATCTTGCCGAACATACTGGAAGAAGCCACTGAGTTAATGCAGCATCCAGACTTCGACCTCACCAACCCAAACCGGGTTCGTGCCGTCATTGGCGTTTTCTGTCACGCAAACCATTTACATTTCAATGCCGCAGATGGCAGCGGTTATCGGTTTGCGGCCGAGCAAGTTATGGCACTGGATCCGATTAATCCGCAGATCGCGGCGCGTCTGGCACGCGCCTTCGATCGTTGGAAAAAGTTCGATGTGAAACGTCAAGCACATGCCAGAAGCGCATTAGAGCAAATTAAGAATCTACCCGCCCTGTCAAAAGATACTTTCGAAGTCGTCTCGAACACGCTCGCTTAGCCGTCGCGCCAGAACTCATTTCCGTAGGCACTACCGCTCGCGGACAGGTCGCGCTCGTTGGTTGTAAAGCATGGCGCGCAACTCGACTTTTTGTTGGTCACTCAAGGCATCAAGGTCGAGCGTCATATCGCTACCGACAGCCATACCGCGTTGCACCGCGGGACGCTCACTTAACTCTTCAAACCAACGTTTGAAATATTTAAAGTCGTTGATATCTTGACCTTGAATTTCCCATCCCGCCGCCCACGGATAGCAAATCATGTCGGCGATGGTGTACTCCTCACCGCCGAGATAAGGCTGTTCGTATAAGCGCTGATTTAAAACGCCGTAAAGCCGATTAACCTCGTCGCTAAATCGAGTCAATGCGTAGGACTGATCGCCTTGCGAATCTTCGAGCCGACGAAAATGGCCGCGCTCCCCGGTCTTCGGCCCTTGGTTTGCCATTTGCCACATCACCCACTGGTTCACGTCATACTTCGTGCGCGTATCCTGAGGCCAATACCGACCTTCCTTTTCTGCGATATACATCATCATAGAACCGGATTCGAATACCGCGATAGGTTCGCCGCCGCCAGCCGGGTTGAGATCCACCATCGCCGGCATCCGATTGTTCGGTGAAATATCCAGAAAGTCATCAGCGAATTGATCGCCTTTCGCGATGTTGCAGGTCTTCACGGTGTAATCGACACCGAGTTCTTCGAGAAGAATCGTGACTTTTTTTCCGTTCGGTGTTGGCCAATAGTATAAATCGATCATCATGCAGCCCCTATTATTTTATGAATGGTACGCAGCGCCGTTCATTGTAGAAGTGTCTACGGTCTCGCGATAGCGTGTTTATCGCCCGGATATCTTCGTTTCGTTTTGAGATCGTAGGCGCGGCTCGTCACACGTATACTCGGTGCACGCGATCCTGCGTCTAGGCACTCATAGATTATTTCGGCAACCGACAAATGAATATTGGAACCGCCATACGAAACATGGGGCCGGCCGCAACCACGGCTTGCATTTTGCACTGCGCGCGCGCGGCTGAGGCCATTGGCCTCGAGCACATTTGGACTGTCGATCATATTGCAATTCCACCAGACGACGCGCAAGGGTCGAATGGTCGCTGGCTTGACCCGTTGGCAACCCTAGCCTTCTTAGCCGCTGCAACATCAACCGTTAAATTGGGCGTAAGCGTGCTCGTGCTGCCTTATCGGGCGCCGCTGCCGACGGCAAAATGGCTGGCGACGATTCAAGAACTATCCGGCGAAAGGTTAATGCTCGGCATTGGCCCAGGCTGGATGCAGGCAGAATTTAAGGCCTTGGGGGTCGATAAACGACAACGGGGTCAATTAACGGATAGCACCATCGATTTCATCCGTCAGTGCTTCGACTCTCCGGATGATGTTGCTGAATTGAATGGTCAGCAATTCCTGTTTCGGCCTAGTCCGAAACGACCGCCAATTTATGTTGGTGGAATGACGGACGCGGCGTTGCAGCGAACCATTCGATGTGCCGATGGCTGGCTACCTATGGGGATCGATCCCGATAAACTCGCACCACGAATCGATAGACTGAAAGAGATGGCTGATGCTGCCGGGAGAGATTGTCCCGACATCGTTTTAATCGGCAGCCTGGCCGACGACCAAACTGAAGCTGTCGAGAAGCTCGCCCAATGTGCCGAACTCGGTGCAACAGACTACATACAGGCGTCTCGTTATAACGACGAGCAAGAATTCGACCAGATCATTGTTCGACTAGAGGACTTGAAACGGCAGATGGTCTGAGCGTCGCCGCAAGCAGCTAAAAACGTTTTACGGTTGCGGACGACGCCGAGTCGACGATTAATTTTCGCGCCGGCTTTACAAATCCATCGGCAGCCCGAGGTGTTCGCGGTATATGAATTCGCGATGCTCCATGAGAATGGGCTTGGCGGCAGCCGCAACCCCAGGATCAAAGTTCTGATACATTGGGCGAAAGTCATCAAGCATCGGGCATTGGTCGGCGGGAAGCGGCTCTATAAGATGGGAAAAGCCAGCCCAGTAAATATCTAAGGCCGAGAGTTTATTCCCGATAAAGTAGCAATCGCCGCGCGCTTTCGCATTTTCAAGCTCAGCCGATAACGCATCTAGGATCTCCACAACCCGGCCTGGCGCCGCTAGCGCGGCCGCTTCGGAATATCCATATTTCGCGCCAAATCCCTGAAAGAACGCTTTGTTTTCCGCGGGCAGATCGGGGTTACTGAGACCCATGTGTACGAGCATCAAGCGGCGGCACCAGCCGAAGCCGTGTGGCGCGCATATTTCGTTCATTAATCCGAACATTCTCATTCGCTGGTCAATGTCGTGCGGTATTAACGAGGGCTCTGGTTGAATCTTCTCGGCAAGAAATACTTGCTCTATCCAGTTCGAACGGGGAAATTCATCGTTCCAGGCGATCACGGGCACAGACGCTTGCGACGTCCAATCAATCAGATCTCGGTGATCGCTCGCCATATCGAAACGTCCACGCGTGTATGGGATTTTTTTAACGTCGAGCACGCCTTTTATTCCCTCGGCCCATGGTCCGGGCAGCCCTTGTGCAATCATTAAACGCATTCCGGTGCATTTGCGCGCTTCATCTATCGTGACGTATTCGGCCATTGGTTACTCCATCGTTATTGCGGTCGTAAATTGATTAGACGAGAACAGCTTCGCTAGAACATCGGATTTCGCGGCTGCATGCCGAGCAAAACTCTGCCGACATCCTCGGCAACATGGGTTTGTAACTGCATGTGGTGGCGAGCGACTTCAAAATCGCGCGCATGACGATCGAACGTGGGATCTAACACCGCGCTGGTACCGGCGATTTCTTGCATTAAATGCAATGATTCAAGCGCACGTTGGGCAGCCAATACGATAGCTAAACGTACGCGCGCGATCTCATCAATCGTTAACGGATCGCCGCGCAGAACTGTTTGCCATGCAATATCGATATTCTGGTACAAATAAGCGCGGCCACCCTCGAGCGCGCCCTCGGCTTGCGCGAGCATCAACTGAAATCTAGGTTCTTCGCGCGCTGGTACGGCACCAGCAAAAGGTTTCCGTTCGAGCATCGGCACCAGCGCATCCATCGCACCGCGGGCGATACCGCACACTGCGGCAGCCTTACTCATTGCCAAACGCAACACGACTGGAATGCGCCATCCCGTCCCAGGGTCGATCGCAGGCGCCGCCAAATCGAACGAACGATCTCGCGGGATTTTGAGATCGCGGATTTCAAAATCGTCGCTCGCGGTGCCACGCAATCCACTGACAGTCCAGGTATCGTGCAATATTGAATCCTCGCGGCGAACGAATATCACGCGGGTTAACGGCGCGCCGTTGTCCCTCATGCGCGGGCCGTTCTCATCGTGCACGACGCACAGCGACGCCAACCAATCCGCATGG
Organism: Gammaproteobacteria bacterium; assembly: GCA_047611905.1. Taxonomy (GTDB): domain Bacteria; phylum Pseudomonadota; class Gammaproteobacteria; genus UBA11873. The sequence continues at coordinate 4,186 of JBLFWZ010000148.1, read as the reverse complement.
CGACAACCGCTCGCAAATCGCCAACGGCCGCTAGCCACGTATCCATCGGCCGTCTCATTGGCGATGCCTGCACCGACCACCGTAAACGCCGCAGTGGATTGTGGTCCGGCTTCCAGCATCTTACGGACCGTCGCAGGTTCCAGGAACGCGTTAATACAAGCAACTGATTCGGATCCGACCATCGCGCACCAACCACTCGATGCGTCGCCTCGTGACAGTTCTTCTATAACCTTCAAATAGTCTATTGGACTCGCCGCCGGACCACCGTAATCGGCGCTTAACTGCAGGCGAAATGCGTCCATGTTGGATAAGGCATTAAATACCTCAGGGGTGAGGCGAGCGCCGCTTTCGATCTCTGCGCTTGACGCCCTCAGCAACGGTCGTAAGGCGCGCGCGTTATCCACTATGGAAGGCATCTGTCTACACGAGTGACCGAGCTGAGCATTCGTGTCGGTTCACCATTATTCTGCTTCAGGCAGCGCAACAATCGCGAATCGTACCGCCTCGTCACTCACCACCCGCGTATCGTGCCCACGTCCGGCAGTATCTTCCAGCAATAAAATATCCCCGCTCGAAAACTGCCGAACCTCGCCAGAAGTAACCTCAACTTCGACCGTGCCACTCAGCACGAAGACATATTGATTGCGTGGAGCCGGATGCCAGTCGCCATCCCATTTACCGGCCAAAGTGGTAAAAATTAAGGACTTCGCGTTTTGCAACATCGCGACACCAATTGGACCGGCCGGCGGCGCGAAGTCTTTAAGTTCGTATGGAGTCACTTCATCGACGAAGTACGTTTGATGATCCGCGGTCATCGCGAGACGTGTGTAATTCACATTCGCCGCGACCTTTTCGACCGTGATTACAGTCGCTGCCTCACCAGCATTAGCCGAAAAAGCGCAGGATAGACACATCACGGCGAACAGCTTGCCAATTAAATTCTGTTTCATCGATAGCTCCAATATTTAAATTTTGGTTACGCTAGACAGCTAAGCCCGGCTCGAGGTGCGATAAAATTTCTCGCTCTCCTACAACAGCGACAATCGTGTCATCGCGTTATGCGATGTTGCTCGCTTCGTCATCGCGACATTTTCAACGAATTATGCGCGCCCGAGCTCGAGTCCCATCAGGGCCGCGAACAGTTTAGTGATCGTGACACATAGGTGATCTGGTACTTTGCCAGCTTCGGTCGTCGACGAAGCATCCCGCTCCTAAATCGTCTGCCCTATCCCGAGCTGTAATGATGCCATAAGTTTTCACTTTCTCGGGATTCGTAACCCGTCGATTGCAACTATCCTATCTCCGAGCGTCGTGCTTCCAACTGCCATCCGGTAAATTAGACGGAGCTTCCTTGTATTATCGCGCTCGGCTAGCGTCACGTCTTCGACGAGCCCGAATTGTGCGGCGCACAATTTCTTCACTGAATTCACGCTCCCTCGGGCTGCTCGTACAGACTAACCCCGCGCTTAACAATTGTAGGCGCCACCTATATTTGCTTGGCACAATCCACCGTTGCATACCGAATGCTGGTCTAGCGAGCGCAAAGCATATTGAGGATACGAGGCAATTCCCGCTAGGATGTCGCGATCACGTCTATCAATTCACGACTAAGAACTATCGGAGTGCACATGAGTTTTTATGCCTACTCGCAGACTGACGAAAACGCCTTGCGTGAACGTTTCGGATTGGATTTTGAAGATTTCGAACCGGGCCAACAATTCCGACATCGGCCAGGCGTAACCATCTCGCAACAGGACAACGTTGATGAAGCGTTGGATACAATGAATTCGGCAATGATCCATTACGACGCGATGTACTCAAGCCAAACGGCGTGGGAAAAAGAACTCATGGTATCGACGGTCACCTTACAAAAGCTGATCGGCATGTCTTCGAAGACATTCGGCCGCAAGCACTCCATTGCAACCTTCAAGGAAATTGCCATGACGAAGCCGGTTTTTGGCGGCGATACCTTGTACGCGGAATCGGAAATCGTAGACGTCAATGCAAACGACAACCCGGATCTCGGCGACGTCACCGTGCTGTGTCGCGGGGTCAATCAGCATGGTGCCGAAATTGCGCGGGTAACTTATCACGTACTGGTGTGGAAACGTGGCCGGCACCCTGAGGATCAGCACGGCAAAGGCGTCGTCCCGGCGGAGCAAGATCGGTTCCTCGCGCATCGAACTGAAGCAGACGGCTCTTTAACCGAGCAAGTCGGATTATTCTTCGAGGATTGTCACTCCGACGACCGGTTCATTCATTGGCCGCGGCGTAGCCTGCTACGCGACGAAGGAATTCAGCACGCACATCGCTCGCTCGAATTGGCACCGCAATACCACGATCTCGATTGGATGGATGCGCATGCCGGCGGAGAATTTCGTTTTCTCGAAAGTTGGATCATCGCGCTTGTCACGGCGATGACAACCCGCACCTTTGGCAGAGTGGTAGCAAATCTCGGCTGGACTGATCTCGAGTTTAAAACGCTCGCAAGACCCGGCGACACGATCGAGGCACAGTCAGTCATTTTGGACAAACGCGAATCAAAGTCACGTCCAAACGAAGGAATATTGAGCGTTGAAACGCTCGCGCATAACCAACGCGGCGAGCTTGTCCTTTCCTACCGGCGCAAACTGTTAGTCTATAAGCGCAATGCACAAACGCCGTATGCGGCCGCTGGGTATTGAGCGACGGCGATTCCGCCGTACAAAGATGGCAAAGTCGCGGCTCGATGCAAGCAACGTGCCCCACCACTAGAATGACGTTGACCAGCAAGCCCGCTCTATTGCTCTACCTGAAGATACGACTCATGGGGCTTGCGGTCGTGAAAAACCGATCGAACTCTGGATAAGGACCATGGCCTAGATGACTAATTCACCCAACACTGCGGTTGTGCTGGAAAATGTAAATATAGAATCTCAACAGATTCTGGCTACGCCGGCCGACATCAAACGACTACTACCTGTGTCCGCTACCGCGGCGCGCTCCATCGCCGAACACCGTCGCCGCATTCACGACGTACTCATGGGTGTTAATCATCGACTTCTGGTTGTCGTCGGACCCTGCTCAATTCATGACGTCGATGAAGCATTGGAGTACAGCAAGCGGCTCGCAAATGTCGCGCGTGAAATTAACGACCACGTTATCGTTGTCATGCGCGCCTATTTTGAAAAGCCACGTACTACTGTCGGCTGGAAGGGGTTTATTAACGATCCGTTTCTTGACGGCAGTTTCCGCTTAGACGATGGCATACGCATGGCTCGGCGACTTTTGTGCGACATCAGCGAATTGGATCTGCCACTTGCTACGGAAGCACTCGACCCAATTACACCGCAATACCTACACGATCTAATCGCTTGGTCCGTGATCGGCGCTCGAACCACCGAATCGCAGACCCACCGAGAAATGGCCTCCGGCCTATCCGCGCCGGTGGGATTCAAGAATGGTACCGATGGCGGACTCGACGTTGCCCTCAACGCGATTCAATCGGCCGCACATCCCCATCGCTTTCTCGGAATTAACGAAGCGGGACAAGTTGCCATCACCACAACGAAAGGCAATGCCTGCGCGCATATCGTATTACGTGGCGGATCTAATGGACCCAACTACAAATCCGAACAAATCGCAGAATGCGAGCAAGCGCTAAAAGCCAGAAACCTGCCCGCTAAAATCATGGTCGACTGCAGTCACGCGAATTCGAATAAAAATTATCAGCACCAACGTCTCGTCGTTGAAGATATCGCGAGACAGATAGTCGCCGGCAATTCTTCAATCGTTGGTTTGATGTTGGAGAGCAACATCAATGAAGGGAATCAATCCCACGAGCCGAATAGATCGCTACAACGCGGCGTATCAATCACAGATGCCTGTATTTCCTTTGAAGAAACAGAACAATTGCTACGATTCCTATATCGCGAATCAGGGGCATCTCTTCTATCACGCCACCCAAACGCCGCGCGATAGAAAAAGCACTCAGCAGAAACTTACTCTTCGTACGGCAATTTCGAGCGGCTTATCCGCCCTGCGTTAACGAGGTTCGAATGGCGCTTGCGCCCTAGATAACCGTCATTGATAGCTGATGGTTCTTGGATTCGGCATCGAACAAGCGTGACGTAGCTATCATTACGTTTAACATCAGATTCGAAGCGTATCGACTCGCAGAGTAAAATCATCTGCCAAATTGGTATAC
>JBLFWZ010000147.1:0-11305 GCA_047611905.1 Gammaproteobacteria bacterium | reverse complement strand
CACGGAACTCTGCGCGAGTTCACGGATTAAGTCATTAAGCGGGGCTCGGGGAGCGTTTCTCACCTGATAGGTTGACGCGTATCTCAGCGGCTATCTCGAACGACCGCAGGCGCGCGCGGTGGTCATAGATTTGTCCAGTGAGGATAAGTTCGTCTACTTCGGTTGCCTCGATAAACGCTTGCAGCTGCGTGGAAACACTATCTGGTCCACCGACCATGGCGTAGCGCAGCATGTGCTCTACGCTCGGTTTCTCCCGTGCCGACCAGTAACTCTCGATATCGTCAATTGGTGGTTGAACCGGTCCGGGTAGCCCGCGGTGGAGGTTCGTAAATTGCTGCTGCGCAGAGGTGAAAATTCGGTAGGCTTCGGCGGTCGTGTCAGCAGCATATAGACCAACCCCGGCAACGGCATAAGGCTCCTGCAATTGTTCTGATGCTTTGAATTCGGCTCGGTACACGTGCAAGGCGTGCATAAGCTCATCCGGCGCAAAATGCGACGCGAACGCAAACGGTAGGCCGTAAGCGGCAGCGAGCTGCGCGCCAAATAGGCTTGAACCTAATATCCACAAGGGCACGCGCAGGCCCGCCCCGGGAACGGCTTGAATTGATTGCCCTGGTACGCTCGGGGCAAAGAGCTCCTGCAATTCGCGAACGTCTTGGGGGAAGTTATTGGCGTTGGAGACCAAATCTCGCCGCAGGGCGCGGGCAGTGCGCATGTCAGTTCCTGGTGCGCGGCCCAAGCCCAAATCAATTCGGTTCGGATAAAGTGCGGCTAAGGTGCCGAATTGTTCAGCGATGACCAGTGGCGAATGATTCGGCAGCATTACGCCACCCGAGCCAACGCGAATTGATTTTGTTCCGCCGGCGATGTGGCCGATCACAACCGATGTGGCCGCGCTCGCGATGCCCGTCATGTTGTGGTGTTCTGCGAGCCAGAAGCGCGTGTAACCCCAACGTTCGGCGTGCTGCGCTAAATCCAATGAGCTACGAAACGCCTGCGAGGCATCCGCGCCTTGCACGATTGGCGCCAGATCAAGAATTGAAAATGGTATCAAACCAGCAGTACCCTCGGGGGCTTAGCGCCCTCCAATGCCTAGTCGAGTCGCCAACGACTTGATTGCACGGAGTAGGCCGCTACCAAATGTTGGCTTCGCGTCAGGCGCTATCGTGGTTTCCTTCTTAACGCTTTGCTTTGCGACCCGTTCTTGATTGGCAGCTCGCTTACCGGATTCATTTTTCGAGCTGCGTCTTGCCGCGTTATCTTTGACTGGAGCTCGGGTCTCACCCGTGGTGCGTTCCGCGGCGCGCTTGGGATTCTTACTTCGACTCGGCGACGCGGCTCGACCGCTATTGGAAGAACGACCTTGCGAGCTTGAACGATCGCCACGGTCTCGGTCGCGGCGGCGTTTACGTTCTGCCGACGCATCAGCAATGGCGTCTTCAACGAGGCTCGGACTGTTGCCGCCGTCGGCACTAGGGGCTTTTTTAGTTGGTAGCGGAAGAAGCATTTCCGGTCCAAATTGTGACACCGGGATTTTTTGCTCGATGAATGCTTCAATATCTGGGAGGCTCATTGCGTATTCATCGCAAGCGAAACTGATCGCGTCGCCTTGCTCGCCAAGTCGCGCAGTTCGCCCAATACGATGGACGTAATCCTCCGCGTCGAACGGCAGGTCATAGTTGAACACGTGGCTAACGGCATTAATGTGCAAACCCCGAGCCGCCACATCCGTGGCCACTAACATGCTGAGTTTTCCGTCTACGAAAAGTGCTAGCAGTTTTTCACGTTTCTTCTGTGGCACGTCGCCCGATAGAACACCGACCGCGTAGCCGGCCCTTTCGAGGGTCCGCGCAACTCGCTCGCAACCGATTTTCGTATTCACGAATACCATCGAGCGATTCGCGTCCATCTTCTTAAGAATACCGAGTAGTAACGGCAGTTTCTCTTCAGTAGCCGGGAAATAGACGGTCTGTCGGACTTGCGCGTTGGTGATCGTCTCAGTTTCGACAACCATCTTTTCCGGCTCGTTCATGTGCTCATAGGCGAGCTCGAGTACACGATGGCTCAGCGTTGCTGAGAACAGCAGGTTTTGACGTTCCGCTGGCCCTGGCATTTTACGCAGTAAAAATCGAATGTCTTTTATGAACCCAAGATCAAACATCCGATCGGCTTCATCCATGACCATCATTTCAATGCCGCGAAATTTCACCGCGCCTTGTCGCACGAAATCAATTAACCGACCCGGTGTCGCGATAATAATGTCGACGCCTTCTTCTAGTTGGCGACGCTGCTTGTCATAGTCGACGCCACCGTAAATGAGCGCGATCTTCAAATTTGTGTAGCCGCCTATCTGGCGGGCGTCTTTATCAATTTGTACGGCGAGTTCGCGCGTTGGAGCGAGTATCACCGCCCGTGGATCGAGACTCCCGTGGTCGGGGTGCGCAGGCAGGGTGAGCAAACGATTGAACAGGGCGACCAAAAACGCGATGGTTTTACCCGTGCCGGTTTGCGCTTGCCCTGCGACGTCCTTGCCGACCAGAGTCAGCGGCAAGGTGAGCGCTTGGATCGGCGTACAGCGAATGAAATTGGATTCCTCTAATCCTTTCAGTACTAGCGGATGGAGGTCGAAATTTTCGAAACAGATGTCTGTGAGTGGTTTATCGGACACGTTGGCTCCTGGCCTTGACCGTCGCCCAGTGGCGCGATCGGTATGAACTTTCTGTTTGCTGTCCCCAGACTAGAGGGGCCGGCGAGTTGTCGGCGCACCGGTGTGCACGGATCGGGGTTTCGTCTGCCTCAAGATCAGACGATCGTTTAGGCGATGACCGAAGGATTATAACCAATGCTGGTCAAAAGAGCAGCGATTGCCGAAGTCCAACGTTAATCGTGGGTGTTTTCGCGGGAGCGAATTGGTACTCTCGGGGCATCTTAAACTACGGAGTGCAACGAAAAATGAGACTCAACGGTAAAGTCGCCGTCATTACGGGGGGTGCGGGTGGGATGGGTCGATCGACCGTCTTACGTTTTCTATCTGAGGGGGCAAAGGTCGTAATCGCCGATTTCAACGCCGGCCAGGGCCAAGAAACAATGGACATGGCGGCCGACGCAAGCTACGCCGAGAACTGTAGATTTATCAAAACAGATGTCGCTAATGAAACCGATATTAAAGCCATGTTCGAGTGCGCGGCCGACAATTTTGGTCGGGTCGACATTGTCTTTAATAATGCTGGGGTCGGCGGCGTTATCGGCCCCGTATGGGACGTCGAAGAAAGTGAATGGGACTACACGTTCGACGTGTTGGCAAAAGGGGTCTTTTTCGGAATTAAACACGGCGCACGTGCGATTCGAGCTCACGGCAACGGGGGTTCGATCATCAATACTGCGTCGGTTGCGGGTTTAAGCGGCGGTTGTGGTCCGCTGGTTTACTCCGCCGCAAAAGCTGCAGTCGTGAATATGACAAAGGGCGCCTCGGTGCAACTTTCGCCAGAGCGCATTAGAGTCAATTGCGTGTGCCCAGGCTTTATTCTCACCGGTCTAACCCAGTCTCCGAAACGTAGCGCGGAAGAAGCAGGGACGCATATGGATGGTATGCAACCGTGGCCAGATCACGGTACCGGCGAAGATATCGCGGGGACGGTCGTGTTTCTGGCGAGCGACGACTCGACGTTTATTACCGGTGAATCGATCACTGTTGACGGTGGTTTAACAGCGATAGGCCCCGATCTATGGCAGCGGTTCGGACAGCCTTATGAAGCAACAATGACCAAGAATCGCTTAACGAAAGGCACGACAGGTGAGCGCAACACCGTGCGCGAAGTGAAAGACTAGCTTGCGCCCATGCGACTCATCGTTTGATGTGATTATGATGTGCCGAGAGCTGAAGCAGACATTGAGCCGCACTGGTCATAACTAGTGCGGCAAGTTGTTGAATGCTTGCGGTAGCGCGATTTACCCTAAAGTGCCAATTTGCCAGCTAATTGGCCGGGCGGAGCGACCAAGATCGCCCTAATCCATTGGACGATTCTGCGACGACCGCAGATTGTGACTCGTTGAATGCAACCGCATAGACAGTTGAGCCTTGCGGTACCCAACCGTTGCTTCGAATGGGGGTGCGCCAAGAATCGACTTGTTTGCCTGTCGTGGTGTCCCAAAGGCGCACGTCCCGACCAGGGAAGCCGAGCAGCAGCAATTTCCCGTCTTGCGAGAACCGCGCAGCCGTAACGACGTGTTGACGCTTTCCTAATTCCATAACGGCGAGTTTCTTGCCTGATTTGAGATCCCAGATGCTAGCGTTGCCGAGTTCGTCGGCAGTGAAAACTTTCTCGTCCGATGCATCAAATTTTGTGACTAAGATCCTCTCGTTGTGATTCATGACCTTAAGCTGCTTTCCGTGTGTCGTTTCCCAGACCATCGCGCGATTGTCGTTTCCACCAGTTACCGCGACCATTCCATCACTAGATAAATCGACGCTCGCGACTCGTTCGTTTCGATGGGCGACAACTTCCAAACGACGGCCGGTGCGCTGATTAATGTGTATTGCGCGACCATCCTTTAGGCCAAGCAGCACGAACTCGCCACGATCTGATATCGCAATACAACTGATATCCGCATCGACACTCCAGTAGCCAAGCGATTGCCCCGATTGCGTGCTCCATACAATGAACGTTCGTGCATTCGCGGTGATGACATGTGAATTGTCTGGGGCAAAAGCGATTTGCGAAATTTGTCCTTCGGAGGTGTCGTCGTGCGACCAATCGTAAAGTCGGCTGTTGGTCGCGAGATTCCAGAAACTGGCGCCATCGCTAGAACTAGAAATGACCGCGAACCGTCCGTCCTGTGAAATTGCCGCGTTGTATAGGCCTGTGTGTGAATGGTCCCAATTTTCTAACGTCGCCGGATCCTCGCCACAGCCCGCGATAAACGAAGCTAAGACGATTAGCGCGGCGAGACTGGTGGTCTTGTCCATCTCCTCAATCCTTTAGTTCGGCGTTGCGCGACTCGCGGTTCAGGAACTAATTTAGCGGCCTCTGGAGCGGAAACGTTAGTGGCTGAGCGTCATGGTGCGCAACCGAAGAGTGGCGAACGAGCGTGAATTAGGACTCGTCTTAAGGTGCTCAACAGGGGTGGGCAGCTATGTAATGTAGGGAGTCTCAGTGTTGAGCAAACGTCTCGGAGCGTCGCCATATTCGTCGTCGTACGGGACGAACGCGACGGACTGGTGTTTGAGTTACGGGCCCGAGACGCCAGGTCAATTGCCAGCAGTTATTCTTCTACCGGTGTGGTGACCGGCTGCAGTGAATGCAAATTTCCGGTAGCTGGATTAATCACGAACAGGGCCTTGTCGGGGTCTTTAGAGCGAATTTCAATACGCCCGCTTTCGGATATTCCGACGTGATACGCATCGCTAATATCGGAATGACCAACCACCGTACGTGAACGGCGTCGAGAAAACTGATACTCGCCGTCGATTTTCTTGGTTAGCGGGATAAGGATCGCGACCTCAACGGGATCCAAGGCATAGCGACACCGATAATTAAGATCCGCCTCATTTTTACAGGAGAAATGATCCAATTGTTTGGCGGCCTCGAAATGTGCCCGATCGAAATGATCGCAAGTCCAATCGGCATGCCCCGAATCGACGCACTCAGTTAACCATTGTTGGCGCAATCTGAGGCGATTCTCGAGTGTAATGCTGCTCTGCCCATTGTTTGTCGATGTCGCCTGCTGGTTGGAGCCAAGGAGAACGCCCACGCCAACGAGCGATGCGCAAAACAAAATCAGGCCGATTACGGGTAATAACTTGGAAGGTGGCTTCTCTTTTGTCGACTTGCGCCGGCGCCGGCGGCGTGAATGGGGTCCCGTGTTATCGAAGTGATCGGTTCGAGAGAATTCATCGTTCTCGTATTCTCCTGTTTCGGAGCCATTTTCGATTTCAGGTTCTTTGTCCGACATGGTGATTTCCGAGTAGCATAAAGCGTTGGCGAATTTTAATCGACGCCGTGCGTATCGTATACGATTTGCGCGATCGCCACTTTTCTTATCATGCGCACGCAGTGCAGTTGAACCTTGCTCTGTTACAATGGGCACCCTCCATTGTTCGTTAGTCCAATGCTTTCACTTACCAATATTGCCTTGCGTCGCGGGTCTTCACTGCTGTTCGACGAGGTGTCGTTTACTGTTTTTCAACGCCAAAAGCTTGGATTAATTGGCGCAAATGGCGCCGGGAAAACCAGCCTATTCAAAATGATCCTCGGCGAACTTGACGCCGATCGCGGCGATTTAGAGATCCCGTCGAATTTGAGGGTTGCGCATTTAGCTCAGGAAGTTCTTGCGACGAACGAGTTGGCCATCGACTACGTTTTAGGAGGCGATCAAGAGCTACAACAGATTTTGGCCGCCATTGAAACCGCGCAGCTCGACGAAGATTACGAGAAGATAGCGCCGCTTCATGAGGCGTTGGACAATATCGACGGGTACACCGCAAACGCTCGGGCCGAGCAATTAATGGCCGGTCTCGGATTTGAATCCGCGGAAACCTCAAAACCACTAGCTGCATTTTCGGGTGGCTGGCGGATCCGGTTGAACCTAGCGCGATGTCTAATGACTCGTTCGGATCTCCTGCTGCTGGACGAGCCGACCAACCATCTCGATTTGGACGCAATCCTGTGGCTCGCTAACTGGATAAAGCTCTATCAGGGCGCGATTATTCTTATATCTCACGATCGGGAGTTCCTCGATGACACAGTCACCACAATCGCTTATATCCAGGGCCAACGCATCGAGCTATTCACGGGTAATTACAGTCAGTTCGAGTTAATTAAGGCGGCACGCCTAGCAGAGCAACAAAGCCAGTATGTGAAGCAGCAGGACGAAATCAAGCACATGCAGGATTTCGTTCGACGATTTCGCGCGAAAGCAACCAAGGCGCGTCAGGCTCAGAGTCGCGTAAAAGCGCTGGAACGCATGGAGCTCATCGCGCCGGCGCATGTCGACTCTCCGTTCGAATTCACCATTCCAGAATCTGAAAAATCGTCTAACCCACTACTCACACTGAACGATTGCGAACTCGGCTATCAGACATCAATACTCACAAATGTGAAGCTCAATCTGCACCCCGGAGATAGGATAGGTTTGCTGGGCCACAATGGGGCCGGAAAATCGACGTTAATTAAATCCATCAGTGGCGAGTTAGCGTTAATCTCAGGACGCCGAACCGCCGGTGCGAATCTAAAAATTGGATATTTCTCTCAGCATCAAGTCGATGATCTTGATCTGTCAGCATCCGCACTAACCCATCTAACGAGGCTCGATGCACGGGTTACCGAACAACAGGGGCGAGATTTTCTCGGCGGATTTGATTTTCACGGAGACAAGGTAAAGGCGCCGATTGATACATTTTCTGGAGGCGAAAAAGCGCGATTGGCGCTCGCGACGATAACGTTTCGACGACCCAACTTGCTTCTCATGGACGAACCGACGAATCATCTCGACATTGATATGCGTCAGGCGCTGACGGTCGCATTGCAGGACTTCGGCGGTGCAATCGTTTTGATCTCTCACGATCGTCACTTATTGGCCAACACGGTTGACTCTTTCTTGCTGGTTGGAAATGGCGCAGTAGAACCGTTCGATGGCGATCTCGATGACTATCGAAATCGCCTTCTCAATGTAAGTAAAACCGTGGTTGCGGAACTCCAAGAGGACGATCGCTCGGCTAAGAAGCCCGAAAAAAAGAATTTCCGCGCGGCACAGCAACTCAATACTCGGCTAAAAACACTCGAATCTCGGCTCGAACGCTTGCAGCGAAAACTGAGCGAAGTAGAACGCGCGCTAGGGGATCCGTGTTTGTACGAAGAATCTCGTGCGGGGGATTTGCAAGGTTTGCTGCGCGAGCAAATAAACTTGAAAGAACAGATCCACGAACTCGAAGACGAATGGTTGGAGATCGGAGAACTAATCTCGTAATTGAGTCGACATGCGAGAGGCGCGTCTTTACGCCTCGCGCATCGCCAGCAAGCCAATTTACGAGCTAGTATTTTGGCGCTTCGTCATAGCGCAAACCCTTTTCCGCAGCTTGTTGTCGGATGCTACTGAATAATTTGTCATCCAGCGATCCTTTCGCCGCACCTGATTCGGCAAGTTCGCTCGTAATATATCCATCCCGCTGCTGGCTGAGGTCCTTAATCTCGGCTTGTAATTGCGCGCGCTTACTAGCTTTTTCTTTCACGACCGATTTCCGCAACTCGGGTGATATGGCCTGTAAAGCACTAGGTAGTTCAGCTTCAGCGAGCCTGTCGAGATCCACCTTGCCGCTATTGACGGCGTCCACTAATTCATTCTTCCCAAGAAAATTCGTCTCGCCACTGTTTGACGAATTGAAAGCAGCGCGTCGCGCACGCGAAGCTAAGGACGCGCGGGAATGCAGTTTCTCTGTGGTCGCTTGTTTCAATTTTTGTTCGGCTTTGTCGCTTGCGTTTCCAAAATATAATCGCGTTGCGTCCAGTTCACGAGACAACGCGGCAAGGTTTTCGTCGAACGGGGTTGCGATTTTAACGGCGTCGCCGTTATCCGCGACATTGAAGAAGTTACCTTGACTCAACCCGGCTATCCGTTGCCAAACCCGAGCTGTTTTAGATTCGCTACCACTTTGAATCGTATTGACCCGTATCCCTTTCCTACTTGCAGCCTTTAAGGTGACGGGAAACGCAACATCATTTTGGTAATCCATATTGGGCGGCGCATCCCCAACCAAAAAGATGACTTTGTAAGCGTTATTGTTTGCACTCCATGAGACTTTATGAACCGCGTCGAATAAAGCTTCATTTACAGATTCCGGACCATCTCCACCTCAAGCAGCCTTGAAGTCCATAAGCTTTGCGTAGACGGAATCGAGGTCCGACGATAAATCTGTAACCTGAGTGACGTAAGCGTCGCCACGGTCTCGAAATGCAACCAAACCGATCTTAATTTCCGGAGCCGGCTGGCCGGAAGCCATGGTGCTCGCGATCGACCATATGTTTTCTTTGGCAGCTTCGATGAAACCACCCATTGAGCTCGTCGTGTCGAGTGCGAATACGAGTTCAATTTGTGGTCTGCGCTGTGCCGTTGGCGCAACTTTAGTCGGTGCTGTCACGACGACTGGGGTTGGTAAAGTATTTGCGCCTGCGTAGTTTTGGAGCGTCGGGTAAAACGCGACGGTTGATACGGTGGCAGCAAAAAGTGCGATTCCGGCTGTAGGAGTTTTCATGGTTTTATCCTTTATCTTGGGTTAGGTGGCTAATCAGTGTGTGCGTGAATTCGACGTGTCGCAGCTTGGGCCGATCGATAGGCGACATGGAAACGTTGGGGTGGACGCTCGATACCAGTCTGGGTTCGTGAATTAACAATTGGTGGGATGGCGACAAAAAGCGCTTGTCCTAAAAAGAACATCCAAACAGTAAGAAAGATATTGTGGGTATGGGTCAGGGTCCCAACCGCTGCAATTGCACTAATCGACGTTAGGCCAATATCGACAACTGCCAATAACACGCTCGCGTAAAAATAGAGCGACCGTAGCAGCCAGATCATGAGCATATGAGCGACTAGGTATAGGCCAAGACCGTGCACAAAAAATGCAATCGCGATTGTGCTCATAGTCCATATTGCACACACGGTCAGACGACCTGTTTTCTGTCGACTCGCGCTCAATAGATAGCCGACGTAGCACGCGGCAACAACGCCAATTGTGAGTTTAAGCAGTTCGTCGATATTCAGGGACCAGCTAAAAGTAGCGAACACGAATAGCGCTAGCAGCGCCAGAACAAGCGCGACGAGCACGCCTTGTAGGAAGCTTGGGCTTTTCATTACTTCGACCTCCGTTGCTTCTCGCGTAAGTACGCTATCTCAACGTCCTCAGCCGCAACGCTTACTTCGCCAAGACCGATGTCGAACACGGCAGCGCGCGCAAATTTGTTCGCCACTATTTCAAGCTTTTGCTGCACGCCATCAAGATGACGTTGGTTCTCCGCGATCTCCAATTCCTGAGATTCGAAGGATTTGCGAGTAGCGACAGATTGACTGCCAACCGTTTGGCGCCGTTTTTCCGTTTCAAGCTTGCTGCGAATCACTTTTTTGGCGAGTGCTTCTTCGGCTGAATCGAAGCACACGTCGAGCTCTTCGTTGAGGTCAGCAAGTTGTTGGCCTAGTTCTTTCTCTTGCGTCGCATACCGTTCACTTTCTATCTGCCACGCTTGCGTTTGAGCCCGCATCTTGGACAGCTCGTCCTCCATTTCTCGGACGGCTTGCTTTAGGATCGTCTCTGGTTCTTCCATGCGATCCATCACTGCATGTAGATCGGCGGTAAAAAGCCGCGAGAATCGATTAATCAGCGCCATGATATTTGCTCCGTTTTGCGTCTATTTCGAGTAAACGTAGGATGCGGACGATTCGATGCGCACGCTAGGCGCGGTTTGGTAAAACGCGCGTTGTTTTATTTACGAAACTTTTACAATCCGACCAGCAACACAGGTGTTAGCCTTGCGGGACAAAACTGAGTGTTAGAACGATGAATCAAAAGCGGCGACTATTAATCGTAGAAGACGAAGAAGCGATACGGTCCGGTCTGATCGATGTTTTCGTCTATCACGGCTACGTGGTTGAAAGTGCGAGCGATGGTAAGGAAGGTCTTACGCTCGCAAAAAGTTCGCACTTCGATCTCGTTTTGCTCGACGTGATGTTGCCGTCGATGAGTGGTTTCGATATTTGCAACGAAATTCGCAAAGTGGATCGCGAGCAGCCCATCATTATGTTGACCGCAAAGGTTGGCGACGAGGACATTGTCAATGGCTTAAAAATCGGTGCCGACGATTACATCGGCAAACCTTTTGGCGTCCAAGAGCTGGTCCTGCGAGTAGAGGCAGTACTACGGCGAACAGCCCCGGTCCGCGACGATGAGAGGCATCTGGATCTCGGCAAGGGCTTAACGATTGATACGGTCAATTTAGACGGAATGAACGGCGGTTCGCAAATCGTTTTTACGCGACGCGAAATAGAGATAATTCAAATTTTGCATGCGAATAGTGATCGACCGATGAGTCGCGAAGAATTACTCAGTGAGGTCTGGGGCTACCGGCGGGAATTGCAAATTGAGACTCGAACAGTTGATATCCATATCGCGAAGCTACGCCGTAAGATCGAGCAACGTCCGAAAATTCCACAGCGTCTGGTGAAGATTCGTGGCGCCGGCTATCGCTTAAAGATGGACTAGAGTTGTGGCGGTTGCATTCAACAAGGAACTCAACGAGCGCCAGCTTCGCTGGACGCTGTT
>JBLFWZ010000146.1:0-11325 GCA_047611905.1 Gammaproteobacteria bacterium | reverse complement strand
ATATGAATCTGCAACGTGACGGGCTTATCAAGAAAACCGAGCATAAGGACGTCACCATCTTCAATGACGATGCGATTTAGTTGGTTGTCTAGTAGCAGTAGTCGCGATCCGCGGCGGACCACAGAGCCGTTCGTGCTTTGCAACTCGCGGTAAATTACGCCTTGCGCAGTATCTCGGATCTCACCATGGAAATTCGAGACCGCCACTTTCGAAAGGACGATATCGTTATGTGGATTTCGACCAATACGAATCGACGCTTGTCTGAACGTCAGTTGCTGCGATTCGGCGTTGTTCGCCGATTCAGAGATAATGAAATTGAACATCGCGCAGCTTCCTTAAAAGCGCTCAAAACGGATCCATGTTTGTTGCGCCAATCCGGGCCGACAACCGCTACACGATGAATAACATTTCGTAGATCGCCCAGTGCTACGTGAATATCGTGTGACTAATTTGGCAAATAACGGACTAACGATCCGGAAAACGTCGGCCAACGAGAACCACGTCGCAATTGGTCTGCCGTTGAGATCTAAGCAAAGCCTTTGGTATCAATATGTCGCAGGTAACAATTCGCTGCAGTAGGGCCGTTAGCCTGCCGGATCGACGCAACACCCGATCACGATCAAAGGACGCCGGTTCGAAGAAGCAACTACGCTCATGTTTGAAAAATCTATAAAACAACTACTCAGAACTGCGTGAATTTTCAAAATATGTGCTGCACCGCTTTGCGAATGCCGGCACTCGCAACGCAGCCATTCCATTTAACATGCGGATTGGGCGACAAATCTTGGCGCGCCAATGGCTCGCAAACCATAATCGGCGTTCGAGGAAGCACGGATAAACATTCTAAATAGCATTAGTGCACCAATGTGCGCGGCTCTAAAACGGATACGACCGATACAGCATCCGGGCATACCTTGAACCGGTTCGCGGGGGCCCCATCTACAATTGAGCAAGTCTTTCAACTCAACATCGGCCGGCAGGGTCGAATCGGAGTTTTGACGAAAGCATAGTTCAGAACCCGCCGAAGCGGGTTCTGAACGTCGTGAAATTGATTTACGACACATCATGCGCATGCCAGCAATTGCCGAACCTAACAACCAGCCGGCGGCAGGGATCGGGACCGGCGCTGCAAATACCTGGCCGCGAATTTCACCACCTCCGAAGTTCGCTGTGTGGACATTCACATACCAATCGCCCGCCAGAAAATCTGTCTCTTGCAAGTCGTTTAGCACATTACTACCGGCCTGCGGGCGTGACCACGGTCCAGCGATACCAAGAGTAACGCCAGCCGATTCACTGACCGGCGCGTTGTGGAAATGCATATTGGTGATCGTCGACGTCAGGTCCATCCACGTAATGGTGTAGTTCAAAAGATTCCAGACGTCATCATAATCGCCGGCAATGGCACCTGTGCCGCTACCGGTACCAACGCCAAAGCCGCCATTAGTTCCCGCCTGAAGCACATCCATGTCGCCAGATAAGACGTACATCGTCTCATTCGCTTGACCGGCAAAACAAAGGCCGAGGAGTGCTATCGCGATTCCGGTTACAAATGATAATTTCATAGGGATGATCCTCAATCATTTCCTCAAAATTACCTTAGTTTGTTGGTGAGTTACGAGTAACTGTCCGTTGCTGCACGTCGCGTGATGGTGAATGCCGATCAGCGTTGATTGAGCTTCACCCACCCAAGCAAGCCGAGAGCCGAACCGAACCGAACAACCATACCGCTGCCGGCAGCGGCACGGGCGCCGCCACGAGTTTGAAGATTTGGCCGCCAGTGCTCAGGGCGCCGGCAACGATGGGACCTAGATCCCTAGTGGCAAGCACGTAGAGTTCGCCGTCGGCATCAATCCCGAGACCATTAACGAACTGACCAAAAGCCCGATCGTCGAGCCCGATAATAAATTCTTGAATTAGGCCCGTATCCAGATCGCCATAGAGCAATCGCCCGCCGGGAACGAAAAATCCGCCGTTAGTGAATTCCCCGAACACATACTTGCCGAATAGTTCTGGAATGGCACTACCACGATAGACAAAACCGCCAATCACCGAAATGCCATCATCGTGGTCGTATTCCAGCACCGGATCGATAAGGCCATCGGTTAATACGCCACCGACGTCCTCGAAAACTTCGCCGGTGTTGGGATCGAATCTGAACGAACCTTCTTTCAAGCTCCAACCAAAATTGCCGCCAGAAACGACAAGATCGACTTCCTCTATTTCGCCCTGGCCGACATCACCTGCAATGAGATCGCCCGTCTGTGTGTCGAAATTGAAGCGGAACGGATTACGAAACCCGTAGGCATAAATTTCGTCGGCGAATTCGTCGCCAGGATCGGCTTCCGGTGCGATGAACGGGTTATCAGACGGGATCCCATATTGACCATTGGCACTGTTGCTACCGTCGACATCGATGCGCAGAAAGCTGCCAAGCACGTTGGTCCGATCTTGCCCATTGCCCTGTGGGAAACTGTGCCCGGGGCCAACGTCGTCGGCATTCCCGCCGTCACCAACAGCGATGTATAACTGATCGTCGTGGCCAAAATTGATCATCCCGCCGTTATGGTTGAACTGCGGGTTGTCGATTCGGAGCAGTTCACGTCGACTCAATTCGTTGATGCTATTCGAGTTACCGTTACCAGTCGTCGTTGTCCATTGCGCAACCACACTCTGATGATTAAACGACTCACCAAACGGCAACGTCACTGAGAAATCGGCCGGCCCGTCGATGACTTCGCTGGTGAACGTATAGAATTTGCCGTTACTGGCAAACTCCGGATGAAACGCCGCACCGAGTAAGCCACGCTCATCGAAGTCGAATGTCGGAAACGGGTTACCGAAATCCGTCGGTAGTCTAGAAGATACATCAAGAAATGGGGTCGCTGATAGAACGCCGTTTTCGATGAGTCGAACGGTGCCGCTTTGCTCTGTAAAAAACAGCCGGTCGGTACCATCGCCCGCGTGCGTTAGGTGATTCGGGCCAGCTAATCCCGTTGCGATCGATTCGAGTTCGATGCGGATAGTCCCCTGCATAATCGACGTTGGGATCGGGTTGTGTCCGGCCATAGCGCCCGTTGATGCGAGCGCCAGCAAAGCGAGTGCGGGGCCTCTATAAGATGCGTTGGTGCGGTTGTTCATATTGATCATCCCCTTGTCCAATAACCAGAAGCGTGATTTCGATCCGCGGTCCGGCGGAACGTCATTTGGTTTGCGTTTTCGTTGGTCCTATGCGGTTAGCAAAGTCCTACGATATTTTTTTACGAGTGGCGTTAAGAAACCTTTCGGGCGATTACTCTTTGTCGCCCTCTAGTCGACGTGCACTTCGGTGCGCTTAAATCTTCGCTAGCGGACTCCTAATGTCTACCAACGGTAAGTGCATTACATGAGCCGAATGGTTCAAACCGTATGCGAGAATTTTAGGCCGAGGCTATAGATTAAAAATAAAAGGTGAGCAGGACGGCAATGGCATCGGATGAACCGCTGCTGGAATGCACGGGTGAGGTCGTCTTCCAAGATAGAAAACTCGTAGGTTCGCCACCGATGACGCTGCGAGCGACGCTCGACGTCCGTCGTTGCACAAGCGCAGCGGTGTGCAGACCAAGCGCGGCCTCGAACAATACAAGTCGAACGCCGAGAGTGATTCGGCTTTCGCCGACCGGTCGCATCAAATTTGCATCAATGCGTATTATCGATGGGCCGATTGCGCCTGCAATTTCGCTGGTATTCGTCGCAAGAATAAATCTAAACTGAATTCGGCCGACTCTTAAGATAGCCATCGACAACCGACGTACCACCCGCCAGCACACCCCAACCATCCGTATGCCGCTTTCGACATCGCGGCCCCTTTGGGACTAGCGTGGCTGGAGCCAGCAGCGCGAAACATGCACCGATGCTAAAAAACAATCGTCGAGCACAGCTTGGTTGTCTACCTCAATACCCTAACGATAAAAATAAAAAGGCATTTAACGACCAGTTTGCCGATCGGTGAGTTCGTCTAATCGCGCACGATTAGAGAATACCGGCCCAGCAAACTGCCGCAAATTCCTTGCCTACGATCGGCGGCGTAAACCGAATACTGGTAAGCAAGCAAGAATCATCCAGAGCGCCGCGGGAACCGGTGACTGCGGCGCCTTCCGTCGTCGCGTACAGTCCGTCGATGCCGTAACCCAAAGGAGGATCACCGTCAAAGCTAAAAACGAGTTTCACAATGCCGGGGCCATCTAGTCTCACTGATTCGTCGTCCGTAATCCACGCGAAGTCAAACGAAATCGCGACAGGTAGGGTTGTGTCGACGACATCCCCCATGGCGTTTAGAGCTGCGACGGACACCATGGCGTCCGGACCATTGGCTGTCGGTAACGATAGGGAGTCCGGGCCGCGCAAGGCCCAGAACGAAAAATCGACGTGGTTTACTGAGAGCCCAAAATCAACAACTTCGTGGAAGGCCCATTCGAAAAATCCGTCGCGATAGAAATCCGGCGCACCCGCCCAAACATAGGCGCCACCCGTAAATGAGGCGAAATTGCCAACCGCGCCAAAGCCAAAAATTTCTGTACCGACCAGGTCTACTTGGTATGGAGCTGCGGGGCTCGGCATCGGCACGCCCGTTATGCTTAGTTCGAAGCTACTAACTATTTCCCTATCCGCTTGCGCGGTACCCGCAATAACCATACACGCACACACCGACAATAAGAGCCGCCTTAACTTCCTTAGCTGAATCATTTCAAAACCCCTCAGGTTTTGGTTATGCAACGTTTATGTGACGTATGTCCAGATTTGTGCGAAATAGGTTCATCTAAATGTGAATCGAACGTCATTTAGCGTGGCCTTGGAGGTTGCTTTCGGAGGCGTTTTCGTGTCGCGCATTACGATAAATACCAAGCGCCTGGCGGCGTGAAACTGCTGGGCACAAGGTTCTTGCCCCTAATTTGGGAAGAGCGGACGGTTACAACGAGGGTGCTATGAGTCGATAACAATTTGCACCAGAAAGCCGGAAGAAAATGGGTACATAGTTCCTCTCGTACCCCAACAATTTCTATCAATCGAATTAGTGGCTCTAGGACGTTTCGCCCAGGACACTCGTGGAGCGTGCAGTCCAATGGCGATTGAACTGGCGCGATCGGTCACCAGCCGTGACTGCACTTAACAGGAGAGTTCGTCCAATGGTTCAGTCGAAGCGGACGTTTAGTAATGAATTCTGCGATGCTCACGAGTTGTAGGTAGATCGAGAGGCCAGTGGCCATGCGTCACTCTCATTTTTCAAAGCGGATAGCCTTATTTTCCTAGCGGAAATTTGGGGGCAGTATATTGAATTCCCACGAATTAGATGGTCCGCACTCCAACACGATGATTTCGTGTCGCGATGAGAAATTCGGCAACGAACTGCATCTCGGTACGAACGAACACACCACACGCTTTGATTCGCAATCGTCTACGCACCGAGGCTCATACAGTGCGGGATCAATATGGGATTCGAAACGCAGTTCTCGTTGTAGTTTGACCCTAGTAAACCTCAGGGACGAAATTCTGCTTCGACATCGGCGGGCGCACATAGCCTGTCTCTTCCTGTCGCGGCGGTAGCTCGACCGGTTCCGGTGACAGATCCTCGTAATCGATGGCACTCAAAAGGTGGCTGATTACATTCAGCCGCGCGCGCTTCTTCACATCGCCATCGACAACATACCAGGGCGCCTGTTTGATATCGCAGTGGGCAAACATCTCGTCTTTCGCCTTCGAGTACTCCACCCATCGAGATCGGGGTTGAAGATCCATCGGGCTAAGTTTCCAGTGTTTCGTGGGATGGTAAATTCGGCCTTGAAACCGTTTTTTCTGCACCTCGTCGGAAACCGAGAACCAATACTTAATGACAACGATCCCGGAACGCACGAGCATGCGCTCGAATTCTGGGCAGGCGCGTAAAAATTCGCGGTATTCTTCTTCGCTGCAGAAATTCATGACACGCTCCACACCAGCTCGGTTGTACCAGCTCCGATCGAACAGCACCATTTCTCCAGCGGAGGGGAAGTGTTGCACGTAACGCTGGAAATACCATTGGCTCTTCTCACGTTCTGTCGGCGCCGGTAAAGCAGCAACGCGGCAAACGCGAGGACTCAAGCTTTCGGTGATGCGTTTGATCGCGCCGCCCTTGCCCGCAGCGTCTCGACCTTCGAATAGGACGATGACTTTTAGCCCTTTGTGCTTGACCCATTCCTGCAGCTTTACGAGCTCAATTTGAAGACGCGCAAGTTCCGCTTCGTAATGCTCATTACTGATTTTTTTCCGTTTGACGGAGGTCTTTTTTTTATCGCTTTTCTCCACCATAGTGTGATCCTCGGCAGTTATCCAGGAAACCTGAACCCATAAAAGAGGACAGATTTATTAGGCAGGGTTCGTTGGCTGATTGCTCGGTACTCTATGTTCGAGGCGTGGACGATTTGGCCGAGTTTGCCGTTAGTCAGCACCGTAAGCGACGGCTAGGAATTGAATATACTGTCCGCAAAACACCTGCGAGTAAAAATTGTGAGCGCGATTTCTTCCGCCAACATTGATTTATATGCCGACGACAACCTCGCTGCCCCGTATCCCAATTACAAAGTCATTCGAGATCTCGGCCCGTTCGTTTACTTAGAGAATCTTGGGATGTACGTCACGGGCAGATACGAGATCGTCAAAGTAATTCTGTCGAGACCGGATGTATTCATCTCGGGTAATGGGGTCATGATGAATGACACCGTGAACGACACCTTCAAAGGCCGAATAGGTCTGTGCACTGACGGCGACGAGCATATGCGCATTAGGAGGGTCGAGGCGCGACCACTCAACCCATATTCGGTTCTCGAACTACGTGACACAATCGATCTAGAGGCGAATGCGCTGGTCGAGAAACTCGTTAATCGCGGAACGTTTGATGCGGCAACCGAACTTGCCCAGCATCTACCGCTCGCTATTGTGTCGAATCTTGTTGGGTTGCCCGAGAAAGGTCGTGAACGCATGATGGATTGGGCGGCGGCGAATTTTAATTCTTTCGGTCCACTCAACCGCAGGGCGAAGACGGCGCTCGATACATTTGATGAGATGATTGAATACGCAACTAGCCAATGCGTGCGTGGAAAGTTAAAGCCGGGGAGTTGGGCCGAAATGCTGCATGATGCGGCCGACGATGGCGAGATCAGCCCGCAGGAAGCCCGCCTAATGGCCCTCTCATATGTTGCGCCGTCTCTCGATACAACGATATTTGCGATCTCGAGCGCCGTCTGGCTTTTTGCGAATAACCCGGATCAGTGGCAGTTGTTGCGTGAGGATCCCAGTCTTATCGCAAACGCAATCAACGAAATCATTCGAATAGAATCGCCAATCCAAGGTTTCTCGAGATATTCGATAGCTGATCACGAATTTGATGCTCACACCCTTGCCGCCGACTCGAGGATTATTCTACTATTTGGTTCGGCTAATCGGGACGAACGACATTGGACGGATCCGGCAACCTTCGACATACGTCGCGAAGGAGCCGCTCGCCACCTCGGATTTGGATACGGAGAGCATGCTTGCATCGGCGTGAACCTAGCAAGACTGGAAATAACTGCATTGTTCAATGCGCTACTCACCAGCGTCGAGCGCTTCGAGTACATTTCTTCCGAACGAGCGCTCAATAATACCTTGCGCGGGTTTCAGCATCTCAACGTCCGCGTGCACTAAAAAAAGGGACAGTATATTTAACGCATCGCGACCGACCGCGAGCCTCGGGTGATCTGGGAATTAAATATACTGTCCCTTTTTTAGCGCTCTGGGCCGAACGGCTTGAAGCGTAAGATCAACGCCGGAAGCAAAAACAGATCTGCAATGAGCGCAACGAATACCGATGCCGCAAGGAGGATCCCAAAGCTCGAGAGCACCGCCATATCCGAGATGAGATAGCTCATAAATGCGCCCATCAGGATCAAAGTTGTGGTGATCAATGCTGGACCAACACCGTGCAGCGCCTGGTCAAGCGCTGCACGGTATGCTCCTAGACGCGCAAATTCGGTGCGATATCGAAGCACCAAATGAATCGTGTCGTCTACCGCAATTCCCATCGCGATGGTCGCCAGCAGTAGTCGGAAATAATCAAGCTTGATGCCGACGAACCCCATATAACCTAGCACGATCATTATTGGTGCGAGATTCGCGATCATGGCCAGCATGGCCAGTTTTAAGTTGCTGAAGGCGAGCCACATGAATAGAAAGATCATACTGAACACGAGCGCATAGCCTTTAAGCTGCGAGCTCGAAATGTAGTCGGCGATTTTCCCCCACAACACACCAATGCCGCTCTTGCGCACCGCCACACCGGCGACCGGATGGTCGTCAATGAATGTATCAAGTTTGGCAATGGTGCCGCGTATTTGCGACGCGTTTGCAATCTTAATTCGTAATTGAATAACGGTTTGCGACGAATCGAAGTTGATAAAGTCATTGATTTCCTCGCCTCCAGACATCTGATAAAGAAACAACAATTGAGCCAGTGCCTCACGACTTTGCGGAAGTGCATAGCTGGATTGTTCATCGCCATGTAGTGCGCGATTGAGATCTTTAACGATCTCAACGATGTGTTGGGTTTTCTTCACGAGCGGTTGCGATTCGGCAAATGCTGCAAATTGCTCAATGAGCTTTAGTAGATCAAGACTCGCGATGCCGTCGCGCTGGCCCGTATCGAATACGTAAACCGCGCTTACCCAACCACCCATAACTTCTTCTGCTTTCTCGACCTGCTGGCGAGACGCGACGTGTGGCTTAAGTTCTTCTAAGAAGTTGTAATCGATCTGGAGTCGTTCAATCCCCACCAGCGCGATCACGAATAGTCCAATGGAGACTCCTATCACTCGCTGTGGGTGCTTGACATTAAGCGCCACAATTCGATTTAGCGAAGATTCGAACACGCTGCTTCGAAGTTCGGGCGTTGCGGACACCGTCGTGGGAAGACGATGGCGGCTGAACGTCGCGAGGCTAACCATCAAAGTAATGCTCAAGACGAAACTCGCCAACACCCCGAATGCGGAATAAACACCCAGCTCTGAAATCGATTGCAGCGCTGAGGTACTCATACCGAGCATCCCAATTGCTGTAGTAAGCGCGGCCAGAAAACACGCCGCACCCACTTCGCGGATGGCGTGTTCGGCGGCCTTTGCCGAGCTCATCGATAGTCGCGCGCGATGATAGGCCAGCAACACATGAATGGTCTGCGACACACCAATGGCGCAAATTAATGTCGGAACCATCATGAATAACAGACCTATCTGCCAGCCCATGAGACCAATGAACGCGAGTGTGAGAATAATGGCCACGATGACGACGATAAACGGACCGATCAGGCCAGTGATGCGGGTCGGAAACAGTAACAAACTCAACAACGCGATCAGCCCCAAGGTGAGCAGCGTAATGATCGGCGTTTCGTTTTGTACGAGCGCGTTGTAGTCGGCATTTAGCGGCACGTCGCCAGACCGCCAGAATTCGACACCAGCGTATTCCGGTCTGCGCAATATGTTGTCCAAGGCACTAGCCGCAGCATATGGATATAGGTTCTCCATGCCGTCGCCTGCGTTCTGGTCGAGGCGGAGATCGACGATATCGTCGGCGCTGGTCTTCGTCATATCAACGACGATCGCACCGTACACACCCGATGGGTCGATCAAGTTGTTGAGATAAAGTGGTTTTGATAACGCGATTTTCTGTAGTTCGACAAGATCTGCTTGGGTATAAGGCGCGTCGAACACCAAATCGTGAATGACGATGAGATCGTCGGTTGCTTTCACAAACTCGACGTTCGCCAAACTCGTCACCTTGCGAACGAATGGTACTTCGTACTCGATTGCAGCAGTCAAACGCGCAATAGTGTTCATCACCTCAAGGTCGAACGGCCCGTATTCGATCCCCGGTGCGCGATAAAGCAGGTAGATGATTTCGTCTGAGTTAAATTCGCGCTGATAATCGAGGTAATACGTAAAGGTGGGGTCTTCGTCGTTGAAGAACGTGCTCAAGCCGCTGTCAGTACGGGTTTGCGCCGCAAAATATAGACCCGCACCGGTAATCGCCAGGCTAGCCAACAATACGAGCAATCCGTTGCGGGCGCACCACGAGGCAACTCGCGTAAACGCATAATCGAGCGCACGCAGAAATCTTGAGCCGTTTGCTTGGGTCATAAAAGAACTATGTCAAACTTACAGTCAGTCGCTGCGAAAGATTAATAATGAGGGCGAAAATAATTTCCGTCCGCCGCTTGCGGTCGCGCGGTGATGAATAGGAATTCAAGCCGCGTCGGGAATTAACGAAATACTACTCTAAAATTTTACACCGCTGAAATTTCTGTTCAGCGAGCGGATAAGTAGACTGTCATCAGACTTAGTTGGTATTGCAAAGAATAGACTCGAGATCTCGGTTACCTCAAGGTCGAAGCGTTCCTGACAAACTGAGGAGAATGCTCCAGCGCTTTGAAGAGGTCGAATACCACACCACGAAACATCCAAAGGCGACAGGTTTATTTAGCAGGTTGTTTTCGGTGATTTCCGGATGCTATATCTTCGATGCGCTACCCCATAACTTGCCCTGCAGCGTCCACACGCCCTTTGTTCTTTATTCGCGGCATTGCTGTTCCGGATTACTCTAATAAACCTGCCCTCTCTACATTTTACGCAATGGTGTATTGAGCATCCTCGAACCGTATTCGCCGGCGCAATCGAGCGCTGATAACTTCCATCCCACCGGTCTTTTTCATGGTTGCTTCGAAGCGCTCGCGGCCCTGCCCCGCAAGCGCTTCGATCTCGTCCAATGCGCGCTGAAAGCAATAAAGTGCACTCGCGAATGTTTGGCGATGGAACGTCGCGCCGCGCGATTCGTAACTGAATGAACCTAGCATCGGGTGTGCGCTCGCGGTGTCCGGATCCGTTCTAAGCGGCGTACCTGATATCAGATCGTCCTGAGAATCGCACCAAGAATTAAATGTATTCACCATCCCCAGGATCTCGGGGCCGTTATCTTCAAAAAAATATCGCAGTACGGGCAGCAGGGTATCCGGCAGCGTATCGTTTGCCATATATTCCGGCGGGAAGTCGGCGAACTCGCCATCGACTATGCCAGCCTCAAACATACGCTCAGTCCAACGGTAAACCTGCGGGGCATGCAGCTTCATGATGTGTGATGAAGTGGGATCGCGCGATAGGTGGACAAACATCATCACCACCAATCCAAAGTCGGCCGGACTTGGTCGTCCTCCCAGAAGGTAAGGCCACTGAAGAAAATGCGCGTTCAATACGCCAAGTAAGGCGAGATACGATTCCTCGATGGCAGGAA
>JBLFWZ010000145.1:0-11342 GCA_047611905.1 Gammaproteobacteria bacterium | reverse complement strand
AGATTTTTCGGGACACCCATAAAACAAAGATACCTGAGGGCCCCGAGGGTCCATATCATTCAGCTGCTGGTCACATGAGGCGCGGCCCGGAAATGATCGATATCGGGGCGTCCAATTCGTGGGTGTCCCGTAGTCGTTCCGTAGTCGTTGCGTGCCATGGCTGAAGCAGGTGTTCGATATCGTTATCGAGACTTGAAAGCGCTGCGCCAGCCACGACAAGATAACTGCCTGAATCAAATAGCCCGTGGTGATCGAGACGACTGCATGAATGGGGGAAACGTGACAGAGGGATTAAAACTTTTTCAATGGCGAAATATTAATCCCTCCGTCACCCTTTCCTTTATTGTCACCCTTTCCTTTTTTGCTTGGTTTTCAACTTGCTTACCAGTGAAGCGCAAGGCGTCGACTGGGCCGTCGCTCAATTTGGCCCCTACTCAAAGTTTACAAATTATCTCGTTACCGAATTCCCGAATCATTTCCCGCCCATCAGTACCACAAACGTTTAGCGCGATATTCGTAACGCCGGCGTCTTCCAGCATATGAATACGATCGATGATCTCGCCAGGAGACCCGGTTAGCGTAGCAATTTTAACCAAGTCATCGGTGATGTATTTATCTTCACCCTCGCGCAAGAATGCCAGGTGACCTAGATGCATTTCTTGGAAGCGTTTTTCGAGTGGCGTTTTCATCTTCATGATGTGTTCCTCGAAATAGCGTTTAGCCAGCGGTGCGACCGCGGGCGGCGCAAACGGTCCTATCTTCATTTCCTTAGCGTCCCAATTCGTATGCAACAGGAGTATCGCCGAGGGCCCAACTTGGCGTAACACACGAGGAGAAGTCATCGATTCGCCCGGGCGCAGCACGCAACCCGAAGTGAGGTTCGTTGTGTAGACCGAATCCATCACCCGTCCGGCGTCCTTTGCCGCTTGTTTTATTTGTTTGATGCTACTTGAAATGTATTCCCCGTTGAGACCAATGGTGACCCAGCCGTCGGCAAGTTCACCAACCATTTTGAGCGCTTTGGGACCGTTCGAGGCCATGTGGATAGGGATCGGATCGGCGACATTGATGTAGCCAGAATTAGGGTGTAAGAATTTGATGGAGCGTTCTAGATCGCCTTCACGATATGTTGCTTCACCGCCGCAGAGCAGATCTCTGATGACCCCGATGTCCTCGCGCATCGTTTTTAGCTTAGCCGGCGGCATGCCCATTACGTTGCGACCGGTGAATCCCGTGCCGACACCTAAGATGACTCGACCCGGAGCAAGTTCGTTGATTGTCGCGATCGAATGCGCCGTAACCGGCGCGATACGATTACCGAGGATCGCAACTAGCGGTCCGATCTTGAGGAAGCGGGTATGCTCAGCGGTCAATGCCATGCTGGCATAGACGTCGCTATAGCACATGTGCGAATCGTAAAACCAGGCGTGGGTAAAGCCATAGTCCTCGGCCATTTTCGCATCGTGGTAGGCGCGAATATAAGAAGGGAAAGTGATCCCGAAATCCATTGATGTACTCCTAAATCTCGTGTTGCTTCAATAATATCTTACTGGCATGAACCCCAGTCGGTTCACAGTTTTCGCCGTTGACGATGCCCACGTGCACGCCTTTAGCGGCGACGAAGGGGTCATAGTCATCGGCCTCGGTTCGATATTCCGCCGGATCGAAAATCGTGATATCGGCCATTTGACCGAACTCGATCCATCCGCGATCAGTTAATCCCAATCGATTCGCGGCCAAGCCGGTCATCTTGCGAACGACTTCCTCAACCGAGGTGCCGTAATTGATCAGGGATCGGTGGAACTTCGGGAACCTACCATACAATTGAGGCCGCGGTGCAACGCCTGGATGGGGACGCAGAAGAGCGACACTGATAAGTTAATAAATTAAAGGCAACGCCAACGCTTCCGCGCATTCGCATTGCGCAAACAGCAGGCTGACACAGCACCAAAGCCTGGCTTTAATTCTCGTCCGCGACCAGCGCAACACACAGGTCGACAATTAACATGTCACCGAACACGCCGAAAATGCAGGATTACTTCTACTCACTCCTTTCGGTCGGCTGAGCTGACTAATTCTCGGTGCCCCGAAAAAAAAGAGCGCCCCAGCCAGCATTCACAAAGGTAGACGCCGCAACCAAATTGAGGACCGAGGGGACAGCGCGACGGGGACGGCTTAATCAAACTAGTGAGTAGTCCTCACGACGAGGCCCAGCGATAAGTAGCTAGAAGATGCCGCTCGTGATCAAAAAGCGTAAGGGGATGTAAAGATGTCGGCAAGTGGGTTACGCCAATATCGGTCATTCAATCAGATGGAAAATTACACCACGGCGGTCGCAAAACGACCCTGAACGGTCCTTTAGCGTCTGCTAATATAGAGAAAAACGTGCCCGCGCTGCCGACCCGTGCCGGACGGCAGCAACGACAGTTAATTTATGCGAGATCTTCCGACGACGCCTTTGCGTCCTGCAAATCCCTGATATCGAAGCCATCCGTGAGCCAGTGGTAAATTTCCGAGACTAACTCGTGGGCTTCTGCTTGCTTCCCTTGCCGCTGCTACAACCGGGCGAAGCTTGTACCGGTGAGAGTTTTGGTGATTTGGCGCGCTGCTGGCGAGCAACTTTAATGGCCTCGCGAAAACAGCTCTCGCCCTGTTTTTCGACATCTACAACGCAGTTCATTTCAATCGAGGTAACGGACCGCGTCACCGTGGCGAATTCTGCCGGCCTTCAAGACGTCGGCGTACACCCCCACGCACGGCAGTTTTCCGAGATCACCCAGGTCTTGCGTGTTGTGTTCGGCAATAGTGCGAAGAATGCGCGCATCCTGAGGTAAATCTCCCTGAGCCAGGGTAACTGTACTGCAGCGTGGACAAGGAATCGTAATTCCGAGCACAACTTCGTCGCCGATCGCAAGCGTGCGACCGACCCACGAATTTTCGATAAACGGTTCGCCTTGCGAACGAATGACAACATTGGGTCGGAACCGTCTGACATCGAACCGTCCTTCTGGATACATCGTTTGAAGGTGGTCAAGCGTCGAGGTCGCGATTAAGTGTACGCAGCCATAGTCAAAGAAAGCGCCCGGCGGCGCGCCGCCACCGAGCGGAACTTCAGTAACATTGCTCATTTCCCCACCGAGAGTTCCTGCCGGGAGCTCAACTAACAAACCCACCGGTGCGGTCGCCATTAATGTGAGGTCCCTACCTAAAGCGCCCGACAGGCGTTCATCGATGTCGGAATCGGTGGTAGCGAGTGTGAAACCGCCGGGCAGCGTGATCTGCATGCCAGGTGCGGGGTCCCCTTCCTCAGGTTCTTTGTCGAATTGTGGGCGGTAGGTCAACAGATCCGAAGCCCACGTTCGCACGACGGCCGCACGATTCGACGCTTGTTCGACCAACGCATAGAAGCGGTCGCCGAGAAAGCCCCGCGCTGTCACCTCGACGGTGGCAATTTCCTCCCCCGCCATCGACTTGACGGGATAGCGCCAGAGGCTATCCACGAAATCGAGACTTGGAGTGGGATCATCTCCCTTCACTCGTTTTTCTTCGCGGCCAGGGCCCCTAACTATGCCCCCGTTATCGGTCCCCGCACTCCCAGCGCCGCGCGTGCCGGCACTCAGAACAATTTCAAATCTCCCACCTCCGTGTCGCCCCTCGTCCATTTGTTGTTTGGCAACATCCGTCAGGTATTTCACGCCAGCGTCGAGATTGGTGCTCCGACCGTAATGGTGCGCGAGTTCCGCTAGATGGTCGTCGATCGAATCGGCATAGAGCGATTCGAGTGCTCTGCCGATCTGCTCGTGAAGGGCCTTGCGTCGTTCAATCAACACTGAATTGTAAGCGACCTCCTGGGTCAATGCGTGCTTGAATATGTACTCTGCGTCACCAACTGTAGGTTGTTCATAGAGGAATTCGCCAAGTTGCAAATCATTTAGCAGCCGGTTAAGTTCGTCGTCGGAATTGATGCTCAGCGCACGGATCAACGAAAGTGGAATTTCGCGCCCGATGACTGCGAGAACTTGCAAGAGCTCCTTGGCATCGAGTGGTAGTCGATCAATACGTGTCGCAAGGATTGCCTGCACTGTTTGCGGGATCTCCAACTCGCCTAGTGGACGAGTAAGCTTCACCGTTCCATTGCTCACCAGCGCGCCATCATCGAACAGCACCTGCACCATCTCCTCCATGAAGAAGGGCGTGCCTTCAGTCTTCTCTATGATCAACCGCTTGAGCGCTGCCAGATCGTTGCTTTCTCCGAGGAGCGCCGCCAGCATCTTGCCGGCGCTTTCGCGTCCCAACGGGTCAAGCCGCAACTGCGAGTAGTAGGTTTTGCTGTTCCATCGATGCGAATACTCGGGTCGGTAATTAACCAACAGCAGTAGCTTCGTAGTGCCGATCGAATCGGCCAGCAGGTCCAGGAAGTCCTGCGTATGCTCATCGATCCAGTGCAGATCTTCGAAGATCACCATCAGTGGCTGATTAAGCGATTCGTGTAACAATATCCGCTTGATCGCTTCCAATGTGCGCCGCTTCCTTACTACGTCGTCTATTTCCTCCAGCGGATCGTCGCCCTCGACGATACCGAGCAAACTGAATAAGTACGGCAGTTCGTCCTCAAGTGCAGGAGCAAGGATGACGATCTTGCCGACAACCTTTTCGCGACGCTTGCGGCTATCGTCGCCTGCCTTAAGACCGAAATACGCGTGCAGCATATCAATCAGCGGCAAGAATGCTGAGGCCTTGCCGTGCGAAACTGAGAAGGATTCCAGCACCATCCAGCCCGACCGCGAGACCGCCGTGAACTCAAAGAACAGGCGCGACTTACCGGTGCCAGCGTCGGCCATTGCCGCGACGATCTGTCCGCGCCCTTCGCGCGCCAGTTCCGCCAAACGCTTGAGTGCCTCTATTTCCTTGTCGCGTCCGACGAACCTCGTGAGCCCTCGCCCAATCGACCTCTGCAGTCGGGTTCTCAGCGGACCGAGACCGGTTACCTCGAACACGTCAATCAGGTCGGTCACACCTTTCACCCGAGTCGGACCAAGCCCCTTAAAGGTGAAATAGCCTTCGCATAGTCGGCGCACCGCCTCGGTTGTCGCGATCGACCCAATCGGCGCTAGCGCTTGCATGCGCGCCGCCAAACTCGTCGAGTGCCCGACCGGCGCATATTCGGTCCGAGCGTCGCCAGTCTGAATCGTACGCACCACCACTTCTCCGGTGTTCACGCCGACGCGTACTTGCATCGGAAGATGGCCTTCGGCTCGGATGCGGTCCGAGTATCGTTTCAACTCATTCTGCATCCGCAACGCGGCGTACAGCGCGCGCTGAGGGTGGTCCTCCCGCGCTACCGGCGCACCAAACAGCGCAAAGATCCCGTCGCCGGTGGATTGCGCGACGTAGCCGTCATAGTGAACTACAGCTTCCATCATCAGCTTCAAAGCAGGATCGACGATGGCCCGTGCCTCTTCCGGATCGAGATCTTCGATCAGCTCCATCGAGCCTTTGATATCGGCAAAAAGCGCTGTGACCATCTTGCGCTCGCCTTGAAGTTCCGAGTTCGACTCCACAAGATGCCTGGGTGCCTCGTCGGGAGTGCGACGAGCCGTAAGCTGGACGGGCGGGGTCGTCGCGACCAATTGCGAGCCGCATTTCGAGCAGAACTTAGCACCTGGCTTCAGCTCCGCGCCGCAGCTAGGGCACTTGGCCAGAAGCAGCGAGCCGCATTCGGAACAGAACTTGTCGTCTAATTCGTTATCGTGCTGGCAGGCTGCGCATTTCATGCCGTCATTCTAGACGAGTTAGACGACGCGGTAATTAATATTGAAAACACGCAAAGGCCCGCTTGTGGCCGTTTTCGTCGAAAGTTGTCGTCGAGCTGTCCGACCGTTCTTGAGCAGCTAAGCCGACATTCGTGCTGCGCTGCGATAGATGGAAGAAGCTCTTCCCCTAACATTCTCGATTCCCCGACAGTAGTTTATTCTCACACCAAACTAAGGGATGGGAGAACAAACATGACATTGATAGAAACAACTCAACTCATGGGTAATATCGGTGAATTTGTCGGCGCTATCGCCGTTGTAGTTACACTTGCCTATCTGGCTGTACAGGTCCGACAAAACACCGCACAGATTCAACAATCGACGGAAGTTGCGCGCGGGACAGCAGAAGTCGAAACGGCCAAGATGAATATGTCGTACTTCCAGAATTTACTTGATCCAGTAACTGCGGCTGTATGGAGAAAAGCGTATTCGAATTCAGAAGATATGACAGCGGATGAGCAAGTGCACTTCGCCAACCTCATGGGAATTTGGTTTCATTTAGCACAAGGGAACTACCGTCAGTATCAACGCGGGCTCTTGCCGGAGGAATCGTGGGAGCCAATTGCCAGGACCCTCGCCGGCGCGATGCGTCAGGACGTGATCCAGCGCTTTTGGTCAACGAACGTGTTCTACCTAGCCACCGACTTCCGGTTGTACGTCGAAGGACTCGCAACGGACTATGAGGACGCCGTTTGGGAGCCTAATTACGGTGTTTAACGCTCGTCACCTTCGCGATCCGATGGAGCGCGGAGGTTTGTTTTCCCAAACAAAAGAGCGTGCCAACAGTAACCGCAGCACTGAACAAATCTCAGCGCGGAACCTAATCCGTCCCAGTTCGTTTTTGAATCTCCCATTCGCGAAGCCAACAGAAAGAATATACGAGGATATTGATGGCGCGAATGGCGGCTTGTGGCCGATCGCGCTGATATTGTCGATAGCGCTGGGTGACCGTTATGGAGCGGTTATCCGTCATGCACGTCGCGGTGCAGCAAGCGGTGGGAAGCTCAACGTCCGCATACTGCGAAAGAAAAGGTAATCTTGACCCGCTACAAAGTTTGCGGCGGCAATCGCAGGGTTAAGCACCCTATTCCAGTATCTCATCAGGCGTCGCGTTTGCCTGTCCGGGCATATCGTGACCAGACATCGCAGTTAGGGGGCCAGCGCCGTCGCCGATGGCAGAGCCATTGGTAGGCTTCGTCTATCACTGCATCACTTGCGATTTTTTTGAGCATTAGTGAAGCGTAGCAGAGTAACCGATTTTGTCGCGACCGTCCGTTGATGGCTGATTTCGACAATAGTGCTTGCGGGGCGGGGCGTCCGCTTAGGAGCAGTTGAACAGACGTTCGTGCTGCGCTGCGATAGGCGGATTAGTGCCCATAGCAATGCTTCGGCGATGCGGGCGTAATGTTAGCGCGAGAAGCAACGATCAAGCGTCAGTTTCGAACAGACCGTTGGGAGGCGGTCGTATCCCATTTCAATTGGAACCCTAATCGTCTATATTTCTCCAATCTGGAAAATCAAGGGTCTGTTCTTCCAGTTGCGCCTCGACAAACGAAATGAAACCGGACGGCAGAGTTGGCTTCATAGTTCGGTAAACCTTCCCACCGCCGGGCGTACCGTAACCGACAGAAACATCGTATTCGAGCCACTCTTTGTGATGAGTGCTTATACCCTCTTCATTCAATAACGACCACACGGACTTATGGTTATTTATGTATTGAACTAGAATGAAAAAGAACTGACTCGCTTCGTCGTCCGTCAACGAGTCAGGAGCATATAGTCCTTTCGAAAACACAGCACTCAGCTCTATATTTTGCGCAAGCTGGGCGTTGATTGAATTCCAGGTTTGATCAAGCGTCGTCAACATAGCGAGCCGGTTTTGCTGGCGGCTAGCTCGTAGTTCGATTGCGACGAAAATCAACGTCGCTACGGTTGCCGTCGCGGCTATTAATTCACCTATATTCGCAAGATTGTCGAGATTCATTATTGCCTCTGTTCGCCGTTGGGTTGAAAAGTGAGCATATCCGAAGACCTCGAACG
This sequence comes from Gammaproteobacteria bacterium, assembly GCA_047611905.1. GTDB lineage: Bacteria > Pseudomonadota > Gammaproteobacteria > UBA11873. Next base: position 3,489 of record JBLFWZ010000145.1, on the reverse strand, counting down.
TCGCTTAATGACCGCTTTCCGCCGACCTGTTGAGCGATATCGAACGTCCGTTAATCGGTGCCCGCAGCAGCCAATTGTTATCGTGCCCGCCCCGGGTTTAAATCCGCCTTTTCAAAAACCAATCTAACTTTTTATCGAAATAAGTAGCGAATTAACACGACTCTAATTTTATAGATTCGAAGCCTGCCCGGTGGGATCCTTCACAGTTGACCCCTCCTATTTAGACTCGCGTCTTCGCGACGTCCCAGATCAACGGTAAAGCGTTAACGCTGCCGACGATCCCTCCTGTATAGGTCACCGTATGTTGCGGTGCAATCTCAAACTCCGGAATTCGATGCAACCATTCTTCGAGGACGATTCGTGTCTCGGTCCGCGCGAGGTGTGCACCCGGGCAAATATGTGAGCCGCTACCGAAAGTCGAATGTTTAACATCGCGCCGTGCGAAATCGACGTTCATAGAATCAGGGTTTTCGTCGCTATCGAGTCCGTGCAGGATGGTTGGCGCCATGATCATCTCGCCCTGCTTCAGCTCGATGCCTTCGAATGACATATCGTGGCGCAATTCGCGACCGACAGTGACCAACGGAAATCGCCGTGCGAGTTCCATGATCGCCACGGGCAGTTGTTCGGGACGCTCACGCAAGCTCGTCCTGGCTTCAGGATGCTCCGCCATAAACAACATCACAAACGATAGAAAATTTACTACGGTGTCGAGCCCACCAACAAGTACCTGGATACATAGATTTGCCGCTTCCTCGTCGGTTAACGGCCGTCCGTTTATTTCGCCATTGATCATACGACTCAACATGTCCTGGCCGGTCTGACCACGACGCTCTGCAATAATTGGATTGATGTAGGCGCGGAATAGCTGACTAACTTCCGGATACGTTAGGCTGCCGTCGGGTCGCGTAAATTGATCGGCCAAATGCTTTAGCTTCGCGGTATCAGACGCGGGCAAATCGACAATCTGCATGAATATCTTAATCGGCAACTTTTCGGCAAAATCGGTTGTGAAATTGCACTCGCCTTGAGTTCGGAAGCCTTCAATTAGCGATATCGCTAATTCTCGGATGGTCGCCTCCACGCCTTTTACGGCCTGCGGTGCCAGGCCGGCGCTTAATAGCTTTCTAAACGGCGCATGGGCTGGTGGATCGAGCGACAATGGAAGAAGGCGGTAGGCCTCGCCTGCGGTATCTTTTGGGACTAGTACTGTGTGATTAGAAAAATTTTCATAGTCCGACAACACGCGCTCGACGAGTCGACCGCGTAGCACCATCCAATGCCCGCCATTTTGCGGGGTCCAGACGATGTCTGGTAAATCAGCATCTTGGAGCGCCTTCCAGGACGCATGAAAACCCTTGCCATCGACGAAGGGCGCGTAAATGTCATAGTCGAGGAAGCGTTCAGGCGGAACGTGGGCGGGACGGTCGAACTGTTCTGCAGTTTGCATGGGCTTCGGCTTCGCTGATATCGGGGACGTTATTATATTCGATGAGGAGTGCTGGTGCGCAATGTTCGACGCTCCCCAGCGCACAACTGCACCCAAAACATTAGATACTTTTGTGTTCGGGTTGCGCGGCTCCGCCAACCTAGTCGAAGTTGTCGTCGCTTAACGAATAGCTTCCGAGCGTAGCCAGGATTGCTGTCAATCCCGAAGGCGCGTTTAGGTAAATAGAAAACCGCGATTTGAGAATGTCCCTATCTCGAAGTAATCGCGCATGGTGCGCGACTGGGACAGCCCACCCCTGGTACCGACGGCCGCGCCGAGTGCCAGCATCATGACGTTGAAATGGCCGCCGTCGTCGGGGTGCGCAATATTCGCCGCCGGGCCCTTGTTTCGCCGATCGAGTAGTGAATCGATGTCATTGTTCGCAATCGTTGCTACCGTCCACGCATCGTAATCTTCAGCCCAGGCAGGCGGTTGTTCGAATTGACCAAACGAGCCCAAGTTATGCGTTACCGTGCCGCTGCTGAGCACGAGCACACCTGACGCTCTGAGCAGCGCTAAGGCCTGACCCAACTCGAATAATCGCGCTGCGCTTTCAAAAGGCATCGCAATTTCAACCACGGGAATATCGGCATCAGGAAACATGTGCAATAAGCCCGTCCAAACCGTGTGGTTGAAAGCTGCATGTTCTTTTGTTGAATAAGTAAATCTCGATCGATCCAAAATCTGGAATACTGATTGCGCTAAGCTATCCGCACGCGGTGGATGATAACGAATGTCCCTGACCATTTTTTTTTAATCGACGCGGGAAACTCCATCGCGCAATTCCGCTCGACGCTAAACTGATCGTACGAGCGCGCACATGTGGTGTGAATGCAATAATCCCGCTCGGTGGCGCTGGCAGCTCATTTGCCATCGCAAACAATTCTCGCCCGCGAACTTTGTCCTTCGCCAGCGGCGGCCCGCCGTGTCCAAAGAACAAGCTAGGCATCGGTACTGAGGTAGCCGATGCTGGGCGCGCGAGGAGCATCGCGGTGCTCGCTACAAGCATTTCACGTCGCGTGATCATTTTTTCGCTTCCTGTCGATGGCAACCAAAACACGAAAAGCCGAGTCCACTGCTCGAATCGTATGGCGGAACCCTCATCAAACGAGCCATCGTTGGGGTGACGACATCGCGTTTGAATGTTTGTTCTGGGGTGAGTGCAGCGCCCGGGCGGCAGAGTGATTGGACTCGCGCAGGACCGAGCGTAACTAATGTCGAATTTGCGAGATTGTACGCAGCGTCCTCTGGGTTTTCACCGTGACAAGTCGTGCAGCGAAGCTCCGGTGAGGGCGTTTTGTAAAATGCTTGGAAGCGCTCCGTTATCGCTGGATGTATCAGAAAGGTCATTTGCTCGTGACGTTGCTCGAAGCTTAGATAGCGCCATTCATTATCCGCTGGGAGCGCAACAGAACCCTTGGAAACACGGGACTCGGCGCGCGCTGAGTAGCTGGATGCCAAAATCGCGAAACAGATGGTCACCACAAACCAACGCCGAACGCGCCACCCAGCTTGCATTTCGCGTGCTGGATTAATCATCGACGTAACCGGAGTTCATTCGTTGCTCCCACATAGCGCGGAAGAAAAATAGCGTCTTAGCATCTTTCAATTTTCTCAACACTAGGAATTCGAAATGACTCGGCTATGGCGAGTCATTTGGCGCAAGGCAAGCGGACAATTCAGAGACGTCGTGCTCGTGGCTTCGGCTTGGGGGAAAATTGAAGTGCGCGCAAGAGAGCAAATTCATTGATCAAGTATACCGACAGTATCAATGTCTAATAGCCTGCACATCTAGGCGCATGTTTTCGACTCAGCTACCTTGCGTGGCTCAAGCGCACGAGCAAAATGCGACTTGCACTCAATCAATATCTTTACGGCGATTACGAGGGTCGACTTTCAATATCTGCAAGCCCAAAGCTGGGGTGAATCCAATATCGAGCAGCCAAGCAATACCAACCGTGATCGCGGCTAGTGTGCCGAAATCGCTTTGACTACTAAGC
>JBLFWZ010000144.1:0-11462 GCA_047611905.1 Gammaproteobacteria bacterium | reverse complement strand
TGGATCCAATTCAAATAACGCCGATGCTTAACTAGATGTCGATGATGTTCTTCGCTGTCTAGCCGCAGTGTGACAAATTCAATTTCCGGGTCGATACCGACGGTGTTGAACAAGCGCCGGTTTATCGAGTTGAAGTAGGTTTTTGAGAACTCTCCGTCAGGGATGTCGCTAACCCTTTCGCCGAAGTATTTCTTCAACTCGTGCCATATTTCTCGATCGCGGCTGAGGAGTCCCAATAAGCGATCGAGTGCGGCAACGTTGCGTTCAACCGATTTCGTGTAAAGCTCTATTCTTTCGCCAAGGTCACGCTGCGCACCAGCCCAATCACGATTCTCGAATCTAGATTTCGCGCGCGCCGTGATCCGTCGGAAATTATCGTTATAGTTTATGAACGCGGTGAATATTGCATTCGCCGCGAGGCTGACGAGCTCGCGCTTATCCATTAATTGCGTCCGCTCGTCCCACCCTTAAGCGTAAATTACATTCGCTCAATCATGGCGTCCGCAAATTCGCTGCACTTGACTTCTTTTGCTCCCTCCATCATTCGGGCGAAGTCGTAAGTGACAACCTTATCTGCGATGGTTTTATCTATCGCGGCAATAACCAAATCTGCAGCTTCCGTCCAGCCTAGGTAGCGCAACATCATCTCGCCCGATAGTAGGACAGAGCCTGGGTTTACCTTGTCCAGACCCGCATATTTTGGAGCGGTCCCATGGGTCGCCTCGAATATTGCATGGCCGGTCACGTAGTTAACGTTGCCACCTGGTGCGATGCCGATGCCACCTACTTGAGCGGCCAAAGCGTCGGATAGGTAATCGCCATTTAGATTCATCGTTGCAATGACGTCAAATTCACTCGGTCGGGTTAAGACCTGCTGTAAGGTGATGTCGGCAATCGAATCTTTTATGAGAATTTTACCGCCATCGAGCGCGGCTTTTTGTTCCGCGTTTGCGGCCGCTTCGCCTTTGTCCGCTCGCGTGCGTTCCCATTGATCCCAGGTATAGGTCTGGTCAGGAAATTCAGATTCGGCGAGTTCGTAGGCCCAGTTTCGAAACGCACCTTCGGTGAATTTCATAATGTTGCCTTTATGAACGATGGTGAGACTCTTACGCCCGTTGTCGATTGCATACTGAATTGCACTACGAATTAGCCGCCCCGTGCCCTCTCGGGATATGGGTTTGATGCCGATTCCAGACGACTCTGGAAAGCGGATTTTTTTGTACATGTCAGGGAAATTGTCCGCCAACAATTTCAAGAGACGCGCGTTCTCCTCGGTGCCTTGCTCAAATTCTATGCCGGCATAAATGTCTTCCGTGTTCTCGCGGAAAATGACCATGTCGACTGCTTCCGGACGCTTTACAGGCGAGGGCACTCCTTCGAACCAGCGAACCGGGCGTAAGCAAACGTAAAGATCGAGTATCTGACGCAACGCGACGTTCAACGATCGGATGCCGCCGCCGATCGGCGTTGTGAGTGGACCCTTGATGGCAACTAAATATTCGCGACATGCGTCGAGAGTTGCATCAGGTAACCAGGAGCCTGTGAGTTCGTTCGCTTTCTCACCGGCGTAGACTTCCATCCAATTTATTTTTCGCTGCCCGCCATAGGCTTTCGTAACGGCCGCGTCGAGCACTCGAGACGCGGCATTCCATACGTCGGGGCCGATTCCGTCGCCTTCGATGAACGGGATGATCGGGTCGTCGGGAACGATGAGTTGTCCGTTTTCGATCGTGATTTTGCTACCGCTGGTTGGGGTTTGCATCTTTGCAGCCACTACTTCACCTCATGGAATTGCTAACGTCGTAAAAGTATTTGTCACGCCATTATAAACGACTCAGGCGCTCGCCGTTTCTTCTGCGTAAAATAGTTTTCAGGCAGCAAGAAAATTGACGCTAAGTGTATCGGCAACACATTCAGATTACTCTATTTGGGGTACGTAACAATGTTTTAATTGTGTAATTCACAGCCATGGCCTATGCTCGCCGAACTGCATTAATCTAACCCAATGCTGTCGCTAAGTTGTTGAATAATAAATATAGAATAATTTTATTTGACGGCGACAAGCACGATAGAGCACTGCTCGGCCTTGCTTTGCGCAGCGCCTTGCCGAGCTCGGAAGTGCTTGAGGCATCCTCTGCTGTGGAAGTGGCGCATCACATTAGCGCCGGCCCGGTCGATGCCATCGTCGCGGATCCGGTAGCTCGCTTTGGCGAGGTAATCTCCATTGCGCTCGATATAAGGAAGCGTTATCCGGCATGTTTGTGTTGGTTGTTTAGCGGTGAAGGCTCGCTGCCTTCGCTTCGCGACTGTGTCGGCCGCGGCATCGACGGGCGGTTTGCTAAAACGAGTTCGGGTTTCCTCGAACTTCCTAAGTCGTTGTTGCAGCGACTGCAGTGGTTCAGCGAATTAAAAGAGCGCTTGCCCGTAGATAACAGCACTTTATTCTCTTCTATATTCCCCGGAGCCACATGCCTCTTATCTGACGATGGCAACCTGCTCATGGTGAGCGAAGAATTCGAACGCCTCGTCGAACAGCCTCGGTTCGGCCTGGTTGGTCAGCCATTCGTTCAGTTTTGGATGGACGATGAGAAGCGCGAAGAATGGAATAACCGAATGGCCCGACCGCCGCGAAGTTGGGATTTTGTCGGTCGGTTCCGCTCTTCGCGCTCCGATAAACCGGTCATGGCCATCACATTGCGAATGCTGGGATCGGAACCGAGTGGGCGGAAACTATGGGCCGGCAGCATGGCTGATGTTTCAGGGTTGGCCAACGCAGTTGAGACGTCGGCGCCGGTCGATCAATCTGTGAGTAACGATGTTGAGCAGATAGCGTTTGCTTTGTCGCACGATTTACAAGCACCACTAAATTCGCTGGCCAGTCACGCGCAAACTTTGGCATCCGCGCTGCAAGACCAGACACCAGAAGTGCTCGCGGCCGTCCAGGAAGTTGATGGGCTCACCCGACGGATGCAGCAAATGCTGGACGGGATACTGGATTATTCACTGGTCAATTCGTTGGACGAAAAACGCGACATCGTCAGCCTTGATAGCGTTCTCGAAGAAGCTACCGCAAATTTGCGCAGCATGATCGATAATTCCGGCGCCACGATTGAGAATCAGCCATTACCCGCTTTGGCGGTTGCTCGCCCGCAGATGGCCCAGGTATTTCAAAACTTAATTAGCAATGCAATTAAATTTCGAGGCGCGCGGATCCCACGTATCCGGGTCAGCTCGGTCGAAACTGGTGAGTATCTACGGGTGCGTTTCGAGGATAACGGAATCGGTATAGACGCTTCCGAATTCGATAAGATATTTGAGATGTTCTATCGGGCGCACAACGATCCTAGCTACGCGGGCATTGGCGCTGGTTTGGCAATATCGAGAAGAATCGTGCGCGCGCACGGCGGTGAGATTACGGTCGAATCCACCACAGGGCGGGGCTCATGCTTTACACTCCAGTTTCGCGGGGCGGCCGTTCGAACAATTTCACAGGCCGGGAGTGCACAAGAGACTTTAGGGTAATCACGATGACCAATTGCAAAGTTTTGCTCGTAGAAGATATCGAATCGGAAGCGAAACTTGTGATGAAACATTTGAAGCGCATCAGCGGGTGGCGGTTCTCCGTCGACCATCACGACCGTCTCGATTCAGGAATCGCACAGATCCCTGAACATCATTACGACATCATCCTCCTCGATTTGAACTTGCCCGATTGTGCGGGAATTGAAGTATGCCAACGCATGCTCGCCGCAGCTCCCAATATTCCTGTCATCGTACTAACCAACCAAAACAGCGAAGAGTTAGGAACAAAGGCGATGCGCGAGGGCGCGCAAGACTATCTTATAAAACGCGAGGTCGATGGTCCGTTACTCGGACGTGCGATTCGATATGCAATCGAGCGGCAAAAAACCGAGCAGGCGCTGCGCGAAAGTGAACAGCGGTATTCGCTTGCAGTCGCTGGCGCGAACGACGGTGTCTGGGATTGGAATCTCGACAAAAATCTTGCTTACTTTTCACCGCGCTGGAAGGCTATCCTAGGGTACGGAGACCGTGAAATCTCCGATCGAATAGAAGAATGGTTTGATCGAATTGATAAGCGCGACAAGGATATCTTCGATAGCGAGCTGAACCGCCATTTACGCGGAGAGTCTGCACATTTCGAGTGTGAGTACAGAGTCGTCAGTCGCGGAGACGAAGTGCGCTGGGTACTGAGCCGCGGTCTTGCGGTTCGCGACGAACTTGGTGAGGCATCGCGCATCGCAGGATCGATGACCGATATTACTCGTCGTAAACAAACCGAAGCGCGCTTGTTGCACGAAGCAATGCACGATGCGCTAACGGGTTTGCCAAATCGGAATCTATTCGTTGATAGACTCGATCTCGCTCTGCGCCGCTATCGGCGGGACACGGGGCGGCTGTTCGGCGTCTTGTTTTTCGATCTCGACCGTTTTAAACATGTAAACGACAGTTTAGGTCACGGGGTTGGTGACGAATTGCTATGTCAAATTGCCTTGCGGCTAACAAATTGTTTGCGCCCGGGAGACACCTTAGCGCGACTTGGGGGGGACGAGTTCGGCATCGTGCTAAACGATATCGATGGGCCCACTGATGCAATCTATGTTGTTGAGAGACTCCAAGAGGCGCTGTCGCAGAAGATCGAAATCGAAATGCATACGATCTACACGACGGCAAGCATAGGCATCGCGATTAGCTCAGATTTATACATGACGTCGGACGAAATTGTCCGCGATGCCGATATTGCGATGTACCGAGCAAAAAACTCGGGACACGCGACCTATGCGGTGTTTGATACTTCCATGCACGACCAAGCGATGCTTCAGCACCGGATGGAGACCGATCTACGCCGTGCGTTGGAACGCGGTGAGTTCGAGATCTATTACCAACCGATTATTGAAATGAGTTCGGGACGCTTGCAGGCTTTTGAAGCGCTCCTTCGTTGGCAACATCCGTCGCGTGGATTAATTATGCCGGACGATTTTATCGGTTTAGTTGAAGATACTAGCCTGGTAGTGCCGATCGGTTGGTGGGTCATAGAACGTGCAGCGAACCAATTGGCAACGTGGCAAAGGTTGTTTCCGCTGAATCCGCCGTTGGCAATGAGCATAAATGTTTCCGGCAAATTATTTTTTACCGACGACATGGCGAAGCGGTTGGCGGTACTGATTGAAGACTGTGGTATCCCACGAGGTAGTTTGCGATTGGAAATTACCGAACGCGTCGTAATGGATCACGAGGATTTGGTACTGAGTACATTGGCCGACCTGCGTGACATTGGCGTCGAGCTGCACATTGATGACTTCGGTACGGGATATTCGTCGTTAAGTTATTTGCAACGTTTCAAATATGATTCGCTAAAGATTGATCGCTCCTTCGTGTCAACAATGAGCCAAAAGGTGGACAGTAGTGCAATCGTAGAAGCTATTATTAAACTCGGTTCCACCTTAGGCATGAAAGTGATCGCCGAAGGTGTCGAAACCCAAGAGCAGCTTAGTCGCTTGCGGGCAATGAATTGCCCAGAAGCGCAAGGATTTTTATTTTCAGAACCATTGCACCACGACGCCGTAAACGCTTTTATACAAGCGGGATCGTCCTCCACTGAAACGGACAAGGCGCACTAACTCGAATTTTCGAGCGGCGCAGCGGTAACGACCTGGGGACCGCAAAAAGTGATGATGCGATTCACGTACTACGCGCTAGCGATCGGCTTAGCGTTCGCGGTGCTCGCGTATTGTGAGCAGGAAATGCGTTTCTTGCGAATAGCCCATAGCCACTCAAATATCGAACATTCGACCGAGTTAGCTTGGAAATCGTTGTGGGAAAAATTGAGCTTTTCGATATATTCCGGGGCGAGTGAATCGCGTTCGAAAACAAATGACTTATTGACTGCTGCAGCACGCCGACATGTACTGGCGAAAAACTGCGCAGCTACTTTTTTTGCTGCGACTTGTGTTTTCTTGATAGCGCAGTATCGGCGAACGCGGAGCGCGAAAAATTATTTCGATCAAGAACTCGCAATAGATATTCTCGCGATTTCCGCCGTGTGCTTTATCGTCGGACTAATCGCACCAATATTTAGTTTGAAAGCATACACCGCTGTGCCCTTGCTCGGCGAAGTCGTCTTGAAATTCGAAGCAAAAAGTATCTTGACGACCATTACAAGTTTGATCGAATCGCGGAGTCACTTCACTGCGCTGTTGATCACGGCATTTAGTGTCGTCACGCCACTGTTGAAACTGGTCATAGCGTTACTTGTTTTACAGCGACGATGGCCGAATTGGCATCGACATGGGCTGTCGGTAATGCACGCGATTGGCAAGTGGTCGATGGCTGACGTATTTGTCGTCAGCGTGTTCGTCGCATATTTTGCTGCGCGAGGGGATTCCTTTAGCGACGCAAGAGTGGAGTTAGGGCTGTACTATTTTTCGGGCTACTGTCTACTATCGTTATTTACCGGGCACATCATCGGGCACCTATCGTCGCAAGCCGAGTTTCTCAAGACGCAATCGTTCGCCGAGTGCGATTGACTGCTAGTCGCTTAATTGAGGATCGACTATTGTTCGCCGATCATGCCAGTAAAATAGGGAGGACTGCATGTCACGAGATCAGTTGATTATCGGTTGCGGATATCTCGGCGCAAGAGTCGCCTCGCTGCTTGTTCGCCAGGGTCTGAACGTAAACGCTACCACGCTCTCGGAAAAAAGCTGGCCCGAACTACAGAGGCTCGAGGTCAACCCCACACTTTTCGATATTGCCGCACTCGGGCCCGACGACCGCTACCCTAACGTCGCGGCTTACGACGATCTGGATGTGTTCTTCATGTTAACGCCAAGCGCCATCAGACCAGTGCTTGATACGCCAACTGGCTACGATTCGCTGCTAAGGTGGCTCGGTGGATTACCGATTCGGCGTGCGATTCTAGTATCGAGTACCTCTGTCTACGGTTCGACAAGTGGCACAGTGGTAAGCGCCGAAACGATTGCGAAGCCGGCAGATACTCGCGGCCAAATTGTGGCCGAAATTGAACGGCGATGGCTTAATGTGGGACAAGCGTTCATGGTTTGTCGGCTAGCTGGTCTTTATGGCCCCGGGCGCATTATCGGGCGCAATAAGTTGGCAAGCCGGCAGCCGATCTCGGGCGATCCCGATTCGTGGCTAAACCTAATCCACATTGACGACGCTGCAGATTTCGTCATTGCATGCGCTCGAAGTCAGCGTGTGAAACCAATTGAGCTCGTAAGTGATGGCCGTCCGGTTAAGCGTCGGGACTACTATGGTTTTGTTGCAGAGCAACTCGGTATATCGGAGCCGGTTGTTTTTGATTCAATGGCAAAAGAACCTAGCGCAACATCTCGTCGCTGCGACCCGTCATCAACGATGAACAGAGTCGGGTGGCAGCCCCGATATTCAAGCTATCGGGAAGGATTGTTGCAAAGCTTTAAGGCGCTTTCGGATTCATCTGTAAGTTAGACGTTACTGCATGATAAATTGCCCCAGTGCGCGCGGGTCGTTGCAACACCTGATTTCCTCGATAACCAGCAGCGATTGCGCATCTATTACGCTGATGGAATTGCTTAGGGAATTCAGAACATAGAACTGCTGCTGAGCCGCTATTAATGCGATCCCTTGGGGCGCGCGTCCAACCATCACGCGCTGAATTTCGCGGCGATTTTTAAGGTCTATCACTGAAACACTATCGTCTTGTTGATTAGTAACGAGCGCGCGTTCACGTTTCGGATCGTGGGCGAGGGCGTACGGGAGATCGCCAACTTTAATCGAATACCTCACGCGCATTAGGCGCATGTCGATTATTGTGATGTCGTTGCTTTTTTCATTGACCACATAGGCGCGTTTAGCACTTTCATCAATCGCAACGCCGAGCGGTCCGCGGCCGACAGCAATTGTGGTGAGTAGTTTGTGGCTCGCGAGATCAAAGAACGTGACGCTGTTGTGGTCGCGATTCGATACCAGCAGCCGTCTACCTTGCCGGTCTATTGCGAGACCTGTCGGCGCGCCACCAAGGTCAAACGCTTGTAGGGTCTTGCCCTTTTTGATATCGATGACGAGCACGCGCCCACCGGTCGAATCGGCGACGTAAATCCGATCGCGAATAGGATCGGTCACGATACCCAGCGGGGCTGCCCCAGCGGCAAGGGTCGTTGGAGTTTTGAAAGATTCAGTATCTAGAATTGAGATATTTTGGCTGACGGCATTTGTAATGTAGACGTACCTAGCGTGGCGCCCGATAGCAACACCGACCGGGTCGCTACCGACCGGAACTCTTGCGAGCGTGACGCTTGTCGCGACGTCGATCACGGAAACTGTGTTATCGCCGCCGTTAGCAACAAATGCGAATGGTGCGGCTAGCGCCATCGGATTGGCGAGGTGCAACCCGGCGACGACGATTACAAAGCTGAGATAATTACGAATAGTTCCCCGTTCTCGATTGTTTAGCGGGTGCGCTAATAGCAGTATCTGGCGCCAAGCCCGAATTTTGCGCATCAACCTGAAACGGCTTGCTCGATCCGCGCATTGGTGATGTTGCCGATGTCTGCTCGATGAAAGCGAGTGAATGCAGCAGGGTAAATTTTTGCGATGTATCAACGAATTTGCTGGCACATGCTGTGTGTTGCGCTCTCTAGTTTGAGAAAAGTTCCGGAACAATGGTTTGGCCATGTAACCACAGTCAGTTGCTCAATCCACTCTTGACGGTCGCACAGTCATGAAGATTGATCCGTGCTCAGGCTGCCGGCGTAGTAAATTTGCGTGGCGAGATGCTTGGCCAAGCAGTAATATCGATGCAATATTAACATTGCATCGATTAATGCCTGTGAACTTGGTTCATATACGTTGTGCCCGATTTGTTCTATCAATAGCGCTCGTGCTGTTCATGCTTCGATTAGCGGCCGATCCTGCTGGCGAGGATTTGGAGATCCTTCGGGGAGACCGGATCATTGCAAATTTCACTATCGAAATTGCGCGCGATTTTGAAACGCGCCGCAAGGGATTGATGTGGCGAACAGAGTTAGCTAGCGATGGTGGGATGCTGTTCGATTTTGAGAGAACTCGCGGCATACGTATGTGGATGAAGAACACGCTACTGTCGCTTGATATGCTATTTATCGATCAGGCTGGGGTCATCGTACGTATTGAGCACGATACGGTCCCAGGTTCACTCGATTTGTTGGGAGCCGGAACGCCCGCACGTTATGTGTTGGAAATTAACGGCGGACAAGCTCGAAAGGCCGGGATTGAGCCCGGAGATCGGATCGTACCGCCGGACGGGTTCAACTCCGGCAAAAATTAGTGTCCGTCGTACGGCTTGCTCAAGTTGAGATGTTACTGATTAGATGCAGATAGCGAAGATAGCCCTTCTTCGAATCCATCGAGAGACAGCGGGACCTCGATAGGTTGACGCTTGGCGTCGTAAAACTTAATCGAAACTTGTGTACCCATACGTAGATTACTAAGGATGTCTGGGCCGAGTTTTAAGCCCGCGCGACAACCGTTGGGTTCGCATCGCTCGATCGCTATTCGATGGGTCGCGTGACTATCTATTTGAATCTCTGCGCCGGGCGGTAAAGATATTCCCAAAGGGAGACTCACGAGCGCAATCGGATCTGGTGTTTCAACGACATAACCTATCGCGATTTGCAGGACGCGTTGGCCACCTTCGCGCATCACTAAATTTTGGATTATGAAACAACCTTTGCGGCTGCCTTGAGCTTCGCTTTCACAATTGATCGTCCAGTTTCCAAACGACTTGCCATCGGCAGGTTCTGCATTCACTGTCGCTAAAGCGCTCGCAAGTAGAACAACAAACATCAGGGGCAGGAGATTCAAATGGCGCATGGCGGTGATTCAGATTAGGCGACGTCAGTCCTCGCACATCCTACAGGAGTTGTGGATTAACTGCCACTTTTTGTTGCATTTTCGATACGGTTTTTCGATCTGTCCGACAACCATTGAGGCACTTTTATGTTGGCGAAGACGTCATAGTGATCATAGGGTTTGATGTCGAGCACGGGTGTCCCGTTATAAGCATCAAGGCGCCTAACCAGCAAACGAGTGGCCTTCACCTCAACTAGTTCGCACACGGCAAGCCCGATAGGATTGGGGTGCCCCCGACCCCGTGACGCGAGTATCCCGGTTGCGGGGAGGGCACTATCCCCGCGTGGGTGAATCACAGCTTTCGTTGACGGTTGGACGCGGTCCAACCAGAATAAAACGAAGATATGAGAATACTCGCGGATACCGAGTAAGGACTCGGCGAACTCTTCAAAAAAGACGATCTCGGATAGCATTTCGCGGCGGCGTTTCGCAATGTCGCCGTCCATTACATCGGTTTCGACTAGGCCAATCGGGCGCATCTGGATGGTTGCTTGTTCGTGCATTCATGCATGTCCGAAATATTAATCTCATGATCATTATCGCAGTGTCGAGGTCCAAAACCGAACACAGAATTGAGCGCGGTGCATCTAGTGCTTCGCATCCCAGATACTGTCTCCGTGTGGGCGATTTAGGCGCCGCCGGATCCCCGTTCAACGTGGTTTTTAGGACGCTAAGAAGGTAGGCTGCAGTCCATGTCCGAATCGAATTTCCACCCTGTAGTTTCGCGCTGGCTCGAACAAACTTTCGGCGCGCCGACCCCATGCCAGGTGCAGGCTTGGTCGATGATTAAAGCGGGTCGGCACACCTTAGTCGCAGCACCAACCGGTTCAGGGAAAACTCTGGCTGCCTTTCTCTCGGCCATCGATGATCTGGTCCGTCTGTCACTCGCAGGTGCGCTTGAGGATTCGACCGCCGTACTTTATGTTTCGCCGCTCAAGGCGCTCAGCAACGATATCGAGAAGAATCTCAACTTTCCGCTGGAAAGTATCCACAAAAGCCTGGCCGTCGACGATATCGACTACACGCCGATCCGTGCTGCAGTTCGCACGGGAGACACCCCTCAAGCCGCTCGCGCTGCCATGCGTCGACGGCCCCCTCACATTTTAGTGACGACCCCTGAATCTCTTTACCTATTGTTAACGAGCGCCAGCGGGCGCGAGATGTTGAGCAGCGTGCGGACCGTCATTGTTGACGAAATTCACGCACTGGCGGGCAACAAGCGTGGCGCCCATTTAAGTTTAAGTTTGGAGCGTTTGAATCATCTAAGCTCATGCCCGCCGTTGCGCATTGGTTTATCGGCTACCCAAGAACCCATCGACGAGATTGGCCGTTTTTTAGTGGGCATGGACAACATTGACGCAGGTGGCACACCGCGCTGCGCAATCGTCAACGAGGGCCATGCGCGCGACCGTGATCTCGCGATCGAACTGCCGGCCGCTCCATTGGGGGCGGTGTTGTCTGGAGATTCTGCGGCGGAGAACTACGACCGAATCGCCGAGTTAATTACCCAACACAAAACGACCCTAGTGTTCGTTAACACGCGGCGCATGTCC
>JBLFWZ010000143.1:0-11465 GCA_047611905.1 Gammaproteobacteria bacterium | reverse complement strand
AGCGGCTGTAAAGGCAGCGACACCATACGGTGCGAAACAGGCGCGATAACCACGATTGTTCAATGCTCAACTTGCCAGCAAAAAAGACCCCGGCTTAATGCCGGGGGTTTTAATTCTGAAAATAATTCGTTTCGGCGAGATTAGCCGCCCCAGCTACTACCGACAGTGAAGATCACGGCTTCGCAGAGATCGCCGTTGCCGCCGGCAAGCACATCGTCGCAGTCGTCGCCTGCGTCATTCCAGGAAAGACCAAAGTCTATAATCCCAAATGATTTAGAAATTCCGATGGAGTAATAAACGAAGTCATAACCCCGTGCGAATGTTTTATCGCCTTGTACGTCGAGATAATTAACTGCGAAACTGACGCCAAATCCTTCCGGTAACGTGAAACCGATAGAACTCTCGATGTTGATGCCATCGCCGTCTTGGCCGAAGTAATCAGGTGAGCAATCGAATCCGACGTCAATGGTGGGTTCGAACATCATGTCGCCAAATGCGTAACTTAAGTTACCGTACATGTCGAAGTAGTCGTACTCGCCGGCACCACAGCAATCTTCGTCGTGATCAGGATAGAAGTAGTACAAACCGCCAATGTCCCAACCGATACCGTTGGTAAACTCGCCGGCGAAACCAGCGTAAAAGTTCGTTTCGACATTATTCGACTGTTTGGTCGCGCTCAAGCCTGGGAATTCAATCGATGAAGCCCAAAATCCCGCATAGGCGCCCATCGGCGTGTATTCGTAATCGAAACCACCTTAAATAGTGGCTCCTTCATTCGATTGGGTCAATCCGCGAAACATGTATTCCGCGGCGACGAGAACGTTCGCACTAAACGCGTGCGGCGATGAGCTCTCTTGTGCGGATGCCCAAGCTCGGTGCGGCACGACGACGACCGATGAGTTAATTTGGCGCAATAGTGAGCGGCGGACGAATAAATCGCCGGCCAATACCCGTCGATAACACAACGAATTCGGCCGGTTCATCTTTATCACGGGATTTTTCGGCTGTGCTGTGGAATTGATCGTTAGATCTCAGGGAGTAGGGGGAGAGGTTGCAAGAGCGATACCTGCGATCACGAGATTGCGATTAATGCGCGCCGGCACGCCATCCAAATAAGATTTGCCGACAGTTCGTGCGGTTGGAGCGCTCAGGAGGAAAATGGAGTGGGAGGGATGCTAAGCTCGATACGGTGAGAGCCCGGGACTAACAAGGTACCGATCATCGGCGGCACCTTGCGCCATCCCGTCTAGCAACTACGACTGAGCGCTAGTGTCCTCAGGCCAATGCTCGCGCCAATCGCGATCAAAGTCCGACATCGTAATCGCCCTTTTTAGTGATAAATCGGGATTCAATACTTCGTAAATCACATCAGTGTCAGTGCGCATACCGAAATAGATGATCGCCGTCTCGTCGCCTGCGCCTTCAATATGGACTTCACCAACTCCGCCAAATGAGTAGCTGCCGGCAGGTTTTACTTTTATAACTTCGCCGTCTGGTGTTTGTTCACGAACTCTTAGTTCGCCCTGCAAGACCAAGGTCGACACAGAGGCGACGTGGCGATGATAAAAACATTCACTACCCGCTTCAAATTTGACCAGCATGTCAGCCTGTCCCATTTCGACGTCGACATGAAGCAACTTGTAATAGGTGCCTGGGGTGAGAAAGTCCTTCCACTTCATTTTGTCCGGTTCGTATTGGAAGTTACCGAGCGAGCCGAGCGTACTCGTCGCCGATGCTGATGAAACTGTTGCGTTACTCATGTGTCACCTCGAAGTTAGTTAAAGCTTATTAGGGATGTTGTCGTATCAAATGGGGCAGTCGGTTGTCGTTAATGGGGGTTTGTTCATTCGCGAAAAAAGTCGACCACCATGCGTGAGAAACGCGCCGCGTGCTCGATTTGAGTCCAATGGCCACAGTGGTTGAATATGTGAAGCTGTGCGTTAGGGATCAATTCGGCGAAGCGCAATGAGTTACTGAGCGGGATAACTTTGTCGTCGCGGCCATGAAATATCAAGGTCTCCTGTGTCAGCTTGGCGATTTCGGATTCTGGACTCGCCATGGCTTCAATCCAGCGTTGCCGTGGCGCTGGAAACATCGCGCTATAGGCTTCTTGCACGCCAGGTCGAATGCTCGCCTCGTAGCGCATGCGTGCAAGTTCGTCAGTCGCCAATGCAGTGTTATAAGCAAATATATCGAGCAGGCCACGCATATTTTCAACTGACGGGGTATATGCCCAAACATCGTCGAGCCCTTTCGTGAGTTCGAAGCTCACACCCACAGCGCCCATTAACACGAGGCGTCGGATACGCGTCGGATGGCGTATGGCGAGCGCGAGCGAGAGTCCGCCGCCGAACGAATTGCCAATTAAATCGACTTGATCCAGTCCCAGCGCATCGAGAAATCCGATTGCATGATCGACCCATGTATCTAAGTTGTATTCGATGCCGTTGGGTCTTTCGGTGTAGCCGAAGCCCACCATGTCTGGCGCCACTGCACGAAAATGCGCGGCTAGTTCCGGCAACGTTAAGCGCCAGTTTGCCCAGCCCGTAACACCAGGGCCGGAACCATGAATTAAAAGTACCGGCGAGCCGCTACCTACGTCGTGATAGTTCGTTGGGATACCGTTAGCAAGGATCGTTTTGCCAATTTCCGGGTTCGCCGAAGCGCTCATGAATTCTCCATGCACGTCTAGTTGTGGGCTATCAAGCAGTGACATTTGGTTGCGCCGGTAAATGAGGAGCGAGACCTGCGTTGATGTTTCTATAAATTTCGCTGGATTTGAATCGGGGGTCGCTGGAACAAAGCCCAGCGACCGCGACCGGATCAATCGTTGGTGGTTTAGCTAACGGATTTTAGGTCCGGCGCGTGATGTGGCGCCAGCGCAGGTTGGTCCGTTTTGGGTGCTGCCGCGCCTTCCTCCATGGCCCGCGTGGCGCTTTCGCTTTGCGCGATTTTTGCCATGATCGCATCGCCTGCACGTTCGAATGAATCGCGATTTTCGATAACGTGTCGATTCGAATCGCGGTATGCGTCGAGCATCCCGTTAACTTCTGGAATAACGTAGCGCGCCACCATATCCCAGCTCCGCGCGGTCGCTTCTGGATTCGCCCAATCGTGTGCAAACCCAACGACTGTGCCAAATCCTCCGGTAATATCTTGCATGCCACGGATTGCCTGCACGAGATCGTCTGGCGTACCAATAATCGTTGCGCCGACGGCCTCGCTTTTACCTTCGAGCGCTTGCTTGACGCTTGAGTAAGGTTTGAGATCGGGGCGCATCAATGTGCCGACGTTATATTCGTTATGCCATCGGTAGAAGCCTTCACCGGCTTCGGCACGGGCTTGCTCACGGGTTTCCGCAACATGCCAACTCATGACGACCCGCCAATCGGATCGGTTGACCGTATTGCCATGTTTCGCGGCGGATTCTTCTGCGAAGCTCCACTGAGTCGGTAATGCATCGAGACCGGCGCTCGACATCGAGCCGATAGACAACACTCCGGTGCGATGCTTTCCGGCTAATGTCATACCCGACGGACTGATCATTGAAGCAACCGCAAACGGCATATCTTCTTGTACCGGTAGTAGCTGAAGGCGAGCGTCGTTTAAGGTGAACCATTCACACTCATAACTGAAGCGTTCTTCGCCAGCGAGTAGCCGTCTAATAACGCCCATCGCTTCGTCTTGTCGATCGCGTTGCACCATCGGATCGATGTTCAACATATAGGCGTCTGATGGCAAAGCGCCGGGGCCTGATCCGAATATCGCTCGACCTTGTGACATATGGTCGAGTTGCACCATGCGCTGGGCGACGTTAAACGGATGGTGATAAGGCAAGGACACGACTCCGGTGCCGAGTTTTATGCGATGGGTACGCTGCGCTGCAGCTGCGAGAAACATTTCCGGCGAGGCAATAACTTCCCAGCCGGTGGAATGATGTTCGCCGCACCAGAACTCGTCGTAACCCAGGCGATCGACTTGTTCGGCGAGATCTAAATCTCGTTGAAACTGTAATGTGGGATTTTCCCCGATGGGATGATGCGGGGCTAGAAAACATGCAAACTTGAGCCTGGACATAATTTAATCCTTGTGTAATTTAGGTGCGTTGTTGCCTGACATGTTACGCCTTTGCCCGAGCGAATCGAGCAAAAGCATGCGAATTAGCTGCTGATTGGGCATTATGTTGTGCCGAAGCTTGCAGCTGAGCGGGCAAATTCCTCGGCGCTACGCGCCTGGGGGCTTACGATGACGGTATCTATTCCCAAATCGAAGTCTGCCTGCAGGATCCCCCGGCACTTGTCCTCGTCACCGAAGGCGTACATCCGGTCGACCATCGGGTCGCTGATTGCCGCGGTGATGGCGGCGCGATCGTGGATCTTGTATCCCGCTCTCACGGTATCGATTTCGGCGCCATATCCGAGTTCGATCATGACATTTTGATAGGCGGGGGCAGATGCGTACAAAGCGATGTAGCGTCGGAAGAACTCGCGCGCATCGTGTTCATCATCGGTCACCAAAAAAGCACGGCGCTTGACGATTTCAATTTCATCGATTTGCCGCCCAGCGCGCTCCGCGCCGATATTCAACTGTTCTAGCGCCCATTCGAATCGATCCGGCGGCGTGAAGTCATTGAGCACCACGCCGTCGGCGATTTCGCCAGCCAGCTGCAGCATTTTCTGCCCCAGGGCCGCGAGAAAAATAGGCACTGGCGCGCTTACGCGTTCCTTAAGGCTAAAGCCATGGCTGTGCGTAGTTTCGCCATCGAAGTCGGTCTTCTGTCCGGCAAGAATATCGCGCAACAGACTGACGCTCTCGCGGACTTTGGTGAGCGGCTTTTTGTAATTGAGCCCATACCATCGTTCAATCATGTTTTCTGTCGAGGATCCTAAGCCGAGGACGAAGCGCCCGGCGGCACGTTGTTCGGCAGCAAGCACCGCAGTGGCAAGTAAAGGAGGAGGCCGGTTAAAGACCGGTACAATACCCGTACAGAGTCGAATCGAATCAGTCGCGACGCCCAGCGCTGCAGCTAAGGTGATCGGATCTTGCAGGCCTTCCGCATCGCAAAGCCACACATCGTCGTAACCCGCTTGCTCCGCCCACACGCCACGCTCAAAACCGGCATCGAGACCGGGCATCGGCCAGAGCATTAATCCGATCCGTTTATCTCGTTTGTTCAACTGAATTTAAATCCTTCGTAGGTTTTTTCGACGACGCTTTCGCAAATACGAACGTAACCCGGCCAATCAACGTAAGGGACAAAGCCACGTGGCTTGCCAGGAACGTTCGCTCCTTGGTACCAGTTGTCGCACGCTGTAAAGAGTGTGCGATCTGCCGCCATGCGTACTTGCTCCACCCATTGATCTTCGGCGCTTTGCATTGCTTCAACTGTCGCAAAGTCGTGCTCGCGCATATGGACTAGGCAATCGCCAATCCAGTTCACGTGCTGTTCGATGGCGGTCACCATGTTAGCCAAGACAGACGGACTGCCAGGGCCGGTTACCGTGAACAAATTCGGAAAATCCGCACTTTGTAATCCGAGATAACTGCGCGGACCAACCGACCATTTATCTTTCAGTCGTAAGCTGTCTCTGCCGCGTATGTCGATCTGGTTGAGCGATCCGGTAAAGGCATCGAAGCCAGTGGCAAACACGATGCAATCGAGTTCGTGTTCCTCGCCATTGGCGAAAATACCTTTTTGCGTCAGTTTTTCTACGCCACTTTTACTCACGTCGACTAAGGTAACGTTCGAGCGGTTATAGGTTTCGAAATAATGGGTGTCGAGGCACGGCCGCTTGCACGCGTAGATATGCGACGGTTGCAACGCGCTCGCGGTTTCTGGATCGTCCACGATCGTGGCAATCTTTTCGCGAATAAATTGTGATACGTTTTCGTTTGCGTCGCGGTTAACAGACGAGTCGCGAAACGCGACCGAAAAACTTAGGCCGCCGTTTTCCCAACACTGTTCGTAGGTCTGCTTGCGTTCGGCTTCGGAGACTTCGAAAGTCTTCGGCGCACTGCGATCGATGGTGATGTCCATTGCAACAGGTTGACGGTAATTGCGCGCTCTAAATGCTGTGTACTCGGCTTTAATTTTCGCCTCGTCTGCCTTATCCATTGGACCATTGCGAGCTGGCGTACTGTACTGCGGCGTGCGCTGAAAGACTTTTAGATGTCGAGCCTGTTCTGCGAGAACCGGTATTGCCTGTATACCGGTGGAGCCTGTACCGATAATGCCGACGGTTTTACCCGTAAAGTCCGTAGCTTCATGAGGCCAGTTGCTCGTGTGAAACCATTCGCCCGTGTAATCGTTAAGACCGGGAAAATCAGGCGTGTTCTTGGTCGACAGGCAACCCGTTGCTAGAACGCAATAGCGCGCAGTGACCTGGTCGCCGCGATCGGTACTAATGGTCCACTGATTTCTTTGTTCGTCGTAAATGGCACTCTCAACCGAGGTATTAAATTGCATCGCTGAGCGCAACGAAAACCGTTCGGCAACGTGATCCAAGTATTTGAGAATTTCACCTTGGGTTGAGTAGGTCTCAGGCCACTCCCATTCTTGCTGCAATGCTTCTGAGAATTGATAAGAGTACTGCATGCTAGGCGCATCGCATCGTGCACCGGGATATCGGTTCCAATACCAGGTGCCGCCAATGTCAGAACCGCGTTCAAAAAGTTGTACGCTAAAGCCAAGTTCGCGTAGCTTGTGCACGGCGTAAATGCCACCGAAGCCAGCGCCGACGACAATTGTGTCGAAATCCGTGGCCGTAGATTGAGTGCTTGTTGGAGTCAGTTTTTTCTCGTTCATACGTTCAAAAATCGCATTGATGCAAGGAAGTGGGGGGCTGCATTTTCGCACACCACGGGGATTTGTCATGTGCGCGGAAATACCCCCCGTTTTACACAGGCGAACTACCTGCGCTGCGATGTCGCAGACGCAGGACAAATTGGCGGAGATTCAACTGTTGCTCATTCACAGAAAATACTCTCAGGCATCTCTCGCAGAATTAGCGGTCGTACGACGTGATGAGCGACGATAGGACGATCGTGACAATAGAAGCACCGGTAGCCAATGAAATCACCTCTCGCTGAGCTCGCGGGACAAGCCCGCGCGTGCACCTTGTGCGTGCCTTACTTACCGCTAGGCCCGCGACCGGTATTCCAGGTCGGCCAACAAGCGCGGATTCTGCTTGCGGCGCAAGCGCCCGGAACGAAAGTCCATGCCTCGGGTCGACCATTTACTGATGCGAGCGGCGAGCGATTAAGAGATTGGATGGGGGTCGATGAAGTAACGTTTTACGATGCGACGAAACTCGCCATTGTGCCGATGGGTTTTTGCTACCCCGGACGGGGAAAATCCGGCGATCTGCCGCCACGTAAAGAGTGCGCGGCCGCTTGGCGGCAACCATTTCTAGACAACTTGCCGAATATCACTCTGACATTAGTGATTGGTCAGTATGCGCAACACTGGCATCTCGGCGACTATCGCAGCTCGACCTTAACCGAGACGGTGACCCGCTGGAGGACATTCGCACCTGCAGTGATGCCGTTGCCTCATCCGAGCCCGAGAAATAATATTTGGCTCAAAAAGAATGCCTGGTTCGACCAAGAGCTAATTCCTGATCTAAAGGTGCTAGTAAGGCGAGCGTTGGACTAGTCAAAAGTTTCTTAGCCTCGTGTCGCACACCTTGAAAACGGCATCTGAATCGGCTTCACGAATGTGGACGAAGTAGATTCAGGCTTGCCATCGCGGTCACTAACGCAACGCCGTACAGCGGAATTGTGAAGCCGCCCGTCAACGTGATCAGTAAGGACATCAGTATCGGTCCTATAACGATTCCGCCGTAAAGAAAGAATAAGGAGCCGCCCGTCGCCGCTCCAACTTCTGCGGGATTTGCCAGGCTGACAATTTCTGCCAGAAAAACTCCATTCCAGCCAAAACTTAAAGCGCCTGTGACGATACTAATCGCAATCACCATCGCTAACGGCGAGTCCGGACCGAGTAAATTCAATGACACCAGTGCAACAGCGCTGCCGAGCCCGAGTACAACCAGCGTGCGACGCGCACCGAGCGCTTTGTCGGCTACCCAACCCATCGCGATTCGTAACACGGCGCCAGAAGCTTGAGATGCGCCAAAAACAGCGCCTGCCAGTTTAAATTCGAGTCCCACTTCTTGTACTAAGATGATCATCAAGAATCCGAGGACAATCGCTTGCACCGATGTCAAACAGAACGCCGTTATCGTGAGGCGACGGAGCGCAGTATCGTTCAAGATTCTTTTTATCGCATGCCAAGGCGACGCGAAGGCTAACGGTGAATTCGGATCGCGGTCGTCATCGAGTTTTGCGCGCAGCGGTTGGATTGCGATGACGGCGAAAAACGCGATGCCAACCGATACAACAATGGCGCCTCTCCAACCAACGCTAAGCACCATTGCCGGGACGAGTAGGCCCGCGACGAGGCCGCCGAGCGGGGCGCCACTCTGTTTAAGAGAGAACACAAAGCCGCGTGCCCGAGCGGGTGTTACCCGAGCCAGCACGTGCGCTCCGGAGGGCGTATTCGGGCCATAGCCCATGCCGACTAATACGGCTGCTAAGTACAGCATCGAAAGCGAACCGTTGAGCGCAAGCAGCAAACAGAGCGCCGAGACACTCATGCCAATCTGATTCGCGCGGATCCCACCGAAGCGTCGAATCAAACTACCACTTGCCGCCGAAAAAACCATTGCAGAGCCAAACACAATCGACATAAAAACACTGATATCTTTGGCTTGTACGCCAAATACAGGTGCGATTTCCGTAGCCATCACAGGCACAGTGAGAAACAAAATGACAGTTACCGTTTGTGTGCCGAACATGGCACCAATCGGCCAAATGAGATCGGCGAGCGAGTGCGGTTCAAGGTGGCCTGGCGGAGTTGGAGAAGACATCAGGCAGCGTTACTGAAACGCGATGCGCTTAGGTCAAGTATTGAAATCTCGGATAGGGAATCCACCCAGTCGTGGTGAATTCAGACGAGCCATGGCGAACACAGCAAATGTCTCATTCGCCAAGCTGCGCTTTAACTCTTGGCACAACGTCTCGAAACAACCGTTCCAAGCTAGGTGCCATCTGCTCGGCGCGGAGTCCCGGTGGTACGGCCATTGTCGTGATATCGGTGATCTTGAAGTCTTTAATGAAACGGATAATTTCCGCGACACAATGGTCAACATCACCGATGATCCATGTTTGAGGAATCGCCTCTTTGGGGTCGCCAAAACCTTCGCCGCTTTCTTTGAAAAACTGTTTATACAGCTCCATTCGATAGTGCTCTGCGGCGCGCACCATCGCCCAGTCTTTCTCTTTGTCGTCGGTGACGAGAATGCTGCGGATGATGCCGATCCGGTAATTAGTAACGTCGCGTCCGCTGGTTGTTACGGCCTCCACCCATGGGTCGTAGACTTTACCTTTCGATCCTTGTGGCAAAAAATGTGTGTTGTAGTGGGCTGCGCGTTGCGCACCGCCCGTCGACATGGCCGCGATCCATAACGGCGGCCCACCGGCTTGGACATATCCTGGAGTGATTTTCACATCCGCGAAATCATAACGCTTGCCGTGATAGTTAAATCGCTCGCCGCTGAAGCAATGTTGTAATACTTCGATACCTTCGTTCATTAACGACACGCGGCGTTTTACCGGTATGCCGAAGCCGCGAAACTCATGCGGCGCATAGCCCATTCCGAGACCTAGTTCGACTCTGCCGCCGGACAAGTTGTCGAGCACGGCGAGATCTTCAGCCAGACGGATCGGATGATTGAACGGCATGAGGGTAATGTTTGTGCCGAAGTACACCCGTTTAGTGATGGCGCTCATGGCGCCAGCGACAGGTATCCAACTGGGTAGATAACCATCGTCCACAAAATGATGCTCGGTAAACCACACCAAGTCTGCGCCAAGTTCGTCTAGCCATTTAACTTGGTCGAGAATTTCTCCATACAACACCTGATCGCGAACACGAGATGTGGGTGGATTTCGAAAGTCGTAGCAAACGCCAACTCGTAGCTTGGGCATAATCTATGGGCCTATTTTGTCTCTTAGCGATGTTGTCGGCATCAATTGGATGGCGGCTCAAATCCTTGACCTAGCATCAATGTCGCATTGCTCGTTGCATTGATGCGCATCTGTTTGACGGGCACGTAATCTGGATCTGTGTACCAATTCATGGCGGCAGATTCCGACTCGAAGCGTAGTATCACGCAGACGTCGCGCTGCTCGCCCTCTAAAGTCTTTGCGGCGTAATCGGCCGCCACAATTTCGGCTTGGTGTTTGATCAGGAGCGGGATCACTGCCGTGACGTAGGCGTCGTAGCCCGGCTTATCTTCAACATCTAAGTTCACAGTAACGTACACAGCCATTTGGGCTTCCTCGCGATTGGTCGTAAATAATGAATCGATGTCGACCTACGACACTCGGTCGGAATGATCTTTTTGTAGGGCCCGTAACCAAATTTGGCATGCAAAAGCACACGACATAAATAACAGCATTAGCATTGCTAGATTGACGGCGTCCTCATGATGGAACAGACCGATCACATAACCGCCGACCGCTCCCGACATCTGCTGTGCGAGTCCGGCTACGCCAGCCGCCGCACCGGCAAGCGCCGGCACGACGCTCACGGTCCCGGCTAAGGTGGAGGGCATCAGCAATCCTTGACCAATTCCAAGCAAAATGAGCGGCGCTGCAATGGCAAACGGTGATGCGACTTCGGCGAGAGCCAGCACTAAGACGGTTGCTATGCCACCGAGGCTAACAAATTGTCCGGCCAGCATGAGTCGAGCGTCGCTCTGGCTTTTGATTAAACGGCTGGTTAGAAAGCTTCCGGCGATATACGACAAAGGCACGACCATGATGAAGAAACCGATTGACGCGGGTCCGATCCCATAGCGCGCGAACACCCCGGGTGCACCGGCGAGATATATGTAAAACGTTCCGGTGCTAAGCGCTAGGATGCCAACGTAAGCGACGAATTCAGGGATCTTGCGAAGATGATCGTACGAATCGAGCATTTCTCGCAACCAATGCGCGCGTCCTTTGCCGGATGGTTCGTCGAAGGGCAGGCTCAGCCATGTCGTTACGAAAAGCGTCACAGACAATACGGTCACCAAAAAGAAATTCGCCCGCCAGCTCGACAACACATGCAATTGTCCACCGACAACCGTGGCGATCGGCGCGC
The DNA here is from genome assembly GCA_047611905.1 of Gammaproteobacteria bacterium. GTDB lineage: Bacteria > Pseudomonadota > Gammaproteobacteria > UBA11873. Next base: position 256 of record JBLFWZ010000143.1, on the reverse strand, counting down.
ACATGCCCATCACCATCCCGATGTAGGCCATGATGCGGGCGCGATCGCCGCCGGTAAAATAATCCTGCACCATCGCGCGCCCCAGCACCATTCCTGCAGCGGCGCCGGCACCTTGTACGAATCGTCCAATGGTTAGCGCGGGCAGGCTAGTCGCGAGTGCGCAGGCGAGCGAACCCAATGCGGCAATGGCAAAACCTAGCAACATGAGCCGCTTTCTGCCGTAACGATCGGACAGTGGCCCGTAAATCACTTGCGC
>JBLFWZ010000142.1:0-11505 GCA_047611905.1 Gammaproteobacteria bacterium | reverse complement strand
AACGAAATTCCCGAACAGGCAGATCGATTTCATCGTCGGCGGCGGAACAATCTTCATAAACCGAAATAAAGCATTTCCAACAGGTCGGAGACGGTGGTGGGGTGAGCCAACGACGTTGGAGTACACAGTGGACCTATGCCTACGGTACGACGGGAATAATGGCGATGAGATTTTTGAGACATTCAAGTCTGAGCGCTGCGTGCATCTCGATGGGACCGGTGGGCAGTTCGTTTTCGGCATCTTGTCGCCGGAAGAAAACGCGACGATAGCCGCCGGCATTAACGAGCTTGTTGCCGATTACTTAACCGACGTCGTCGATATCGGTGGTCAACCAACGATGGTTTTCAAGAGCGGTAAGCAAAGGCCGATCGAAGCGGGAAGCTGGTTTATCAATTGTACCGGTTATGTGATGCGCGAGGAGCATCCATACGAGCCTTACATATCCGACAAGCGCACAGTCGTATCAATTCAGCCAACGTCCGCGATCCATTTTCTAACCACCTTTGCAGCCTACTTTCTCGTGCACTTGTTTTATTTGGGCAAGCTGGATACGTTACCGTTATATGAAATCGACTTTGAGTCATTGCTACCGAAAGAAAAAGCAACGTGGCCATTCGCTGCCTTGACCCAGTCCATGTACAACACGATATTAATCATGAGTGCGGTGCCGAATAAAGTGATGGCAGATTGCGGCCTAGATTTCGATCGTTGGTTCCCGCCACATCGCCGACTCATGGCCGGACTGAAATTAAAGCGTAACGCAAAAAACTATTCGGATCATTTTAGAAAAACGTTGGATGCGGTGCGTGATAGAAACACTATCAAGTGTGGCGTGCTGCCGAGCGTCGAATCGACGGGAAACTAATCGCTCGTTTCTCGACATCTATTTCACTAACGATGCCAGGAAGAATCTGGTAGAGGTTTCCCATCATGCCGAGATTACGTGAAGTCCCTCGAAAGGACCTACACACAAGCGCGGATAGCGTCTTCACAATGCTGTTTGATGATCGCGATCCGACCGAAACACCGGGAACGGGCACTGGCACCTCCGGCAACTGGTGGAGTGTGTTCGCCGGCGTTCCGGATATATTCGATCACGCCATCGCGGGTTTTCAGATGGTTCAGAATCCGGATCGCGAACTCGATCCAACATTACGCGAACTAGGTCAGGCGCGGGCCGGCTACGCGTGCGGGAGTAAATTTGTATTCTCCCAGCACTGTAAAGGTTGTCGCGATGCCGGCGTTCGCGAAGAACAAATTGGTGCCATCCCGGCATGGACCATAGCCAACTGTTTCACCCCACTGGAGAGGGCAGTACTCGCGTTCACCGACGCCTTGGCATTGGAACATGGACGGGTCTCTAATGAAGTTATGACGCAGCTTAAAGACGACCTCAGTGATGCTGCGATCCTCGAGCTTACCTACACCGTCAGCATGTACGTCATGCACGCCGGCATCAGTCGTGCATTGCGCCTGGAGTACGATGATGTTGCCGATCCGGTCATCGAAATTCCCGCGCCCAATGGTGCGAAAGGTATCGCAGAAACCCTATACAACGTGCCCGTGATTTAGCAACGCGGCAGTTCATTATTTACCGGCAATCTTCCACGAGAGAAACTATCCCATTGAGTGAAGACGTTCTGTATGGCGTAGAGGGTTCTTATTACGCAGCAAAAATCCGCGCCTATCTTATGTGCAAGGGCATTCCATTTCGCGAACACCTTGCCGACCGCAAGGCATTTGTAGATCACATCATGCCGAGAGTCGGTTACCCCATCGTGCCGGTGATCGTGACGGCTAATGATGTCACCCTACAAGACACCGCTTTGATGATTGATTATTACGAACAACGCAATGCGTCGCCGGAAATCGTACCGCGTGCGCCGCGACTTTGGTTTGCCTCCTACTTACTCGAATTACTTGCCGACGAATGGATAAAGATCCCGGCACTGCATTACCGTTGGACTTACAACCACGACTTCGCGGTATCGATGATGGGGCGTAACAACGACCCAGATTTGCCGATAGCCAAGCAACAAGAGATCGGCGCGAAGATTGCCACGAAGTTCAGTACCTGGCCGCGCCATTTAGGCGCTACAGAAACGACACGAGGAGCTGTTGAAGCAAGCTATCTTGAGCTGTTGAACCTGCTCAATCAGCATTTCGAAATACACCCATATATTCTCGGCGACGTGCCAAGCCTCGGAGATTGCGCCCTGGCTGGACCGCTCTATGCGCATATGTATTATGATCCGAACTCGCGAAAGATTATGCGCGAGCACGCGCCACAGGTTCACGCCTGGGCGGAACGCATCCGTAGCGTGAATTCGGTGACGGCCTCCCATTCCTATACTGAAACTAAATTACCAAACTCGCTTACGCCCATACTCACTCTTCTGGGACGTGACTATGCAGCAGTTGTCGCAACCGCAATTCCGTTGGTCCAAACCTGGCTCGAGCAAAACGATGCATCCGACATCCCGACTTACATCGGACAACACGAGTTCGTAATTGGATTGGGTACACCTTATGAGGCACGGGGGATCCGTTCGGTGGCTCCTTTCGAGGCATGGAAAGTTCAACGTCTAATGGAGCTAGTCGATCGACAACCGCAAGACGTACGCCGCACGGTAGAAGCTTTATGCGTCGATCTCGGAATGGAACCGCTCTTATCGCTAACTTTCCCTCAGCGTCTCGAATACCGAAATTTCAAACTCGTTCGAGCCAGAATACGCTGAAGTAGATTTGCTGAGAACACAGGCCTTGATCCGCATCATTGTTCCGATCTCGTGCGTAATGGTTCAATATTTCTGACTCTGTTGTAAATACGGTTATTGCGCCCGTGTCCTAGAAACGAATTCCTCAGGATCTACGTTAATTAACCATCCTGCGCTATAGCGCACTGCGCACCTATGATAATGTAGCGCCGCTCTAACACAGGATTGCGACATGAATCGACTTCAGCACGAAACAAGCCCCTATTTACTCCAACACGCGGACAATCCCGTCGATTGGCACCCGTGGGATGCTGAGGCCTTGGCGCTTGCTAAACGCGAGGACAAACCGATCCTGCTTTCGATCGGGTATTCGGCGAATCATTTGTGTCATGTGATGGCTAGCGAGTCTTTCGAGAATCAGAAAGTCGCGACGTTCATGAACGAACATTTCATCAACATTAAAGTCGATCGGGAAGAACGGCCCGATCTCGACCGGATCTATCAAGGCGCACAACAATTACTTAACCGCCAACCCGGTGGTTGGCCGTTAACCATGATTCTGGAACCACAAGAGCAGCTACCGGTATTTGGCGGCACATATTTCCCACCGCAACAGACCCGCAACCAACCGAGTTTTCGCGACATTTTGAGCGGCATCTCCAAGACCTACGACTCCAAGAACGAGAAGATGAAAGAATTTAAGTCGAAGATGCGCGACGCATTGGCGGCTAAGGAGATCGAATTCTCCAATGAAACTTTAGATCTGACGATGTCCGACCGAGCATGCGGCCAAATCGACAGTAGCTTCGATCCCGAACACGGTGGCTTTAGCGGTGCACCAAAGTCTCCGCATCCGGCTGGCCTGGAATTAATGCTGGATGTGGCAGCCAGCACGGATGAGAAAATCAAATCTGATCGACTCAATCAAATGCTCGACACAACGTTAACGGCGATGTCGCGCGGTGGGCTGTTCGACCATTTGGCAGGTGGTTTCTTTGGATACTCCGTCGACGTCGAATGGACAATTCCGCACTTCGAAAAGATGTCCTACGACAACGGGCAACTGTTATCCGTTTACGCAAAGCGCGCTCGAACTGCCGACAATGATTGGTACAGCCTAGTAGCGAACCAAAGCGCCGACTGGATAATGCGCGATATGCAACTAGATTCTGGAGGCTTGTGCGCCAATTTGGATTCAGATTTAGAAGACGTAGAAGGCGGGTTTTATACGTGGAATTATGACGACGTCCGCAGCCACCTCGGCGACGACTACGACGACTTCGCGGCGCACTACGGCCTTGAAGACAAGGCGAATTTCGGTACGCTTTGGCATTTACGTTTAAACGGTTCAGCGGCCCCGTCTGACGATGCGCAACACGTTCGCGGGGCGCGCTTGGCGAAAGCCCGTGCGACATTACTAAATGAGCGTTCTAAGCGCGCCGAGCCTGCACGAGACGATAAAGTATTAACGGCATCTAACGCCTTATGCATCCGTGGATTAGCCGACGTTGGGCGCGAGCTTGACCGGCCAGATTGTATCGACGCTGCAACCAGAGCCGTTGATTATCTTGTACAGAGTCATTGGCAAAACGGACGCCTAGTCACGTCGACCCGCGGCGGCAATGGTTCGCTCGTTGGCTACCTTGACGATTATGCGTTTCTTATCGACGCGCTGCTCACCTTGCTTTCAGCGCGCTGGCGTGACAGCGATTTGAACTTTGCGATTGAACTCGCAGATTGCATGCTAGAAAACTTCGAAGACCGGACAAATGGCGGTTTCTTTTTTACCTCCAACAACCACGAGACGTTGCCACAACGGCAAAAACCCGTTGCGGACGACTCCATACCTTCGGGCAACGGCAATGCTGTACGCGCCTTAGTCGAATTAGGCTCGCTAATCGGCGAATCTCGTTACCTCGAAGCGGCCGAGCGCGCCTTGCGTGCCAGCATGACCCAGATGGATGACTGGCCGTCAGCACATGCAACCTTGGTACGGGGCTTACTGGATATCGCGAGCCCGCCGCGACGGGTAATCATACGATGCGCCGATGTCGCTACCTCGCAGCCATGGGCGGCCGCAATAGAGAATGAATTGACTAGTCGCGATCGTTGTTATGTGATTACGAATTCAGCGGCAACCCTGCCAGGCCTACTCGCAAGCCGTAATGCGGATCAAGGTGCGGAAGTTACCGCCTATGTATACCGAGGAGCGGATTGCAGTGCGCCGATCACGGCTTTAGATGAAGTCAAAACTCTACTGAAGTCCTAGTCGTAAACTAAACGTGAGCGCAGGGACGCGCCGCTTAATCCGTTCTTTCTCCCAACGACGTTTGTTCGCACGTGGCCATGGCTCGGTAATTCCACAAGACGGCTCGAAACCTACGCTTAGTTAAGAACCCGGCCATTGCAGATGCATTTGTTTCATCGTGCGTAATTGACCACTTTCAAACTGCGGACTGGTTCCCGATTTTAATTCAAACTCCGGGATCTGGCGCAGAAATTCCTCAATCGCAACGCGGATCTCGAGCCGGGCAAGATGCTCCCCAATACATCGGTGCGGTCCTACTCCAAATGCCGTGTGCACAACTTCCGGCCGTTCGATGTCGAATCGTTTCGGATCACTACACACGTCTGGGTCGCGCGAGGCGGCGGCAAAATTCAATGCGATACGCTCGCCTTTTTTCAACGATGTTCCGCCAACAACGACGTCTTCGGTTACCGTGCGTCCTACAAGAACAACCGGGGCATGTAGCCGCACGGTTTCTTCGACGGCCGTGTCCATGCGCTCGGGTTTGTCGCGTAGGTCCCGGCCTATCTGTGGCTGCTTTGCAAGTTCATAGATCGCCCCACACATCGCATGAGTCGTTGTAGCAAGCCCGCCGAACACCACGTCTAAGGCGATATGGATTTTATCTTCCCAAGGACAGGGCTGATCGTCGCGCTCTACACCCGCAATAATAACGTCGACTAAATCACCCTGCGCGGGCCCATCTCTGCGCGACTCCAAGAAATTCTGCAGGTATGCGTAGACTCTTTCGAAGGCTTGCGCGCGACTCTCTAGTGGCCCGAACGAATAAATATCGATGTCTTCGAACAGGCTCGGGAGATCGTCAATCGGCACCGGTAGAATGTGTTTGAATAAGATCAGCCCGGGTAGTTGTGCCGCGAAATCCGCGACAAATTCACAACTCCCTCGCGCCGCGAATTTCGCAATGAGATCGGCCGCATATTGCCGCGCAAAACCTTCCAGGTCGTTGCACGCTTCGGCCGTAAAAAACGGATTCAATGCGCGCCGCCAAGTCGTCTGATAAGGCGGATCGCTATCCTCCGGTAGTATGTGGATATTACCCTCCGGCGGATCCATCATCCAGCCATCGGCGCTGCTAAACCCTCGCCAATCTTGCGCGCAACGGCGCACATCCGCATAGCGATTGAAAGCCGTATAACCGGGACCAATGGTGCTATGCGCGACGGGGCATTCGGCAACTAAATGCTCCAATACATCTTCGAAAGATTCAGCAAATACTGGATCGTCGATGTCAAAGGCATGATGTAAATTTTCGAATACGGGTTTTTTCATAATCCAAATACTCCTTATCGAAAATTGAGATCTAGTCGAGTCTGCTGACCGCCGCTACCGGCCTGAAGTATAGTGACAAGCACTACCAGAGAACCCCGTTTACCAACCAGTCTCAATTCCGTTTTTATAGCAATGTAAGTACAGGCGCGAAATCAGATCCTATGAAATTCAGCATAATGATAACCGGGATGCACGCTATCGATAATTTTGTGCCATGGGCGCAGAAAATCGAAGAATATGGCTTTGACGAGCTGTTTATTGCGGACGATCTTATATTTCGTCCAGCGTGGCCGATCCTGACCTTGATCGGCGCTAATACGAAAAAAATTAGAGTAGGCCCTGCGATCGTCAACCCGATTACCGCGCATCCCGTATATCACGTTGCCAACCTGCTGGCTCTTGACGAACTAACCAGCGGACGGGCGGTTTGCTCGATGGGTAAAGGCGCGTTTAATGCGAATCTGAAACTGGAACATGTCGAAAAACCAGTGCGCATGGTCAAAGAAGCTTACGACATCATGAAGCACGTCATGGCCGGTAATACCGACGCATTTGAGGGCGACTACTTCAGTACGATCAATGGATTCAAGTTTGAATTTGAACCGCTGCGCAATGACATCCCCATCACGATTGGAACCTGGGGCCATCAGATGGCCCGAATGGCGGGTCGACACACAGCTGGCGTATTAGCCGCCTGTTGTTCTGGGCCTATGGCGATGAAGCGTATTGTTGATGAAGCCAAAGCCGGTGCGATGGCAGCAGGTCGCGATCCTGAAACGCTAGAATTAGGTTCCGCACCATTGTCGTCAATATCCATGGATTCCGAAGCCGCGCGTAGAAATATCACGGATTTACTGGGCTTCCTAATGCCCACGATGGAAGTCCTGACCCGGCAACTCGATATAACTGATGAGGAAGTCCAGACGATCTTCAAACACGCACAAGCAGGTGAGTTGGACACGGTAGCGAAGCTTATCCCGGAGCGTGCTGTGCGCGCATTCTCAGTAGCGGGTTCACCGAATGACGTTATTCCGCAGCTCGAAGAAATGATCGATTTAGGCGTAAATCATATTAACTTCAGTCCGCCGCTCGGTCCTGATGTCGATGTGGCGTTGGAGCTCATTGCGAAAGAGATTCTTCCTTACTTCAAGAATCGAAACTAGGAGACTGCTATCAAGAATTCAAATTACGAACAACTGCTGGGCAAGATGATTGACACCTCGATTTTTCGATCGGCGCGCCAATTTGGTCCTGCTTCATAGTCGCTCTTTTGGTGCGGGACCAACGTCATCATTTACGCGGCAAACTGACTAACTGGGCGGTGTCCCGCAAAGCGGTTTTTAAATATAACCATCTGAAATTCGTCGTGCGCCGCTGATGAACTCCGCTACGAACTGCCCGGTCTGTCGCACGGTTAGCAATGATCGACGCGGACCTGAGAAGCATGAAAACAAGAACCGTGGTAAACCCTCACAAGTACTCGTACCGCGTCTCGTAGTGGTCGGAAGCATAGGAAAAACTTGGTATCATTCTTTATGAGTGAAAAAACTGTCCAAATCGAACTAACTGAACCGCAAATCGAAATTCTTAAATCGCTAGCATCGGTTGAGAATTTTGGTTTGTATTGTCTTTCTGAAGGTCGTGCCCGCCCCGCCGCGCTCAAAGGAATGTCGCAACGCCTGCTCGGCTTGGGAGTCCGTAAGCTAACAGAGCTTGAGTTCTGTCGCACCGACGACCTCCACAACGTTTCCATAAACGCGGTCGGACTCGCATGGCTCGACGCTAACGATCTTCGCGACAACTGACAACGCTAACACTCCTCTATCCAAACCCGACCTATCGCGAATGGAGTCCGGTTGTTGCCACGACAATCAGGGACAGTGATAAGTTAATATATTGAGGAGGCTGTCCAGGAAATTGTATAAGCGACCATGATTTTGAATATCCTACTAGAGGAGAAAAATCATGGATCCAACAATCGCGAGTCGAAAACCCGTGCTCTAGCGTACGAAATTGGAAAGCGGCTCTGAGCACGCTGACGCGCGCGTTATCCTTTTTGCGTGTCCGTTAAACTGAGGTCACTTCAGTCTGAACCCTATTGAGCCCGTATTGCTCTGAATCTAGCCACCGTGGATGATCTCGAGGACCACTCGCCTCACGTGATGCGGCAGTTGATCGTAACTATCCCAATTCTCATACGCCGGTAGTTTAACGCTTACCCCTAAAGAAGCCGGCAGATCCCAAATTCCAGCCGGGTTGGTTTTCGCAGTTTTCTCAACCACAGGAAACACCGCGTCGTAGGGATCGTTATAGTATTTTGCGTTATCCCGAAGAATTTTGGGGTCTGTGCTCGTCGAATACGTGTTAATCGCGTGGTTCAGCTCCCAGCCTGCGACCTCGTTGAGAATTGCACGCGTACCGAGCATGTTTTTGTCATCCAAAAATTCACCTGACGTGAGCGCGCCGTCATCATAAAGATCCGCCGTGGCTACGATACCTTCGCGAGGAAGTAAGACAGCGGTCGTGGCGACAGCATCGCCGGCGCCCAGATGTTTTAGCTGGACATTTGTGGTGCCCAGATCTATTTCATGATTCGCCGTGCAGGTCACATCGACTACATCCGGCGCGACGCCCAACGGATCAAAACCAAACACGGATTTTACGTTTTCCTGCGCGATGATAACGGCGCCGTCGAAAACCTCCCTGCCGCCAACATGATCGAAATCCTCATTGCTCAGGACGATCTTGTCGACGGGCTTGTCGGTAAGCTTGGCAACCTCAGCTTTGACAAGCGCGGCACGATAAGCGTTGGCGGGATCGGTAATCAATACACCATCACTACCAATCACCACCAGTGAATGATAAAAGACCGCGAAAATAGCATAAACACTGTCGGTAAGTTTGTTGACAACGGGACTTTCTTGGGCTGCGACAGGCCCACCCCAGAAACCGACGACGATGATGATCGTCAATGGAAATTGGCGATTATTGTTCATTTTTTTAGCACCCTTTGTGGACTAATCCTGACTTGCGAAATTTACCGAAAAATAACCTAATTGACGGTGAAAATTGATTCTGATTGGAATCTTAATGCACCGGCCACACTACAAATATTGATATTTTTAGTACAAATTGTTCTAAATTAAAGAATCATGAAATTATCACTTGAAGCATTACGCATCGTCATCGCGGTGATGCGGCAAGGCGGCGTTAATCGCGCCGCCAAGTCGCTAAACTAAGTACCGTCGGCGATATCCCACACCATCCACGAACTCGAACGCGAAGTGAATGCAAAATTATTCGTCAAGCGAGGTCGATCGCTGGTACTGACCGAAGCCGGTACGAGACTCGTCGAGCAAGGAGACCACCTTCTGGAACAAGCGCTGGACCTGGAAACATCGGTGCAGAAAATCGCGAATGGCTGGGAGGCCGAATTAGGCGTTGGGCTCGCCGATGTTGTTCCAATAGCGTGGTTTTTGTCGATCGTCGATAAACTTTACGCGGTATCTCCGCACACCCAGGTATCGATCACTCGCGAAGTTCTCACCGGAGGGCGGGATTCATTAATTGGGGGACGTGCGGACATCGTTGTGGGGGCGCCTTACAACGTCCCCGCTGGGCGCGGTCTGGCGACCACACCAATGGGCGAGATTGAGTTTGTCGTCGCGGTCGCGCCGCAGCACCCGATCGCAAACGCACCCGATCCGTTGGACTATGCCGTTTATAGTCAGTATCGCGTTGTGGTCGTACCAGATACCACGCGGACCCTGCAGCAGATGACACTCCCCGGGTTATTTCCGGCTCAAGCCACCTGAATGGTGCCGGACCTCGAAGCAAAACGCGAAGCACAAGTGCGAGGTTTGGCGGTGGGTGCATTACCACGCTACATGATCAACGACGAGCTGCTCGCGGGCCGTCTTGTGCATAAGCCGTTTGCAAAACCCTATCTGGAGCCGGTGCAATTAGCGTGGCGGGCGGCAAACGCAGGTAAAACGTTGCGCTGGATGCGCGAAGAAATCTTGCGCACCCCCGCGCAGTGGCTCAGTACGAGGTAGGCCGGCGTTTCATCCCTGAACGACTCGATAAACCATCTTAGAACCCTGCATGTCAGAAATAGTCAGGCGGTTGATGGTCGATTTGCAACCGTCGCGGACCCCTAGTTGACCGTCCGCCTTTCCATATTGGGTATTATCGTTCCGTGCAAAGCTTTTGCGCCGTGTCGGGTTTTGGATTAACCCGTCAGCGGACGCTCGTCGGGGGATCACTACCGACCGGAATCGGCCAGGAACGGACTTTCGTCGGAATTAGAACTACCGCGTATATGGGGCAGGTTAGATTCACATCGCAATCAAGTCTCCGACTCCACCGACTTGCAAAGAGGATTTTCTTCGTCGACGGGGCGCGACACCGAAAACCCATTCACTAGCACTATCATGATGCCGAATAGATAAGGCCAGGAATGACCCTCACTTGCGATGTTGTAAATCTGGAACCCGAGGGCGATTACACCCAAAACCCTGATGTGCCCGGGGATCGGCATGGCCACGCCGCATTTTCTACTTTGGCTAATGCGGAAAGCTATCGCGCCGACGATCCAACAGATAAGCGCACTGCTTGAGATTTTCCATACGGCGTTTCCGCCCAACCCTGTCTCTGCCAAGAAAGACGGCAGCAGAGAATATACGATTGACGCGGCCGTAGCAGTACAGAGTATTTGCAGGAGGAGAAGCTGCTCTATCGGCCAATGAGCTAGCTGGCGCTGCCGTAATTCGGCGACGGTACCCGCGAAACCGGCGAGAAAAGATAAATCCCGCAACTCCTAATGCATAAACTACGGAGACAATAAACGGACCAGGCTCTCGATGAAATATAATGCCTGCCACGTTGAGAACGTTTATAAGAACGACGAATCCGCCAAGTATCAGAAGCCCAATGAAGACGTATTTGATCGAGCGCTTCATAAACGCGCCCTTCATGTTCCTGGATACGCCGTAACCGCCGAAAGCGGTGAACGTCGCCCCTACAGGGCTCGTGATAGCCCAAAGCGTAGGCCCGTCAGTTCCGAACGCATACAGCAACAACGGCGTAACGCAGCCAACTGCACTTTGTTTGAAAATCTAAGCGGCGAACCATGTTTGACCGATAGAGTACTTACTGCGGTGTCCATGAATCTATATGAAGCTTCCAAGCACCCGCTATTTGCTTGAA
>JBLFWZ010000141.1:0-11511 GCA_047611905.1 Gammaproteobacteria bacterium | reverse complement strand
GGAGATAGTAGGAGTTATTTTGCATCTCCAATGATCCCATTTTTGATCCCAACAAGCACTACTTTATTCATGCTAAATCCCTTAACTTAGTGCCATTCCATACTGTCCCGAATCATTTTTTTGAGCGTTTATTGCTTAGGCTACAGTCGCTAGACCCACCTAGTGTGAATAGCATCGTGTGTTCAAAACCCTGAGTTGGTTTTCATCCACTCGATTTCTTCGTCAGTGGATGGCCTGCCCTAGTACAGCGTTCCTGTGCGGGTAGCGCCCAAACCTGTCGATGATGGCTTTGTGATCAGTCTCGTACTTTGCATTGGGTGTGTTATCGAATAATTTCATTGCTTGTTCGTGAATGTGCACTGACTCGCTGTGCATGAATGGCATGTAGAGGAAAGGTCGTTGCTGCTCGTCCAGTTTTTTATCCGCCCCGATCCGAATGGCTTCCTGCGACAAAATTAATGCGATCGGATCGGCATTAAATGCCAATGGCGAGTCCCGAAAAATATTACGCGCAAACTGATCGATAACGATGATTTCGGCTAGTCGCCCGCTTGGCGAGTCTCTCCAATGGGAAGTCTCTCCGGCGACGACTCTATAATAAGTGTCTTCAAATTGGCTTTTGATTCGCACATCCAAATCATCAGACGTCGAATACCAGTCGGATGGATTTAAGGTCCGAAACCAAAACTCAATAACGTGATCCATTGTGCCCTCTAACAGTAATTCTATTGGCAGTACTTGCAGGTGAAATTGGCATGTCCATCATCGGTGATGAACGTGGGAGGGAAGAGTCCCCAGACGTATTACGGGGAGCCCAACTGTCTGCTTGTGCGCTGACGTTGCTAAATCGGTCCAACAAATTTGCCCACTTTCTCAGAAATGTCTGTTCGCTATTGTCGAGCGGATCTATCTTTGCTGGATTGCCCGCGATCCGCAACATATCTGACGGAACCGAAGTCAACGCTTATCGGATATTGTTTCCACGATTTCCACGGACTCTTTCGGACCGATAAACCAGTGCGCCAGCATACTCGTCAGGCTAACAATCACGGCGCCAAGCAAAGCGGTCCAAAAACCGTCGATGACGAATCCCGGCACCATCAGTGCGGCCAGCCCCAACATTGCCGCATTGAGAATGAGCAAAAACAAGCCCAGCGTAACGACGGTAATTGGCAACGTAAGGACTAACATGACGGGTCGAATTACGGCGTTGACCCCGCCGAGGACCAAGGCCGCAAACGGCAGCGATAGCAGGCCCCCGAAGCGAATGCCTTCGAGCAATAATGCGGCAACGAGCAAACTACAAGCGGTCACCAAAAAACGTACCCAGAACCCGGTCATAACGAAACTCTTCCTAAATGCGCGTTGCAAATTACAATGACAGTATATTCATTTACCGCGGCCGCTTGTGCGAATCAAATATACTGTCCCTAATTGGCACTAAAAAATCCACCGGGCAATTCGGCTGAATACGGCAGGAAGTATCCTCTTATCGTGGTGGAATGAATTAACCTCAGATTAATTCCGGGAGTTTTTAGCATGTCGACATTTCGCAACCCCCCGTTTTTATCAGTAGCAACACCGCTGGCGGCGGTGATGGCCTTGGGGTGAACTTTCGGAGCATCGCAATGGATCTTAGAGACTGTCTTGCGTCAGGCTGTGGGGAAAAATCAAAAACGTAAGGTGTTTGCGGGCTATACACCAACAAAAGCAGACGTATTCGTCCCGGTTTATAGTAACTCTGGCACCAACTGGATCATGCAAATTACCCAGCAGATCGCTTGTAAGGGTCAAGCTGAACTTGGGCATATTCACGAACTGGTCGCTTGGCCGGATGCGATGTTTCCCGGGATCACGCCGTTAAATGATTTAACGCACGTGCTGCGGTGTCCGGGCTACGCATGATAAAAACCGGGTTGGAGTCACAGTATGTGCCGTACAGCCCAGAGGCGACCTACATTTCCGTACTCCGCGACCCGAAGGCCGTATTTGTTTCCGGCTATCACTTTGTTACCGGCCTATTTGGGATGGGCGCTCAAATCAATATGGATCAGTGGCTCGATCAATTTCTGTCTACAGATTTTATTGGCGGCAGTTGGGCGCTACATACGGTTGGTTATTGGAGATGGCGTGACCGCCCGAACGTATTGATATTAAGTTTTAATGACATGAAAGATGGCATTGCGGGTGCGGTAAGCGAATGTGCGGATATCATGGGCGTACCACTGAACCATGAGGAGCACACGGAAGTTGTTCGTCGCGCAGATTTTGAATGTATGAAAACCGACGCGGAAAAATTTAACCCACCACGTTTTCGTTTTGTGCCTGAGGCTAAACGCTCAGCCACGCTCCGAACGGGTTCCTCTAGTGCGGGTAATGAACTAACACCGGAGCAAGGTGAGCGAATCGATTCATATATTGAATCCGAGCTAGAGCCACTCAACTGTGACCTCCCTTATGCTGAGATGTTTAGGTCTTGAGGTTTGCTAATCTGGGAAGATGGAGTTCAGAAAACCATTTTTGAACTTCGAAAGCTTTTGAAAACGTGGTCTGATCCGGATCATGTGGTGCGAACATTGCTGGCCGCTTAGGGTCGCTTTTACGCATTCAGCCGCCGCGCGTGAGCGTCCGGAATCAAGCTCAGCGTTGACGCTGAGAGCGAGCGACACGATTGTACAAACGGCAGGGGGCGACATTCAAAAAAAAGCGCAAAACGAAGCGTCAGGCCCTCTAGACCTTATTCGTCGCGATCTCAAGTCACAAAATCAACAGTGTCCCCTTTGACCCCATATTCAGCCGCAGCGGACGCTGAGGGTTGGAACTCAAAACCGTGCACTAACAGGTTGGCTAGGGTCTGGATCAACAATGCGACGCTCAGATTTTCGGCCAAAAAGCTGCCGGTTGAACCAGTCCAGTTGCTGGGTGCGTTGTTTGACCTGTGTTTTAAGCGTCTTTCCAACCATGAGAGCAGCCGGGTACAAACCAAATGCAAGTTAATTAGTCGACAGTATGTGCATATGAAGTTGACACCTTCCGGATCAGGCATTTGCTTTGAGCAAAAACGGGATCACGACAGAGTGAAATTCTTCCGGCTTTTCGTACTGTGGCCAATGCCCAGCTTCTTCCATTAAGTAAAACTCCGCATTCGGAATAACTTCGCTCGCCGTCTTGCCTACGTCCCACTGCATGGTCGGGTTATTGCGCGTCCAGAAAATTAATGTCGGGCTGGTTATTGTCGCGAGTTTGTCTCGCGTTAGCATTTCATTCATGTTTACGGAGGCAGTAACAGAATCAATAATGCGCGGCGCGATCGCGGCGAAATCGGCCTGGTTGTACATATGATGGCGCACCGCTACGAGTTCGTCGGTGACGATTGATTTATCGAACATCAGCCATTCAAGACGTTCACGAACAGATTCGAGAGTCGGCGACGCTAGTGCCTTGTTCGTCGCGTCGCGCACCTTGGTCCCAATGCTACGCGTCATTTCTTCGCCGTCGTCAGTAAGTTGCAATCCCGCGCCCGTCGCGCTCACCAACGCAATGACCCGCTCAGGGTGATTGATAGCAATGGCGGCAGCGACCCAGCCGCCAAGCGATTGGCCAATTAAATTCGCACTAGTTATTTCCCTTTCGTCCATGAAACTCATTACGTGCTGCGCGAGGACCGCAATCGAGTAATCGATGGCGGGTTTTTCACTCAGGCCATGGCCCAACATATCGAGTGCGTACACATGAAAGGATTCGGCGAACTTAGTGATGTTCTTCGACCAGGTCTCTGCGTGGCCGCTTAGTCCGTGCAATAAGATCAGGGGCGGGCCGTCGCCAGCCTCGATCCAGCGCGTTTGATACCCATTGACTGGTTCACGCCGGATCTCCGCGCCTAAGGCGTCGAGCCACAATGTGGAACTCATTTTGATTTCCCCTGGAACTTAGAAGGACGAAGAACGCTAATTTAATAGGCCTCTCAAATGAATAAAGATATTGCCCGTGGCAAGATCCGATGCGCGAACGAGACGGTTCGTTCGGCAATCTTCCATTCGTCGCCGGTGATGGTAATGCGATCTTTGCGGCTCCCGACAAAAAACGTCTCACTATCGTTAGTTCGCGACTGGAACACGATAAAGTTCGAATCGACTAAGACGCCATCAGTGCAGGGTGTTGCAAGCACGTTGCTCACGAAACGCCGGGTACGGGAACGCGGCTGTTCGCTGTGCGCAAAATTCCCGGCCAGACGTTTGCAGCGTTGCGCGAGAAAGCGCTTATCTTCTTCGACAATCGACCAATCGCCCGGCAGTGGCGTGGTATCAATTGACTCGCTCTTTGATTCCGTGATCGGGGTCCAAAATCTCACGTCGTCGGTTAATAGATCGAGCCATTCATTGAAATAACCTTCATCGAGTAGCTTTGCTTCGCGGTACAAGAATAGTTCCGCCTGACGGTGAAGATCGTTCGATTCAGTCATTGGTTCGACCGGCGTTCGTCATCAGTTCAAGATAGTAACGGTAATAGTTGCGATGATTCTGCTCTGAATAATGAGGGCCTAGGTGGCCGCGATAACCTGGTTCCCTAACCTCGCCCTCGTGTCCCAAACCCATGGTGTAATCGAACTCCTGGTGGCTCGCGATAAAACCGTTCGCGCTGGCTGTGATCTGTTCAAAATTTTCGCCGTCGTCCTGACCAAATATTCCGGCGGCAGAATTTTCCTGCGACATTTGCGTGCGCGCGAAATCTTTCACGAGTTGTGGTGCGGCTGTATCAAATAACACGGTTTGGCGCACTTCTACTTCGTTCGGTCCTCTTGGGTGCCATTGGAAGAGCCCCAGGACATGGAAGCAGCCAAATTTAATCCATGAGCAATTCGGGAAAATATTGCCCTCACCCAGTCCGTGCATCGACGCCTGCTCGGGGCTAGTGACTTCCTTCAAACGTGCTTGATATTGATTGACGTAGTCCACCGCTTCCGGACCGAGAAACTGCGCCAGTCCGAGGTCGTTTTGCAGTGCGCGACCCGGTTTCGGTATATCGCCCATGCCGTGGCCATGGTCAAAATATGCGATGTAATCCCCCAGTGTGTCGTAGTCTGGAAGGAAGCCTATTTCGAATCCAGAACGATGCGTATGCAATACATGGTAGTCGTCACCGGCAAAATTCTCCGCGGCAATTTTCCAATTCGTTTTGATCCGATACTTCATTACGGGACCGACGACTTCGAGCTCACCGAGTGCGCCTTTGAAAGGTAAATCCATGTACCACAATAGATCGTCGCCGAGATATTCCTTGAGCGGAATTGCATGCGCATCCCAGTTTGCGAATATCAGGCCATTGTGAATCTCGACGCGTGGGACTTTCGGCAATCCGAATTTCGAGCGATCTAGTTCGCCGTGATAGACCGTATCTGCGCGT
The DNA here is from genome assembly GCA_047611905.1 of Gammaproteobacteria bacterium. Taxonomy (GTDB): domain Bacteria; phylum Pseudomonadota; class Gammaproteobacteria; genus UBA11873. Next base: position 6,108 of record JBLFWZ010000141.1, on the reverse strand, counting down.
GGAACGCCAGCGAGACTACCATCATTTGCATACGTCCAACCGTGATACGCACACGTAAACGACCGCGCGTTACCGCGATCAACTGGACACACCACGCGGCCGCGATGGCTACACGAATTGAGCATCACATGAATGTTACCTTTAGCATCGCGTGAGGCGATCACCGGATCTTCTCCGATCATGTTCGTTAAGAAATCTCCTGGAGACTTCAATTCAGATTCGTGACCGATGTAAGCCCAGGTACGCGAAAATACTCTTTCGAGTTCAAGTCCGTAAATATCCGGGTCACTAAATATTTGTCGCGAGACCCGACCTTCATTTGGCCGGATCAAATTAACAAGATCGGGGGGCGCGGTACTTTTTATGCTGGCTTTCATAGATATAGGGTTTCTGACTATTTAGTGGTCATCGCCAACTGGAACTTGGAAACGCAAGTTAACGGGCCGATTTTCGTTTGCTGATTGTTCAATCGCCTGACATAACTCTACCGTTCCTTTGCCCCAGCGTCCGTCGTGAAACGTCGGGGTGTTGTTAAACACGGCGTCGTACACTTGCATCAGCTCCGCAGCGCGACCTGAATGACCGCTCACAATTATTTCTTCGACCCCGTCTTCGCCATGAATATACAAGCCGTCAAGCGACTGACGAACGATGCCGCGCTCGCAACTTAAGATTGTTAATCCAAAAAATGGCTGTTTGGGTTTATCGAATGGTTTGAAATTTGGGTCGACCGGCGCATAACCCCACGTCTGGAACGCTTGCTCGTCGTTGACTCCGCCATAGCGTAAATCGTTCTTGAGCTTCCACAGTTCCTTTTCGACATCCTCTGGTGATTTTTCCGCCAAGAGCTTTTTCATATTGTCCCGAACAAACCGGTGCGACTGAGGATCTTGCGCCCAGCCCCCTTCGCTCGCGACAAACGTGTACTCCGAACTATCGAAATATCCGCGCCAGTCGAACAAAGCTTGAGCGACCGTCCCGTTGTCGAACTCGATAAATGCTGAATATCCACCGGCCACATCGCGTAGGCCGTCCCATAACATCTGCGCGCGAACACTACGCACCATGCCACCCCCTAAGTAACGCACGATATCCATCTGATGCGGGCCTTGATTGTATAAGTCACCACGCCACATTTTTAATTCGCTGGTCGGCCAGGGTTGCACGTTGAAAAAGTTGTAATTCATGGTGTTGATAAAGCATAACTTGCCAAGTTGGCCGCTCACGATCACCTCGCGCATCTTACGGATTGGCGCGTCCATCGCGTGTGAGTGTGCCGCAATGAGATAAACTCCGTTCTCATCACACACTCGGACCATCTCGTCTACTTCGTCGCAAGACAGTGATAGCGGTTTCTCGCACAACACGTGCTTACCATGCTTGGCCGCGATCACGGTGTGTTCTTTGTGTAATTCGTGCGGCGAGGCAACATAAATACAGTCGATGTTCGAGCTCTTACACATCGCCGCAACATCTGTGTAGACCTCGGCGTCATACTCTTTGGCAAATTGATCGAGGGCGTCTTGTCTTAAGTCTGCGGCCGCAGTGAATTTAATCGGTAATTCGCGGAAGTCTTGCGCTTCCCAATTGAGCACTAAGCCGGACGCTTGGCCAAGGCCCACGATCCCGACCCGTAGGATCTTGTCTGCTGAAGTCGGGGTGTGTCGTGTTGACATAAAACTATCGCTCGCCCGGTTTATCGTTCGATTGCGGATCGCTGGCCGCGAAGGCTTGAGCAGTTCTGGCGCCGCCGCATTGGCTAGTCGGTTTAAGGCTAGTCGATGTGCTTTTAGATGGCAATCGCCGAGCGTCGCTCGGCGAAATATGCGCTCGCGTAGCGTTCCAAAAATCAGCCGAGCATGATTACGCTGTCGGACGGTTGTGGTTTATGGCTTATTTTTCAGTTTCGTTGCGTTCGGGTCGGCTACAAGCAAGTGCGGTGCGGGATTTTCTGCTGGTTACAAATTCCATAAGGAAAGGATTTCATTCTTCGTTGGCCAATATCTTCCAGAAATCTCGTCCTGAAAGGATCGGAAAATTCTCGACGCTCTGAAGTTCGAGCAAGGCGTTATCGTCAATGACGAAAAAGTTCGCTTTTCGTAGAACCGCGGATGTAACAATAGTGGCGTCATCCGGCTCTGGTACTGACGGGGCGGACGTCCAGCGGTGACCACAAGTGCGTGCGTAGTACTGGCAGCATTCGTTTCCGTTCGCACAGGACGCGCGCTGATGTGCGCATTTCGAGTGACTGTAAAACAAACTCAATTGGATTCAAGCACAGTCCGCGCATCGTCAAGGCTTTCGCCAGCACATTTGTGTTGGGAAACATTCACATGAAATATTCTCCTTTCCGAATATTTGTACTCCTCGATATCGTCGACGAAAGTTCGGAGTCATGTCTGCCCGAGAACCCCGTCTTTTGTTAGTGTCGAAAGGATCCAGGATCGTGAAACCGACTATTAGTGCGCCTTTAGCGTTCTTGTCTATGATATCGCGGTCTCGCGTCTCGCAGCTGTTCCTGATCGTCGCGCTGAGACATCAAATCATGGTGTATTAACGCTCACCAATGCGCGCGCGAATAAAACGACGTGATCGGATATTGTGGTCTTAGATCGCGCGGCGTCCGTGTGGCTGGGGGGATGTCCTGATCATTGTCCAGCCCGCGTCTAATTATGGTTTTAAACTGACCGTGGGCTCAGATTACGATTATCGGGATCTATGACAACCGATCGGTTTCGGCTGACAAGTGAAAGGAAACGCGCCCGTCAGTGGTGATACGTCGGATCTAAAATCTATTAGGCGAGAAAAAAGATGACTGCAAATCTGAAAAGAATCAAAAAGGGCCTGCGGAAAGAGGAGCTGCCACTGGGAGTTTTCAATAGCCCAGAACTATATGAATTAGAGAAAAAACAATTATTTGCCAAGAGCTGGAACTTTCTAGGGCACGAAAGTGAAATACCCAATGCCGGCGATTATGTGCAACGATATATTGTCGACGATACTTTCACTGTCTCGCGTGATAAAAAAAATGATATTCATGTGGTTCTGAATGCCTGCCGTCACCGTGGCCGAAAAATTTGCAGCGTCGAAAAAGGTAATACGAAAACTTTCGCTGCCCCTATCATGGGTGGGTCTATGGCCTAAACGGCGCACTCCTCGACATTCCCTACGAAGAAAAATGCTACGGCAAAGATAATGTCGATCACAGCGAATGGGGGCTCCTGCCTTCACCAAAAATGGCTGTCTGGCGAGGTTGGATTTTCGCCAATCTTGAACCCGAAACTGAAGCATTAGAAAACTATATCGGCGATGCTGCCTGGTATTTAGATTTTTTCACTAATAAATCGGAGGCGGGACTTGAAGTGATCGGCGTTCCACAACGATGGTTGGTTAACGCGGACTTGAAACTGGCTGCGGATAACTTTGTTGGCGATGGATACCATACCTTTATGACCCACGCTAGTGCGATAACCGCAGGGACACTGCCCGCACCGACGGGTGATTTTTTATTGAATGGTGTTCAGGTCGCTATGGAGCACTACGGTGTTGGCTTTGCCAGATCAGATCCATTATTTAATTCTTTGGCTTACCCACCGCCAATGATGCAAGTGATGCGAAAGTGTTTCAATTCTGAGCAATTGGCGATGCTCGACCAAGGGGTTTCCCTGCCGACACACGCCAATCTATTTCCTAATCTCAGTTTTCTAAATGCCCCAGGGGCATACACTGCCCTGGCGCCGCCTGTCCCCTATATGACCTTTCGGGTATGGCGGCCATTGGCGGCTGGAAAAACAGAAATATGGTCCTGGTGCATGGTAGAAAAGGACGCAACAGAAGAATTTAAACAGGCTACCTATAAATCCTATTTGATCAGTTTTGGCGCATCAGGCACGTTGGAGCAAGATGATACCGAAAACTGGGTGAATATCTCTCGAGCAGCAAAAGGAACTTTAGCTTCTAGCCTTTCGCTAAACTATTCAATGGGAAAGGAAGTTAAAGAACCTATTGCCGACTGGCCGGGGCCCGGTGACGCCTTTTCACTCGACTTTACTGAATTTTCGCAACGTGCCTTCTGGAAAAAATGGTTATCTATGCTGGAGGCGCAAGAATGAGTATCAGTGATGCGCTTTTTCGAGACCTAGATGCATTTATCTACGAGGAGGCTGAACTTCTCGATGATCAAAAGTTCGAGGAATGGCTTCAACTTTGGGATGAACAAGCTCGTTATCGCATGCCTGTGTGTGTAACCCATACCAAACGACAAAAAAGTGAGGAATTTCAAGAAAATTTCGGTCACTTCGATGAAAGCAAAGAAATGCTGAGCATGCGTATAAAGCGGCTCGGCACATCCGCCGCATGGGCTGAAGATCCGCCATCGCGTACTCGTCATTTTGTAAGCAACTTACGCATTGACGAGCAACAGGGGGGCAATACAGTTTAAAAACAAATCTACTGCTTTATCGTAATCGTTCGGATGATGACGGGCATGATTTATTGTCGGCAGAAAGCCATGACATCGTGTACAAAGTAGACGGTGAATGGAAAATTCTTCAGCGTGTTATTTACATAGATCAGGCAACGCTTGGAACATTGAATCTTTCTATATTTTTATAATTGGAACGATGAAACTTGTCGTTACGATTAGACGTAAATCGCAGAGTGCGACCGTCAATTCTGGTGCTCGCCAAATGAATCAAATGGAGGCATGGCCGAGCTGTCCTTCCCGAATATTCGTACTCGTTGAAATTGTTGACGAAACACTCTGGCACCGTCAACCTGCGATTTACGGCTTTTGTTCGGGTGGATAAGGATCCAGGATCGTGAAACCCATTATCAATGCGCTGTTGGCGTTCGTGTCCCCTTCGTGATGCCGCCACAGCCACGCATTCCGGTCGCTCGGGCGACTTAAGATCTAACGTCGTGTGTAACGGGCCTATCTACAAGAGGTCCGAGGGGAGTTCTCATTCGTCCAGTGTACCTAGAGATAGCCGACGTTCAGAGCAATTTCACCGACTTAGTGTTAACGGCCATTAACGGACCTTTGACCGTAGCTGCGGCAGAAAATCGCGATCATTCGAGCCTGACCCTGTTGGTTCCGGCACATCGGAAAAGCGTGCTGTAAGGGGGCAAGTTTATACCCTGGTTAGCTGGGATAGAATCGAGCGGACCCGAAAGCAATATTACTCTATGCGAGCGCATCGATACCTGCTTGGGAACAGGCTACGTCTTCCTCAACTGAGCCACCGCCAACGCCAATTCCGCCAACAACTTCACCATCGATGATGATGGGCAGGCCGCCACCGACGAATGTCGCGTTGGTGAAGTGCGAAAGACCGTGCACTAGGCTCGGGTCATCCTTAATCGCACCGTATAGGTCTTCGGTACCGATGCCAAACAACGAGGTAAATGCTTTACGCTGGCAGCCTTCGATACCTAGAATGAGAGCCCCATCCATACTTCCGAATGCGACCAGCCGACCGCCAATGTCGACTACCGCTGCGTTCTGTCTACAGCCGAGCTCTCCCGCTTTCGCTATTGCTGCAGCCACCATCTTCGTTGCGGCTTCGTAGCTGATTGATTGTTTCTTTATTGTGTTGCCCATATCGATATCCCGTCTGGTTGTGGAAACGTTTGAATCTCAGATTCTAGTTAATTGAGCAAGGCCGGACAGGCTAAACCAAAGCTGCCACCGAACAGATATATCAACGTCAACGCGATGTAATATCCGCGACAGTCGATTTTATCTTCAGTGATTTGACCTTATGCCGCGAAGCGCTATCAATCAAGTAGTTGGGTCGTTACGGTCATTTCGCATCAAGACGGCGCGGTGCGCCTCCACATCGGAACCTGTCAATGAAAATAGGACACAGGGTTTCGAAATTGAATGTCTATTCTGATTGGCAGCGGCTCTCCTGTGTGATTTGAACTGGCGGATTGATCCATACGGCCGTCGGCAAGACCACAATGAACGACGTGTTGCGTCAACATCGCGATACCGGAGTGCTTGTGCTGACCCGCCTACGCGCGCAGACAATCAATTACCGCGGCCAGCCGGTCGAGGCCGTCTTCATTCCAGGGATGCGGGATTGTCGACATGTGTTCGACGCC
>JBLFWZ010000140.1:0-11552 GCA_047611905.1 Gammaproteobacteria bacterium | reverse complement strand
TTCGTGTTGAGGGGATCCCAACAGGCTGCACACCCACATCCAAAAAACTTCCAGAGCTACACTCATACCCCGATATTCTTCACGACTTTGGGTTTTTCGCGACTGATCCACTCGACCAACAACTCCGATGGTGGGTCGACAAGTTAACGGCAGTTAATCCGGATCTGATCATCGTCGATCACAGCCCAATGGTTCTCCTCGCGAATCAGGTATGCAAAATCAAATGTATCTCCTCAGGCAGTGGGTTTACCGTACCACCAGCAAGCTCTCCCATGAGACCCATGCGCTTTTGGTCGATGCCGGACTTAAACGATATGACGGTTCGGGAAAATCAGCTCTTGACCACCGTCAATGAAGCGTTGCATCGACACGGCGCTCTACCACTGATGGCGTTTGCGGATTTTCTGTCTACTGATAGGCAATGGTTGTTGACGTTCAGCGAGCTCGATCACTACGGCCCCCGGAATAACGAGAATTACTTGGGAAATTTCCCTCAAGCCGATTTCGGCGCCGCCCCAAAATGGGGGAGCGGCAGGGGAAAGAAGCTGTTCGTCTATCTGGCGGGTACCACGGTTCCCGTCGAATTTGTTGTTGCGGTGCAAAAATTAGATGCCAACTTGTGCCTGTTTGCACCCGATTTACTCGCTGGGGAAATTGAGAAACTCGGCGGTCTTAATTTTTACCATGCCAACGCCCCTGTCAGCCTGATTAAAGCGGCGGTGCAATGCGACGCCGCTTTGACCCATGGCGGGTTGAATTCGATTTCGACCATCCTGCTATGCGGGAAGCCAGTCGTCGCCCATGTGGATAACTTGGAACGGTACATGGTTGGACGTCGCTTGGAATTGCTCGGAGCCGGACTCGCGGTCCCCAAGGCAGAGTCGAAGCTGCTCTACGACAAGTTACGCGCGGTCCTGCACGATCGATCGTTTTCTCGTAACGCCCAACGATTTCGTGAACGTTATAGAGACCACACGGCCGACATGCAGCTCGAGCGCATGATGACAGACATTTCGGCGTTGCTTAGCGAACCAACCATTGGCTAGGAGGTCCTGAATTGATACCATTCCGTGGTAACCGACGTACTTCCTATTCGACGACTATGTTGCAAGGTCACATCAAGAAAATGATTAGTAATTGCAATGTGTTACATTCGAATTATACTGTGCGTTATCAAGAACTCTAGACTGGGGGAATCCAACTTGGTTGGGTATGACATGAAACTCCGATATGTTCCGGGAGCCGCGGCGCTGCTTCTTTGTGCGATCTCCGTGCCCGTGATTGCCCAGGTTATTCCGACCCCAGGCTCCGTACAGGAGCAAATCCGCCGTCAGCCGACGATGCCGGTCACGCCCGACGATTCAGCATTTAATAGGCCGGCTCCGGCAGCCGCAACCAGCGGAGTTCCTGCTGGCGGTAGGCAAATCCCAATCAAAAATTTCGATATTACGGGCAACAGCGTGATACCCGCGGATGAGCTACGAACTATCGTTGCTCCATTTGAAGGTCGCGCACTTTCCTTATTCGAAATTTATGAAGTCGCCGACGTCTTAACGCAGCACTATCGAGACCAAGGATATTCTGTCGCGTCAGTGACGGTTCCCGAACAAAAAATAAGCTCAGGTACCGTCAAGCTTGAGGTGATTGAGGGTCGTATTGGCGCTTTGTCAATCGATGGGAACAAGGCGTACCGGCAGGGTTTCCTGCAACGGCATGTGACCGGAGCCGCAGTCGGAGACGTGATTTCTGAGCAGCGCTTGGAACGGGATCTTCTATTGCTAAACGACTTGCCTGGATTGCAAGTGAAGGCCGTTATCGAACCTGGCTCGCAATACGGTGAATCGAATCTGACCATAAGAACCGAAGAAAAGCGCCTAGATGCCGCGATGCGTTTCAACAATTATGGGCGAACCTCGATCGGCGAATGGAAAATCGAAGGCGACTTTGCCTTAAACGCACCGCTCGGTGTCGGCGATCGATTGGTATTCAACGTTGCACATGCCGATGGCGGCAAGCTCGACTACTTCAATTTAGGCTACAGCGCACCGATACTATTTTCGGGCACTCGCGCCGCAGCGTACTTCAGTCGCAATGACTATAAAGTTGACAGCGACGAACTTCCGCGCGGTTTGGAAGGGCTGGACATTAGCGGAGATGGGGATAACTTCGGATTCAGCGTGATCCACCCGTTCATACGTTCGCGCAAAGAAAATTTATACATTGGTATCGGCTACGACCGAGTGATCACGCGCCAACGAATTGGTGGGCTGGGGCTAAAAGACAAAGCCGATATTTCCTTGATGAACTTGAACGTCTTGTACAGCCGGGTCCATCTGGACAACTCCTTCTCGACGATTAGTGCCAACTTCGGTACCAATTTCGATTCCAACCAAAGAGACCCACTGACCCTGGCCCCAGAAAACAACGCCCAAACGGCTAAGATGAGAGTCGACATGTCTCACCTTCGAACGATAGTGGGTGCATGGTCGCTGTTGGGGAAATTAACCATGGTAGGTTCGATTGATCCGATTGTGGATACGCAAAAATTCCGAGTCGGCGGTCGAGATAGTGTGCGTGGTTACGCGTCATCGGAACTTGCTGGTGACGGTGGATACGCGGCCACCATCGAGATTCAACGACAATTAATGTTCGCGGATAAATGGCCAACGAGGGCGTTTATCTTCGGTGACACGGGAACTGTGACGCGTAAAAATGCAGCCACAATTGGTTTGGAATCGTCTGAATCGATATCCGGAGCCGGAGTTGGGGTGGAATCCCTGCTTGGCCAACATTATCGAATGAATCTTGAATTGGCTAAACAAATTGGTTCGCAAGAATCCACCGATGGGCGAGACGGAATTCGCGTTTGGTTCGGACTAACCGCAAACTTTTGAACCGATTCAGGTTTTTAGTGAATTATTACCTTGTTATACAGGCAGGCGTAGGCCTAGCATGAACCATCTTACAAGGAAATTGAGCAATTTCAGGGAGTAGTTCCGAATGAACGTGCGGGCTTTTAAACTGCGACCGATCGCAGAATTCCTACGCCTGAGCATTTCCTCGCCTTTTGGCTGGGGCGCTTTGGCATCAATACCAGGCCTCGCATTTGCGGGTCCTAGCGGTGAAAACGTCGTGGGCGGCGCTGCCGTTATCAACCGGCCTAACGCCACTCACACGCTGATCGATCAATCAACGCAAAACGCAATTGTTAACTGGCAATCGTTCTCGGTCGATAGCGAAGAATTCGTAATTTTCAATCAACCCGGCGCGAGCTCATCAATTCTCAATCGAGTGGTGGGTTCCCAGCAATCGACGATTTTAGGTCAAATTCAAGCAAACGGTCGCGTCTTTTTAGTCAACCCGCAAGGCATCTTGTTCGGCCAGGGAGCCAAGGTAGACGTCGGCTCGCTCACTGCGAGTACCCTAGATATTTCGAATAACGATTTCATGTCCGGTCGATATGTGTTCGCGCGCAGCAGTGATGCAGTGGACGGCGCTACGGTCGAGAACGCCGGTGAAATCAAGGTAGGCGATGGCGGTTACGTCGTGTTGGCCGGAGATTATGCGAGTAACAGCGGAATAATTACTGCACGGCTGGGGTCTGTCGTCCTCGCGGCCGGTAATCAAATGACGCTCGATCTAAGCAACGACGGGCTGGTTAGTTTCGCAGTTGACGAGGCCACAGTATCAAGTCTCGCGGGGGTCAATAATTCAGGTGAAGTGTTGGCAGACGGCGGACAAATCATCATGACCGCGAAGGTCGCCAATGATTTAGTTGCCACCGCAGTGAACAATGATGGCTTACTCCAGGCGCACCGAATTGTCGAACAAGGCGGAGAGATCTATCTCAGCGCTGCGGGTGGCAACATCGTGCAATCCGGCCTTATCGATGTAGCAGCGGAATCGAACTACGCAGGCGGCACGGTGGAGCTGATAGGTGACAGGGATATTACCCTCACCGCAGGTTCCGAGATCAATGCGAACGGCGCTGGCACAGGTAACGGAGGCGTCGTTAACGTCATCGCGGATGGTACCTTGGCAGTGCAACTTGATTCAGATATCTATGCGATTGCTGGTGCCAGCGGCAGTAAGGGTGGCGCGGTTGAGGTGAGTGGGCACGGAAGTTTGAAACTGAAAGGCGACGTGACCGTTGGCGCGGGCGGGGACATCGTCATTGACCCGGCAATTCTTAATTTAAGCGCCGGTACCGACTCCCAAAGCTCAGGTTATGGCGCAAGCGACTTAGTCGGGACGCAGTGGGTCGAAGGCCGATTGAACGTTGGCACCAACGTCACACTCAGAGCAAGCAACGAGATTAATGCCGCTGCTGGCGGCACCGCCATCGTTGCGAACCTTGGTAGCGGTAATTTGACGTTGCAAATTGCGACGGGTGGTCTCTTCTCAGGGACCGCCGCTCCAAGCGGCAATATTAATTTGGCCGGATTCGAGATAGATATAAACGGTTCGTTTGATGCACTTGCTGGGACAAACGCCGGTAACGTTAATCTCGGTAAAGTATCCGCGCGAAACGTGATAATTAAGGCGGGTAGCGCTGCTGGCAACGTGACGTTAAACACCGGCGGCATCACGACGAGCGACGGTGACGTCTTGGTTGAAGCCCTCGGCGGAGCAATTACGATTGGTACAGGTGTCCTGCCGGGTCATGTGACGGCATCGGATGCGTCCGCGTTCATTCGCATGGATGCCGCACTCGGCCTCACGGTGAACGGCAATTTACTGGCGATGGCAACGTCTACGGACGGTGGACGGGCATCCGTTGATCTCAGCGGGCAAAACATCATTGTCGGTAATACAGTCGCTAGTGGATCAAGTAATTCGGCCCTTGTGTCGTTTAACGCCACCGACGACATTGTCGTGAACGGTAGCGTCATGGTGGACGGGGTTACGAACCAGGGTTTGGTCAATTTCAACGCGGTTAACGATATCGTGGTAGGTGGAAGCGTGACCGTGATGGGCTTCAACGCCTTTATCAGCCTCAACGCGGGCAACGACATACTCGTAACAAATGATTTGGCGGCGAGTGGATCTAACAACGTATCGGTGAGTGCCGCCGCCGGGCGGCACTTGAATTTTCGGCACGCGACGGCCTGGACGAACCCCAGCTTCGGCGGCGGTGTAGACATCAACCTAATGGCCGGGGGCAATATAACCGCTACCGGAGACGTAATAGCGTCGAATAGTGGTGCTGGCAGTTATGGTGGCGCGAACATTTTCGCGTCAGCGCAGAACATCGCGGGGCGTGACGCTATCGCCTATACGGATTTCGGCGTCGCGCTGATTAATTTCACTGCCGGAAACAACATCTCCCTCAGAAACGTCGAGGCCGAAATCGGGTCCATCGCTTCGAGTGGTTTCGGCAACGCCGTCGCCAATATTACGGCGGGCAATAACGTCGCCGTGAACATTCTTGAAGCTCTAGCCGGCACCTCCGGTGGCAGCGCGATAGTGAATGTGAGCGGGCAAAACGTTGCAATTAACGACCTGTTCGTGCTCGCGAGTACCTCCGGCGATGCCGTTGGGAGCATCAACGCGATTAACGACATCACTATTCTCGATGCTGCCGCGATAAACGAGGGTTCCGGAGTGGCGTCGTTGGGATTTAATGCTGGGCGAGACATGACGGTTAACGGCACGCTAAGCGTTGAAGCGCTAAGCAGCGCCAACGCCAATATCGCGGCGGGCAATAACGTCGCCGTGAACGTGCTTGAAGTGCTGGCGGGTCCCGCTGGCGGCACTGCCTCGGCAGATGTTAGCGGACGAAATGTGGCGATTAACGACCTATTTGTATTCGCGAGCACCTCCGGTGACGCCATTGGGAGTGTTAACGCGGTCAACGACATTACTGTCCTCGGCGCTACGGCAATAAATGACGGTTCCGGAATCGCGTTGTTGGAATTTAATGCCGGGCGCGACATAAAGGTTAATGGCATGGTCGACGTCGCAGCGCAAACTAGAGCGTCATATCTAACGAGTGCCGGTAATAATAACGGTCAAATCGGTGACATCATGGTTAGCGCGGCAAGCGGTGGAAGCGCATTCGCGAGCCATCAGTTCGGAAACGATGGAACTTTCGGTCGGCAGACCGTCACGGCAGGAGCTGGTGGATTTGCTTTGGCAGGGTTTGGTGATCCATCGGGAATGAATGGGCAAACCGCTACCTTCACAAAACGAATTTTTGTCAAGGGCGGTGATTTTGGAGGAATCGACGTAGCCGTAAAAAATTCAATCCGCACCGTGGGTGCAGGTTTACTTGAGGCTAAGAGCGTCGGGCTGCGGGTAACCAACAATGGTACGACGACTATCGATGTAAGAACGAAGTCGCCCGTCGTGCATATTGGGAATACCGGAATGACCCCGAACGTGACGTTAGACAACCGCGCCTTCGTGGGGCCTTCGGAAATTGCATTTGGATCCGGCGGCACGATGTTGAAATCAACAACACTATTAGCGACCGGTTCCCTAACGGTAAGGGGGCCGTTTCAAGCCGACAATCTAGCTGTTGGAGTGACCTCCGGTTCGGTGAGATTCTTGGACTCGGTGTTCATTACCGGCAACACCCCGTTCCTAGCGACACAACCGGACTTGCAACTATTCGGGATCCTAGGATTAAACGGTATTGCTGCACCGGGACATGGTCCCAATGTGCAAATACTGGCATCGCAAGGGATCAGTATTACGCAACCGTTTGTAGTGGGCGGCGCTAATCCGTTCACTAAAATGTTCTCTAACGGCCCGTTCAATGTGAGTGGACTAACGGGCTCAGGGGATAACTTTCTCTCGGTGTTCTCGCCGACGAACCTCGGACAAAATATAGTCTTCAATAATATGCCTTTCGATCTACCACCGATTACCCCACTCGGAACTACCGCCTTTGCCGCTTACTCAGCGTTTTCAGGGTTGCCGAACACTAATTTGTCCACCGTAGTGATTGGTGAGCTGGGGCCGGGTGGGATCCCGCTTCTGAACGGAAGTCTCAATATTGCCTCATCAGGTGGCACGGTAGACTTCGGCAATAAGAATCTATTCTTCATTACTAGAGGCGATGTAACCGGCGGCGTGGACGACGTTTTAACGACAGGCGTGGTCGATATTATTGGCCTCGCTCAAGCGGAATTTTTTCCGGTACCAACCGTCGCCGAAGTTTCGGACGGTGAACCAGCTGAAGACGACGATGAAGACGACGACGAGGCCGTAGCATTAGGTGACGATGACGGTGCAGACGATGATGAAGCTGTCACAGAAGAAACAGATTCTTCGTCAATGGAGTGTCCCGCATGATTATTTCTAAATTATACATTGGAAGAGGCGCACTTCAGCTGTCTTTAATAATGCTGCTGGGTATCGTGAGCCTCAATGCGTTTGGCGCGGTCGCAGCAGGTAAAGTCGTGACGGTCGCTGGACGAGCCGCCGCCGCGACGCAAGATGGCGACATTCGGAAGTTACGCCGAGGCGGACAGGTCCACGCAGGCGACACTGTGGTGACAAGCTCTCACAGTTATGTTCGGATGAAGTTCGTCGACGGCGCATCGGTCATATTGCGACCGAATTCCCGTTTTCATATTGAAGACTACCGGTTGCCAGAACCGAAAAAAGAAGGCCGCAGCTTTTTTAATCTCGTTAAAGGCGGCTTCAGGGCGGTGACCGGGTTAATTGGCCAACAAAACCCCAACAGCTATCGCGTCCGAACGGCCGTCGCGACGATTGGTATCCGCGGCACAGATTATTCCGTTGTTAGTTGCGTCGATTGCCCTGGTAGTCCAGATGGCGATTATTATCAGGTCCACGACGGCGGAATTTCAGTAGTCACTCAAGGCGGCACTAGCGAATATGCGTCGGGCGACTTCGGTTACGTTAGCGACCCAACGATGTCGCCGATTGCAATATCAGAAGCAGATGCCGATCCGTTGACGGACGAACCGTTACCCGCCGCTGCCTGCGAATAAATTCTTAGAATGAAGATCCCGCTGCCGCCAGGGTATTTGTCGGCAGCGCCGTTCGATCGCGAACACCACCGAAAACTAGGGGTTCGCGACGGCCCTGCAACATTTGCTAGCGGCCTGAATGTTATCTACCTAAGCGCAGCCGAATTTCCATTGGCCTGCCATTACTTCCCGATCGTCTTCGCGCGTGAACAGGCCGAAAACCTCGTGCCGGTGGCCCTGACGGCGTTAGATCCCGGCTCGAATTTATTTATCGACGCGCTCGGAAATTGGGATCCGCAAACCTACTGTCCGGCGTACGTTCGACGATATCCATTTTTTTCCGCGACCGTTCTAAACGAAGGAAAGGAGCAATCACTTATCTGCGTAGATGAACGCGGCCTCAGTAGCAGCGCGCCCCCGTTGATAAATGCGCAAGGAAACCCTACAGACCGATTTCGCGAGCAAGAATTATTGATATCAGAAATGATTAAGCAGCAACAGGACACAGAACGGTTTTGTCGATCTCTTTTCGAACACGATCTGTTGGAACCATTGGAGGCAGATTTTCATCCCCGAGGGATGGCAGAAATTCGTGTGGCAGGACTATTCCGAGTCACCGAGCAACGGTTGCGGAACGTCCATAGCGACAGCTTGCAGGCTCTGCTGAAACAAGGGGATTTGGCGAAAATCTATGCGCATTTGCTCTCCTTCGAGAATTTTAATCGTCTCCTAAACAGGCATGTAAAATACGCTAAATAAGCTAGGACCGATCTTCGTCGCAATTAACGAATTGCGCGAAATTAACCGCCGAGTTAAACATTTCACCGCGGCAATTCCCGCTACCTCTAATGCATACAAGCGAAGATAAAAACCATGGGTGTTGAGTTAAAACTTACCGATAACGAATTACCAGTCTCGCCGATATTTATCGACTTTCTGCTGCATGTCGTCGAAGACATTCCATTTGAAGGTGCTCAATGGGGAGATCAGTTGAGTGAGATTATGATCAACGATCAGCGGCGCGTAATGACTGAGGCGCCGGCTAACGCTAAACGCGTACTAGCAACTGAGCGCGGGCAAGCAGCAATCGGCCGAGCGTACCAGCTTTTGCTGGCGCTTCTGACAGGTGATGTCGATTCGATAAAAGATATTCAATTGAAGTTTCACTTCATCAACGTCATTGGTATTCCGCGCAATGGTGGCTCCTATTTGACGAAAGAACTCTATCGGGCTATGGGTTATGACTCGAGCACTGTTCCAAACGTGATTGCGCATGATGGGTTTCCTGACGCAGGACCCTTCCGCTTTGAAAAGCGCATAAACAGCTGGATAACTAGCCTTCAAACAATGGCCGAATACCTCACGATGGTGGAAATTTACTTCGGTAAAAACAAACCTCATTCGGGCAAAATCGTGGTTCCAAAAAAACTCCTTAAAGGCAGTTACGCAGGAGGGTTTTTCCATCGGATATTGGGTCAAGCGGTGGAAAATATACTGACTGTGAGACATCCCGTTGCATCGTGTATATCGACCTATGAGAAATCTGGCGGATTGCCAGAGGACGGAAAATTCGCCGTTCGCGGAAACATTGAAGATTGGATTAGGCGCGACTTAATCTATACCGGCGCGGAGAGCGAAGAAGTTTCGCAGATGGACTATTTCGACGCGTACCTACGTTACTGGGAACAATATAATTATTACGTCGCGACGACAGGATTGAGTGCAAATCGCGCGATCCGTGTCGTCGCCTACGACAAGCAACGTATGGAAGATCTCGTAAAATCGTATTACTACCGATTCGGAGAACTCAATCCGCAACCTGAGCCATTCGAGGTATTCGATAAAAGAGATCGTCACCCCGATTGGTTCGCGAAAGCTGAGCCTGTGGTCAAAAGAGTCAGCGAAGTCTGGGCGACGGTCGGACTCGAGTTTCCTTTAGAAGAAGTGATGGAGGGATGGTAGACTCCAAAGCTAATCCTAATCAATTTGATGGTCCGTAGTTGTCTATGTTTTCGAATCTGAGTGAAAGACTTACTGGCGTCGTTAAAAACCTTCGAGGTCGGGCGCGTCTAACGGACGAGAACATAGATGACGCGCTGCGCGATGTCCGCATGGCCTTACTCGAAGGCGATGTCGCGCTTCCCGTTGTAAAGGAATTCATAGAGCAGATACGCGTTCGAGCCGTTGGCGTAGATGTCATCGGTAGCCTAACTCCCGGCCAAGCGCTTATTCGTGTTGTTCGTGACGAGCTTACCCGTTTAATGGGTGAGGTGAGTGCGGGTATCAATTTCTCAGCCGAACCGCCAGTGGTTATCCTGATGGCCGGCCTGCAAGGTTCAGGGAAAACGACGACGTCCGCAAAATTGGCCAAGCACCTGGTTAGCGTACACAAGAAGAAAGTATGCATGGTGAGTTGCGATGTCTATCGACCTGCGGCAATCGAACAGCTTGCAATCCTCGCTACGGAAATTGGTGTGGAGTGCTATGCAAGCGGAGAAAGTGAAAATCCGGTGCAAATCGCCACGAGTGCGCTGGATAGAGCACGCAAACAATTTGCGGACGTGTTGATCATTGATACCGCCGGTCGGCTCGCAATCGACACTGAAATGATGCAAGAGATCGCAAATCTCCACGCGGCGGTTAACGCAAACGAAACGCTGTTCGTCATCGACGCGATGATGGGGCAGGATGCGGTCAATACGGCAAAAACGTTCGATGAAACGTTGCCATTGACCGGAATCGTGCTGACCAAAGCAGACGGTGACGCCCGCGGTGGCGCAGCTCTATCAGCTCGGCACGTTACCGGCAAACCGATTAAGTTTGTCGGTACTGGTGAGAAACTAGATGCCCTAGAAGCATTCCATCCTGATCGTATGGCGTCGCGCATTTTAGGCATGGGCGATGTTCTCAGTCTCATCGAAGAAGTTGAGCAGAAAGTCGATAAGGATCAAGCGGAGAAAGTCGCTCGAAAGCTTAGCAAAGGCAAAGGATTCGATTTACAAGATTTTCGTGACCAACTAGTTCAAATGCAAAACATGGGCGGATTATCTTCGCTGATGAGCAAGCTGCCAGGTACAGCGGAGTTGCCGGACCAAGTTAAAGATAATGTTAATGATAAAGAGTTACAAAAGCTCGGCGTCATTATCGATTCGATGACCATAAGGGAACGTCGATTTCCGGCGATTATTAAGTCCGATCGGAAAAAGAGGATCGCGGCTGGGTCCGGAACGCAAATTCAAGATGTTAATCGACTGCTAAAGCAATTTAATCAGATGCAGAAAATGATGAAAAAGATGTCGAAAAAGGGCGGTCTGAAAAACATGATGCGGGGAATGGGTGGGCGTATGCCACCCGGCATACCGTTCCGATAGTAAAATTTTCGCGTAAGCCGAGTTGTTGCACCGATAGCAACAACACATTCACCTTCGTAAGGATCGCAACATGGACGACGAATTAATTAAAAGTGCGCTTGAGTACCACGAATTTCCGCGACCAGGGAAAATCGAAATATCGGCGACGAAACCTCTCGCAACGCAACGAGATTTGGCGCTTGCATACTCGCCCGGGGTTGCCGCACCATGTGAATTAATCGCTGCGGATCCCGCTAAT
>JBLFWZ010000139.1:0-11596 GCA_047611905.1 Gammaproteobacteria bacterium | reverse complement strand
CGGGCACCTGGAGAGCGCCTTGGCTAAGCTTTAGGTTTGCGCTCCCTTGCGGATGATCGATTGTGCCGCTTAGTGCCGACGTTAACGCAAGCGTCCCTGTTGAACCGCTGAGCTCGGGTACGAATTCCGCGATCCATCCGATGTCGTCGGCCTGCGCGTCAATCGCGGCACTCACAACGCCGCCCCGGGTGCGCTCAGCCGAGACTGTGCCGTGCAGTGTGAACCACTGTTCGACATCGGCGTTCGCCTCAGCCCGAATGCTGTCGGGTAACACGTCGAAATCGACAGTAAATGTGCGGATCTGAAGTTTATCCGGTTCGCCATCACCGCGGTCGCGCTCGATGATTCCATTAGATAACCTCACGTTGCCGGTACCTGTGATGACGCCATTCGTTGCAACGAGATCGATGGTGCCGTTAGTCGCGCCCCTAAGCCGCAAGGTAGCGGGCATGAAATGGTCTGCCAATGCGAGCGGCAATGCCGCGAGACGGATCCGTGCACTTGATCCTGCAGTTCGATGGTTGCCACTAATACACGCGCGCGCCGCGCCCGACGCCAAGCATGCGTCGGTAAAAGACGCGGCATCTTTGGCTAACGCGATCTCAACCGGAGCGACGAGCGACCATGCACCGGCGATGTCCGAATCAGTTTCCAATCCACTTACGCGCCCTTGCCAGTCATGCTCTCCAAAGGTGCCGCTAGCTGTCGCCTGGAGCGTTAGCGGTTCACCGTCTAGAACCAGTTGGAGTGCGTGCGCTTGCGAATTGCCGCGCCCAGCGAATGTCAATTCTCCAAACGCTTTACCATCGATTGATATCTCATCGATGTTGAAATCAACGTTGGATTCCGCTTCGCGCAACATATCGTAATCGATATCGGCATTGAGACTGCCAGCCGCAAACCGGTCGAAGCGCAAGGCACTACCGGTGAATTGCGCTTTAATTTGCGGCAAAGTGGGGTTGCCTGAAAACGTTCCGTGCCCGGCAATCGTTCCCGTTAAACGTTGGTCTAAGACTGCCAGCTCGTCGAGTTGGAGATCGAATTCGCCATTCATTTGTTCGCCCCAGTTGCCACGAAGATCAATGCGATTTGAGCCAGCGTTCAAGTGCATGTGATCGATCGTCAGCGCACGTGGCCGCGTGTGTACGAGCGCAGCGCCGGATAATGCGTGGCCCCTGAGATAACCAGTCAAGGTGCTGAGCTCAACCTGGCTAGTGATGCCGTTTGTGGCACTATTGAAGTGAGCGCTACCGCTAAATCCGAGACGGCTCGGTGTTTCGGCGTTTAACGCGCTGAAATCAAGGTCGCTACCTGAAAACTCAAAGTCGCCCTCGACACCCTCTGTGAAGTTAATCTTGCCGACCGTTTGGACCTGTCCTTGCAGAAGGGCAACCGTTAACTGTTGGACGAACAGTCGCTGTTCATTGGACCGGAAGTTGCCAGTTAGTTCGACCGGACCCATTGGCGACACATCGAACGCACTCACCAGTTCGATGTTGATATTTTTTAGCGGACCCTCGAATAGGGCCGTACCATCGCGCGCAATAACCTCCTGTCCGTCGCTTAGCGAATATTTAATATCGTTCCAGCCGAGTTCCAGGTCGAGCATCGGTTCGTCAGATCCGAGTTCGACAGTGCCGGCGACCCGGGTACGGTACGGCGCCGCCGTCGCGTGGTCGATTCGCACTGCTTTCCCGTCGTAGCGCAGGCGGCCAGATCCCACAAGATCTTCGCTACCGGCACGGGTTGGTTTTGCCTGCCAATTGATTTCGGCTGTGATGGTGTCATCGGTGGCACCGATCAGCGCGATTTCCGTATCGAGCGACAACGCGTATGCACCGGTCTGCACAGTACTGGCATCGGCCGCAATCGACACGACCAGGGATTCGAGGCTCCCGACAATATCCACCCGCGTCTCACCAAGCGTCATATTATCGCCGAGATCGAGCGCAGCAATGTTACCTTGCAGAGACAGTTTAGGTACGTCCGCAAGTGGATTGATGCTACCGCTTAGGCGGCCGGAAGCATGTGCTTCGATGGTAGTCTCAAATGCCAATTCATTGAGTGGCCCCTTGATTTCCAACGACGCCGTACCTTGCTCACCGCCAATCGCGCCGGCCCAATCTGCGCTTACCGCGACCTTCGGCCGATGACCGACGGCGACGGAGCCGGCAGCTCCAAATCGGTGACCGTACGCCTTTACTTCAAAACCATTTAGCGCCAACCGAGCTGTACTCCATTCGGCGCGCAGTCCCAGATGATCGACAATGAACTCCTGGCCAGCTAGATGTATTCGGATGTTACGTAAATCTAGGCGCTGAACTTCCAACGGTAGCGGCGGCGCCGGCAACGCCGAAGGTGTTGGTGCTTCAGACTCGCTAGTGCGCGATTTGAAGGTCAGATCGACGCCATCTAGCGCAGTCGACTCGACGATGAACTCCCCCTTAAAGAGCGCGAGCGGCCGCCAGCGTATCGACACGCTGTCTATTCGTGCCGAAACCACGGTTGCTTTGACGTCGACATCAATGAGTTCGAATTGATCCATCAGCCGTCCACGAAACCCACCGATCTGCATCACGCCAGGCGCGGACCTCAGCGCCTGCGCGAGTACCCAGCGGCTCCCGGTTTCGGTGTAAATCGTTAGCATCAATAACGTGGCGATCGGAATCGGCACCCCGATCAACAGCGCTACGCCCCAACGCGCGATCCGCCGGCCATTCATCACAAATCGGGCCCAATACGAATATGGAGTCTGAAATCGTTGTTGTCGTCATCGAGCGGGTGCGCGATGTCCAGACGGACCGGGCCAACGGGCGAGCGCCAACGAACACCCACACCAACGCCGGTTTGAAAGCCCGTCGAGCTTCCGTCCCCACCGAACGCGTTACCGCTGTCAACAAACGTCGCGATACCCCAGGCGTCCGTAAAGTAATGCTCGAGTTCCACGCTCACGACACCAAGATAGGTGCCACCGATCACGTCTCCGCTGGCATCGACCGGCCCGCGGGAATCGATGTCGTATCCACGGATACTGCTATCGCCGCCCGCGAAAAAACGTTCGGAAGGCGGTAAGACCTTAAAATCGTCGACCCACAGTGCGCCAAAATGCCCACGCACGAGCGCCCTCGAATTGATCGGTAAACCGTAGACGCTCGCGAGACTCAGTAAGCCGCGCGCGAAGCTCGTGTCGGACAGCGCTGGTTCTGCCGCAGCTTTCAGCTCGAAATTGACGTCGTAGCCGCGTGTTGGGAACAGAGCATTGTTGGTCACCGTGCGTCGCCAGCTGATCCCAGGTGCCAGAAAGCTCGACACATCCTCAGTTGCAGAAACGTCATAATCTTCTCGATTGAATTCTATAAATCGCGTTTCCATCCAGCCTCGTGGGCGCCGCTTGGTTTCAGAGACGATGAATTGCGATTCGATAGTAGTGAATGTATCGACGTCACGACGCCGGATACCCGCTTGTAAGCTTAACCATTCATCGACAGGATGATCACGTGGGATGCGATAGCTAGTCGAGAATTTCTGCTCAATGAACGACGCGTTGGCGCTAACGTCGAGCTGGTGGCCATAATGGTTTAGTCGTCGGTTCTGATAGCCGAAGCGCCCGCGTATCCCTTCGTCGGTTGAGGCGCCGACTCCGCTAGTTACCGAATGTCGATCGCGTGGAGTCAGCGTAATGTCGATAGGGATTGTTTCGCTCCGAGGGCTCGATAATCGTGGACGGACTTCGACGCGATTGAAATAACTGCCCTTGGACAGCGCGCGATGAAACCCGCCGATACTTGCTGCAAGATACGGCTCACCGGTGGAATATTCGAGAAATCGGCGCACTAGCGATTCGTCCAAAAAATCCGGTTCTTGGTTAATTAGAATCTCGCCAAGCGAGTAACGCGGTCCACTGTCGAACGTGAGCACGATGTTTGCGATCCGACGTGACGGGTCAACGTCGAGTTGGCGTTTAATAAATATCCCCTCGAGGTAACCGCGTTCGAGCGCGACGGACTCGATGAGTTGTTTCGCGGCCGTGTAGTTGCCATGATTCAGCGGTTCTCCTACGTTCAATCCGCTGACTTTAAGTTGTTCCAGAAACACGGGATCGCTTTCACCCGGACCGCGAATTCCGATATCGACGCGACCAAGGAGGACGGGTTCGCCGGGTGTAATATTGATCTTGGCGATCGGGCAGACGCCGATTTCCTCGATCGCAACCTGGATCTCAGGTGCGTAGTAACCGAATGCTTGTAGGGCTTTTTCCGTTTCTTCGGTCGCGCGTTCGCCGAGCGCCCTCAGATAGGCGCGGGAAACCGTGCAGGGTTTACTGCTGATTGAGAGATGAGCTCGAACGTTTTCGGCCAGTGCGTCGTCGACGCCATTAAGTTCGAGCCCAATCCGCGGTGCTTGCGCGGCTTCCAGTGCCGCGATTTTTTTCGCAGCTGAGTTTGGTAACAGTGCGCACGCCTCAAGTAACAAGAGGACTGACATAAGCAGGACGATCCTGCGCGCGCCAATCCAGTAGGTCATTTTCTCGTTACATCCTGTCCGTTACCGCGGCCGGTACGGTTCAATTAGCGCACAATTAATCACACACGGGTTAAAACAGATCGTCGTCCGCGCTTTCATTGGACCGCGATATCAATCCCCGGACGTTCATGTTTCGATCCTCCGCATTATGACAGGTCGCGTTGGTATTTTGTTCAATTCCAATGCAGCAAACGGGGCGGCGGCAGCGTCAAGATCGCCCCCCTGTCCAAACTGAATCACCTCAACCAACGGTGTCACTAACACCGTTCTCGCCCCCAATTTGACTACACGCGTCCAAGTCCCGTAATCATTCATCTAATGATAGCGGCCGGCGAATAGTCCAAACGATTGATTAACAATAACCCTTCAATGAAATCGATTAGTCTGAGATAAATGGGATCCGAGCGCGAGCATAGTTATTGGGTATTTCGAAGAAATTCGATGATTCGCCACTCTGCTTGATACGCATAAACCTAACGTGGCAATTATCCTTGGCCGTATATAGCGCAATCGGCAAACCGCCAGTATCTTCGAATTCCATTCGGGGCAGTTGAACACCCAGCACAGAAAGGAGGCTGTCCGCGCGCACCAGCAACTGCACGCCAAACACCCAGAACGAACGCAAAGATCGAAAATCTTCGGGCGATAGATTCAGCGAACTCTCTTGCGCCATGCAGATCTCCGATACCAGATCTCCGGCATGATACGATCGGTATAGACTACACGGGGAACCGCTGATTTTTAGCACTGTTTTAGTGTCGATTGTGGTCGCGATTGGGCGAGGCGCACTAACAACGCCTAGATTCCTGAGGGCCTCCGAAAGAGCGTTGTTCTCCGAAGGGAATATATCGGAAACGGCTTTCGATAGTTCCGCAACCTTGTTGATCGTGTTGTTGTCAATTTGTAAATAGCTTCGTTTTCGATGATCGACGATGAATAAAACATCTCGATCTGCATCGAACAAAACATCGCTATCCGGGCTGCCCCCTGCTCCTTTAACAAACACTTTATTTGCGGTGATGTTAGCCGTTTGCACAATAAGCTTTCCGCTTTCCTTGACGGAGTAATCGACGCTCGCTGCATAGCATTCACTGAATACCAATAAACCAACGAAGCCAATAACGACAACTGATCTTATCTCCGATCTGAGATTCTGATACGCGGGGTTCATGTGATCCTAGTTTTACGCGCGGAACACGGTTGGAGAACGTCGACCTCTAAAAGCTCGTTGTGCTCGATCGCCCCCCAGGTTTTGTCCGGATTTTGTGGAGATGACAAATCGTTTCCTGTAAGAACGATTGTCATTGTCTCGTCTATCTCATTCAACTTCATCGAAATAAAATCGAAGGGAAGAGCGCTTGCACCAACGCAATTTTCAGGGCGCGCGCCCTTAATCCGCTGATGATAGAGTCAACGAGATCCATGCGATTCCGCGTATAACGCGCTGGCGAAGTAGTCAGATCGCAGTGCTGTGACGATGTGTTGGCCATTGTATCCCGGAAAATCCGCCTTCGGGTGTGCGGTCCATATTTTCTATTGTTGGGATGGGCGGTCTATCTTGGATCCATTGGAACAGAATTATGAGGTGAATAGCGAAACCGGATTAACGGCTATAATCATGGGCTTTAAACAACGATCAACGACAGTAACTTCCAGCCACTAAATAAATTGATCGATTGTTTGCCACTCCAACGGAATAGCCATGCCCAGCCTTCGACAATCAATAAGAAAGACCAGTGTTTCGAATTGACGCTGGCACCAGCATCTACCGCAAACGGATTATCGTACTAGCGATCATCGGCGTATTAGCTGCTGCGTGGTATACGTACCGCCCTAGCACTATCGAAGAGTCGCCAACAACGATCGAGATTCCCGACCGAAAACCTCCGGCGTTCAAATTATCTACCACTGAAATCGCAGCATTCAAGCGTCGGACAAAACAACGTCTGAGATCATTTGAAGCTGAATTTAAACGTGCTTCGTCCGGCGGCGTCTTCGACTGGAGGTTACTGGCCGCGATTTCATATCAAGAATCTCAATGGAATCCAGCAGCGAAGAGCACTACCGGCGTACAAGGGCTAATGATGTTAACGCGAGTCACCGCTGAAACTGTGGGCGTAAGCGATCGACGCGATCCGAAACAAAGCATCCACGGCGGAGCAAAACATTTGGATTGGATATTCGATAATCTTCCAGACGATGTATCAAGGCAAACGGCGCGATCATTCGCACTTGCTGCGTACAACGTTGGCCTAAGCCGGGTTAAGATGGCTTGGTGGAAGTCAGGTGTCGCTGAATGGGGTGATTTCGTTAAGTACATCGGGCTTGAATCAGGTAGCCCGTGTATTGAGATCCAACGTTCGAATTGTTCAGCCCTTCGCGCGGCTATCAAATATTCGCGTCGGGTTGAAGCATTCCGAGAGCTTCTATAACCGTCGACTACAGAAAGAAAACCCAGGAGCTAAATACTTCATTTTAAATTTCCTGATCTGCTGTATATTCGAAAAATATGAGCATGATGTTGTAATTTAGTCGCGCGCATCGACGATGAGGTCCACCCAAAGGAACTCTCGGTGCGGCCCTTGACGTTAGTTGACGGCAACATTTTCTGGCCGCGCTCCTGGATAAAGTGATTGAATGGGCGAGATCGACCGAAGGTCTGTGCGCAGGAAATATATTTGAGGCTCGTTAACTCGTCTACACCTGCGCGTTGATAGTATTCTAAGTTGCAGAGATTTCGAGAACCGTCTTTTGTAACCGTGCGACCACACCGTCTTTAACATCAGGCATAGTCGGGACCCGAGCAAGGTGTTCCTTCCATTTACTCGCATGCCTATAAACCGTTATCGCCTTCGTTACGATTTCTTCGTCCACGACCGCTGGCATTGTCGGTACGCCATTAACGTACTTAACAATTGTTCGATCAGGCCGAAGAATCGTTAGGGCTTCGCTCGTGAGGTATCGCAGTTTTTGATAATTCGAAATGTAGACGTGTGACTGCTCGTCGTCGTCACTGAACAGATTCTCTCCATAAAATCGGTTTGCATAGTTAAAATCAAGGAGTCCTAGAAGGATGGGTACGAGATCAATCTGACTCGTCAGTCTGTCAAATACTTGTGGTTTAATAAAATGCGGTGAGTATATTAAAAACGGAATGTGATATTTAATTGGCGTTAGTTCGCGCTTGCCTGCGGCATTTACCGTATGGTCCGCGATGACAACGAATACGGTTTCGTCGAACCAAGGTTCGCGCGCGGCATTTGCTAGAAATTGGCCCAGCGCATAATCAGCGTATTTGACGCCCACCTGCCTACCCCCTCCAGTTGCAGCAATCCCGGCCTGTCCCGTCGGGAATGTATATGGCCGATGGTTAGACGTTGTCATCATGAGTTGCAGAAATGGTCGGCCAGCATTAAAAGATTGTGATGCTTCAGATATTGCCTTCCCGTAAACGTCCTCGTCGCAAAGTCCCCAGGCGTTCCCAAACGTTGTTTCTGATTCATCAAATGATGCACGGTCGATGATCGAGAAACCATTGTTTCCGAAAAAATAATTCATGTTATCGAAATAACCGTTACCGCCGTAGATGAACCGCGTGTCGTAGCCGCGGTCTAGAAAAACGAAACCCAGAGACGCAAGATTTTCGTTTCCCGGCCTTTTTACAATGGATCGCCCCGGTGTTGGCGGTACTGACAGCGTAATCGCTTCAAGTCCTCGGACAGTCTGCGTGCCGGTCGCATAAGCGTCGTCAAAAAATAATGATTCGTGCGCTAGGCGATCCAAAGTCGGCGTAATTTCTTCACCCGCCCACCCGAACCGCTTCATGAAGCGAGCGCTTGTACTTTGGAGGACTACAATCATTACGTTTTTTTTGCGTGGATTGCTGCCCCCCGGAACGAGCCTCGAAATATCATCCGAACCGGGATTCAGGAATACATGTCCTAGTTCCTCCTCCTCTAAGACTTCCTGAATCGGCGGCAGCGGTATCCCGCTGAACCCTTCAGCATAAAAATCGTCGTAGGGAAGTTCGTTGTTGCAAAATGCGGAAAAGAAACTAAAAATGCCATTCTTGGCGAGCTCATTGAAATCGTTGTCTATGCTGATGTCCGCGTCGCCGATATCTCGGAGACTAAATGCTGCGACCACTATGACGAACAACACGGCAAACGAACCGGCGATCGCTCGTTTATCGCGCCGAACAGGTCTTGGGATGGCGTCAAAAAAGCGATCCGCGATCCAGCAGATCCCAAACGCAACGATTAACTCTAAAGATAAAAGGGTAACGACTGGGTACGATTCCCAAATATTGTCGAGAATTTCCTGCGTATATACGAGGTAATCGACCGGCATGAAATTAAATCGCACGCCAAATTCATCCCAGAATATCCATTCTGCAGATGCTGAATAAATCACGACATAGACGCTTAGGAAGAACCAAACCGTGGCCGCCACGCGGGCAACCAGCGCCCCGCGCCACTTTTCCGGTAGTAGCAAGAGGTAAATCGTGAATGGAAAAAGAAAATAGACCAGGACGACTACGTCAAACGAGGCGCCTAACAGAAAAAGATGTAGCCATGCCCACGATGAGATTTCTATCGAATCGGAAACCCTCACTGCTAGACTGAACCGCAAGCTGGTCTCGATTAGAAAGAATGTAATGGCGAACGGTAAAGTCCGCGCGAGCACGGTCTTAAACAAGTCCACTTTGTAGTCCTTTGAAGGCGATGGGCGCGCAAGTGTACCTAATAAAACGCCGATGAAACTCACTCGTGACGCAGCGAATTATCGGAGCTGCGATAGTCGATTCGAAGCTGAACCTTACATTAGTGATAGCAAGACTTTCGATTCGTTGTCCCCTCGGAAACGGGTGCTCGCATTAAACTATGCGAATGGGCTCGCAAGACCCCCTACGGTACTTTGCTCACCGACAACATTGGCCCAAACAAACTCTAGAACTGCCCCTAACCTACGATCACGATGACTATCACGTTAGCGTGCAAGACCGTATTGCAAAGATACGAACGTGTTGCCGTTCGGTGCTGGCTCGGTGAAAGCTAACCACTTCGCATCGACCGTCACTGGCGGTGTTGAAATGACGATGCTCGATTGCTCAACGAACAAGAACGTTCGTTCGTCTTATAATTTCGAACACCTGTTCGAAGCCACATCCCTCAGCATTTTTTTCGCGATCTGGACGACGCGACGGGACCGGGATGATCTACGCTGGCCGAAATCTCTGCCGAGTGTAACGACGATATCGGCTAGCCCGCGATTTGCACCGTCTGTGATGATGCGAGCTTCCGTGGACCGTCAAACGGCAAGGCGCGCGCCGTATTCGACGCGCCATTGAGAAGTTTCGCTTGATCCATTCCGTGTGGGCTATCAAACGTCGTCCAATTCCCTGATCTCGGTGGCCTACATCACCATGACGAACGAATAGCGTTTTGATACCGGGCGATATGAGTATTCGGGAAGCACAGGTACAAATCTTTCTTCCGCGGCGGATCGGTTTCAGTGCAATTTTGATGCATGGAAGCACAACACTGACGCCTCCGGCTATCGCCTTTGATGTGTCGGATTTTCGAAAAATTCAGCAGCTGCCTACAGTTTGAGAGCCTCTTTCGATATCGCATGCTGATACCGCTTGACTTTAGGAATATTAAGTTCATATTCACTGGCACTCCTCTCCATGGAGTGCTAACAATGGTATTAAAATTATTTAATTTCAATTAGTTAAAATTGAAATTTAGGAGACAACTAATGAAAATCCGCCCCTTGCACGATCGGATCGTGGTCAAACGACGAGAAGAAGACTCGACTTCCGCCGGCGGTATTGTGATCCCGGATTCGGCTGCCGAAAAGCCTTCCAGGGGAAGCGTCGTAGCAGTAGGTAACGGAAAAATGCTCGACAGCGGTAGTGTTCGAGCGCTCGACGTGAAAGTCGGTGACCAAGTGCTGTTTGGTCAATACACCGGCACCGAAGTCAAAGTCGACGAAGACGAATTACTCGTGATGCGTGAAGACGACATCATGGCCATTTTCGACGCCTAGCGCGTTGTTACTAGAAATTTAAGATCATTAGGAATTAAGCACATGAGCGCTAAAGAAGTCCGTTTTTCGAATGATGCGCGCCAACGCATGGCAGCCGGTGTCAACATACTGGCCAACGCGGTCAAACAAACACTGGGCCCTAAAGGCCGCAACGTCGTTATTGAGAAAAGCTACGGAGCACCGACTGTTACTAAAGACGGGGTGTCAGTTGCTAAGGCAATCGAACTCGAAGACAGATTCGAAAATATGGGTGCGCAGATGGTGAAGGAAGTCGCATCTAAAACTTCTGATGTTGCCGGCGATGGCACGACGACCGCAACCGTTTTGGCGCAAGCCATCTTTCGGGAAGGTCTCAAGACGGTCGCTGCCGGTATTAATCCGATGGATATCAAACGTGGTATCGACAAAGGCGTTGTCGCTGCCGTTGCAGAACTCGCGAAGATCTCCACGCCCTGCACAGATACGAAGGCAATTGCGCAAGTCGGTACGATTTCAGCGAACTCTGATTCTGCGGTCGGCGACATCATCGCTGAAGCCATGGATAAAGTCGGCAAAGAAGGTGTCATCACCGTTGAAGAAGGCTCCGGCCTCGAAAACGAGCTCGATATTGTCGAGGGAATGCAATTTGACCGTGGCTATTTGTCGCCCTATTTCATCAACAACCAGCAGACGATGGGTATCGAACTCGAAGAGCCGTATATCCTGCTCCACGAGAAGAAGGTCTCCAACATTCGTGATCTCCTACCGATCCTCGAAGCGGTTGCCAAGTCTGGCAAACCACTGTTGATTGTTGCCGAAGACGTGGAAGGGGAAGCGTTGGCTACCCTGGTGGTCAACAACTTACGCGGAATCGTAAAAGTAGCCGCGGTTAAGGCGCCGGGCTTTGGTGATCGGCGTAAGGCCATGTTGGAAGACCTCGCCATTATTACTAGTGGTACGGTCATTGCCGAAGAAGTGGGTCTGAGCTTAGAGAAAGCCGGCCTGGAAGTGTTGGGCTCTGCCAAGCGAGTTGTGATCACGA
>JBLFWZ010000138.1:0-11600 GCA_047611905.1 Gammaproteobacteria bacterium | reverse complement strand
ATGCTGCAGGCGATTTCATTACAGTTTTCGGGTTGGTCCGGCGGCACCAAAATTGGTGCGGCATTGGCAGAATTAAATGAAGCTCACGCAGCGGTTGTGACGCGAAAGTCGACCGTGGTGATCATGAGCGATGGATGGGATACGGGTGATTCGGAACTGCTCGAACGGGCGATGGCCAAGATTGCCAATCGGGCAAAGTCAGTTGTCTGGATAAATCCGCTTAAAGGCGACCCGTCTTACGAGCCGCTAGCGATAGGTATGGCGACCGCAATGCCTTATTGCAATGAATTTATCAGTGGGCACAGCATTCAAAGCTTGGAACGCTTCTCTCGAATTCTTGAGGCATGATTCAAGCAAAACAGACACGTATTCGCGTACGGCAGCGTATAACGAGGAATTGTAGACTTGTAGACTCGACTAGGATGAATGAATCGTAGCAGGAGTTGCTGCACGATAGGCACTTGAATGATGGGGGCGCGGCATGCAATCGAGCAGCGAGCGTAAAAAAGTCTGCAACAACGCCAGTCCGCCGTATAATCGTGATACCACTGGGGAGTTTGAATATGCTTAACGACCTCGACGCTGAATTCCATTCCTTCCGGCCGGATCAACGAGATTGGGCGGAGACCAACTACTTCGGTTTTTATAACGCCGAAGCGCACCTCAATGTTGGCGTCTACGCATTGTTTCGACCCAATCTCGGTATGGTGAGTTCGTCGATCTGTATGAATTCCCAGCGCGCAAGCACGCCGTGGGCGGCAGATTTTTGCGACTATCGAGCAGCGTTGCCGATGCCGGCAAACAACAGTCTATTGGATTACGAATTAGCCAATTCGTTGCATGTGCGATGTGTCGATCCGAATCGACAATGGCATATTACGTACGACGACGAACAAGGCACATCGATTGACGTGCAGTACTCCGCGCTCATGGTGCCATTCGACATCAACGATCCAGAGCAAGACCCGATGTGTGCGTCGGGCACTGACGCTGGCAAGTTTTCCTGGGGAAATGCCTACGATGGGCACTTCGACCAGACGGGTAGGGTGGTCGGCGAAGTGGTTCTGCGTGGGGTGCGCTTTCCGATCGATTGCGTCTCGACTATGGATCATTCCTGGGGACCACGTCCCGAACGGGGCAAACCCAACATGAGTTGGCTACATGCGCATGTGGATGATCAAACCGCCTTGCACGCGATTTTAAGTTTTGATGCAGACAGTGACGACACGTCGCTGTCTTTAGCTCACGGTTACGCCCTGCAAAACGGCGAAGTGTTCGGACTTGCGAGTGGCACAGGCCGAGTGGTTCGAGGCCCCGATCGGTTCGCGCGGACTATCGATCTAGAATTGCTCGACAGCGCCGGACACGCGCATAAATTAACCGGACAGGCGCTGACTAATTTCCCATGGCAATGTTGGCCGAACATGGTGGCATTTAATGTACTAGCACGCTGGCAGTATGGCGGTCGTGAAGCGTACGGCGAAGTGCAAGATTTTTACGAACTGCCGAAGCTGAATCGGTTAAATGCTGGTAAAGATGCCCCAAGAGTCGACGAGCAATAGACCATGCCGTTAAATGTCGTTCTTTTTGATATGGACGGCACATTGGTGGAAGCACGCGACGCCGCATGGAAAATATTTTCTGAGACGGATCGAGCATTCGGACTCGGTATCGACACACAAGAAAAATTTCTGCAGTTGTCGGAGAGCAATTTTTTTCGTGCAATTGCAGATTACTGTGACGACAGTGCGCGCGCCGAGGCGGTGGTTACTCATTTCATGGACACCATTCGTCAGAGTTACAACCCACCGTTCATTCCCGGCATAGTTGACATCATAAAAGCGCTCAGTGATGAAGTTGAGATGGCGATTTTGTCCAGCAACATGCTCGACGTGATCCGCAGGATCTTAGCCGCTGGGGACGTGACGAATTGTTTTCCGCATATTCTTGCTGGGGATGACGAGCCATCGAAATCCGTTGCCATCGCTCACTATCTCCGGATCGGCACTGATTATCGCGGGACTTCTTCGATGCAAGTTGGAGACGCGCCCGTATGGCGCGCCGACGAAGTCGCCCTGGTAACCGATACGGTTGGCGATGTGGGCGAGGGCCGCACCAGCGGACTCAGAGTGTGCGGCGTTAGTTGGGGCATGCATACAGCGGATCAATTGCGCGCTGCGGGTGCTGAGTTTGTCGCTGATACACCATTGGAATTTTTGGATTGGTTTAAACAGGCACGTCAAGGTGCCATGATGAGGAGCTAGAAATGCCTGCGGGAAAAGTCGTTGCTGAAGGTTACAACTGTTTCGAAACGAATAAAGAATCTCAAGGAACGATACTCTACTTACCGGATCCGAAGGCCGTCATCGCGCTAATTCAGAGCGGTAAACTTAAAGAACACATATTAATGGCGCAAGGCGGCACCACAACCTTCCTTGCGCCAGCGCTTTCGATGGGGGCGATTGGCGTCATTACCCTATCCGGAGCACCGGAATCGCATTTAGGGATCCTGTCGCGCGAATTTCAAATTCCGTGCATTATGACGGCGTATTTGTGCGCGAGCGCCGCACGTTACGTCACTGGCGGTGACAACGATGCTCACTTTGACGAAGTGATAGAGGCCTTAAACGGCAAACACGTCCGCCTAAACTGTAACGACGGCGACATCGGACTGATCGAATTAATCGACTAAGGCGAGTATGAATATGGCCACCGAATATTTGCAACGCTACGAAGACAACGACCCTGGCCTGCGTTTCCAGGAATTGGTGTATACGGGTAATTTCGTCGGTCAGGAGCCGGTGCCAGACGGCATTCTTGGTGACCGTATTATGAAATCTCGAGCGCAAAGCCAAGTGCTAGAGCGCGTCGATATCGAAGCCGTGCGTAACTCGGAATTCAGCATCGCCGAGCTCAACGATTTGAATAATTATTTGGCCTGGAATATCTGGGACGTGCTAGTCATGCGCGCGACGGAAGGCGCATCCGGCATGATTCCGCGCCAGGAATACGAGCTCTTGGCAATGATGCACGAGTTCTACCGCTGGCCAGAATTACTCAACATGACGACCAACGAGATCGGCGTTCAAGGTGTGCTCGATTTGGGCGCCTCGTCGCGAAGCGAGATAGGCACGAAAATAAACGCAGTGCACGATTGGGCTATCGGCGCGGTGGGATTTGGTATGGGTCGCTGCGCATTGCTAGCGCTTGAAGTGATTGGTCCGGACGACTATATCGAAGAAAGTTCGACAATCTTGAAGTTCATGCAGCGCGTATTGTGGGGCAAACGTCAGGACGGCTGGATTCTGAACTCGCAAGATCGATATCGTTGTCGAATTCATACGCCAGAATTTCTCGAAAGCCTGTTGCCGGAGCTGATACCGCTCGAACCCGGCAGCCCCCAGCACGACGCGTTGATTCAATTCAATGCGGCCGCCGAGCTACTGTCTTTCCTCGATCATTTTGATTGCCGCTTAGGGCTCGGCGATACCGGTCCATATCCGTTGCCGAACGGTAACCTACTCATTATCCGCGATCTATTTTGCAACGAAGAGGCCTATCACTGGAGCGACGTTTGCGATCACGAGAACGTTCCGCACTGTTACACCATAATGCTCGAGATCGATCCGCAAAGTATGGGCTTGCAGGAAATTCGCGTTAATGACATTTCCACAACGTTCACGCGGCCTAAAAACTATATCCCGCACGTGGTCGCTGCAGCCGTGTTCGTGCGCGAAAAATGGGATACGCCAATCGCAGAGGTCTATCCGGTTCCTATAGCCGAACTTCCGAGCCGCTTGGTCGGAATTCAAAACGCGACCTTCAAGCTCTATACGAAGTTGTCTCGAATGTGCCGCCGACAATTAATTACTAACGGCATGTACGTCTACTACGTTGGGATGATTTTGCCGCACCTACGTCGTGCGGGGACCTACGAGAAGGCGTGCGTCGACTACGATTTTTGGGAAATCGATCAGCGCATTTCAAATCACTATTACGAAATCGGCAAACGCGATTTTGCGAAGGTGACTGTTCCAAATAAGATATTTTCGGGCGCCGGCTATTTACCGTTCTCGGCGGACGCAGATCGACGCCGTTCGAAGTACTTCTGGGGTTGAGGTGATGGCCACCGTAGATTCAATTGGCAGCACTTCAAATGAATCGGATCTTGGCTCGCTCGACGAAAACCATTTCGTCGTCATGAACGCCATCTTCTTGAAGAAGATGGCGACCACAGACGACATCGTGACTTTAACGGGAATCGAGGGTGCGGAATTATCGGCGATTTTGGACTTAAGTGCGGACGCTGGTTTAATTATGACGACAGACTCCGGCCATTTACTTCTACCCGAAGGGTCGGCAATAGTCGCGCAGCATTACAATAAAACCTATAAAGCGGTGCGCAATAGTCCCTTACTCAACGATTGGTATAGTCAGTTTGAAAGTCTGAATACCCGTTTCATTGCCGCGCTAACCCAGTGGCAACAAGACAGTGAGGACGACTTGCTATTTAAGGCGCTCGATATTGTCGAACGCCTATGTACACGAATCGACGATCTGCGCCCACTTGTTCCGCGCTATGGCGACTACCAACGCCGTTTCGAAGCAGCCAGCAACGCGGTTGAGTCAGGCGATAGCGATTTGTTATGTAACCCGCGGCGTGATTCCGTGCATAACATTTGGTTTGAGTTTCATGAAGATATTCTGTGTGTCATGGGGCGAGCTCGTGACACGACGTAACGCAACCACGAACCATTGTGGCCGCGACCGCCAACTAGGATTCTCTAAGCGAGAGGAGCATTACGATGAATGAACGAATTCCGAAAAACGCCGATCCCTCCAAACAACCGTATTCCGGCTACTACAAGCGCACCGATCGATCTGCGCACGTCGACATCGAGCTAACTCATTGCGGCCCGCAAACGCCGATGGGTGAGTATATGCGGCGCTTTTGGCAACCGGTGTGCATGTCGGAAGAACTCACCGAAGTGCCAAAAGCCATTCGCATTATGAACGAGGACTTGGTCGCGTTCCGAGATAGAAGCGGTCGGGTCGGCGTACTCGATCGGCATTGCTGCCATCGTGGTACATCGCTCGAATACGGCATCATTCAGCAACATGGGATCCGCTGCTGCTATCACGGTTGGCAGTTTGACGTCGACGGCAGCATTCTCGAGACCCCTTGCGAACCTGCAGAAAGCCAAATGAAAGACAACATTTTTCAAGGTGCCTATCCAGCCTTTGAAAGACATGGGCTCGTTTTCGCTTATATGGGGCCACCGGAAGAGCAACCAGAATTCGAAGAATTCGACGCCTATACCTCGCCTGCCGATGGGCGCCTGGTTCCGTTTACGAATGTCTATGCGTGCAATTGGTTGCAAGTTTCGGAAAATCTTATCGACCATTTTCACGCCGCGACCTTACATAACAATATGACGGTTGCGAACGTGGATTCGGAAATTGCTGAGGGCGTGAGTCTCGGCGAGGGCTTTCGCACGATGCCCGTCATCCAATGGGAGAAGACGCGCGACGGCAACGGCATGCTATTTTCTGCGGGTCGACGTATTGCGGATGATAAGGTTTGGATCCGGATCACGGAGATGACATTTCCAAATTTCGTGCAAACGGCCTCCGTTGTACCGACCGCGGCAGAGCTTCGCCATACGACAGTTGGACTAACGCGATGGCATGTGCCGGTCGATGACCACAATATGATTATATTTGGTTGGCGTCATTTTAATGACGAGATCGATCCGAAACGCACAGGTGATGAGAACGAATGTGGGATAGACAAGGTTGATTTCCTGATCGGACAGACAAACCACCGCAGCTACTACGAAGGACAACTCGCACCAGGTGATTACGAAGCTATCACGAGTATCGGGAAAATTGCGCCTCATGGGCTCGAGCATCCTGCGCGATCTGACGTTGGTGTCTACATGTGTAGAAATCTATTGCGCGCGGCAATCAGGGGTGAAACGCCGCCTGATTCGACGCGTCAGAAGGCGCGTGGGTCTCGTGACACCTTACCTATGTATAGCGCCGATTCCGTCTTGAATGTTGCGCGCGCAAAGGATGGCGATGATGACGATTTGCTTCGCGATTTGAGTAATCAGGTCGTTGAGATTATGAGAGAGTGCGACTCGGTGGTGAGTTCTGAGCGTAAGCAATACGCGACCCGGCGTCTCAACGATTTGGACGGCGGCATGCCTGGGTAGGGTTCTTCGGTCAGTCTCTTATCTGCTCAGGTAGGCGTACTACTGCATCGCTAACAGGCGCGCACTCGCGCCTGTACTTCCGTTTAATCGCTTAATTTAATCTGACGAGGATCTTCTATGCGTGGCGCTCAAGTTTTTATGGAGTCCCTACTCGCCCATGGTGTCGAGTGCATTTTTGGCAATCCGGGCACGACTGAAAATTCGCTGCTTGATCGCCTTATCGATTATCCGCAGATCCAATACTACGTCGCGCTGCACGAAGGTGTCGCAGTTGGCGCGGCAAATTTTTACACGCAAGCAAGCGGTAAAACCGCCGTGGCAAACTTACACGTTGCGCCGGGCCTCGGAAACGCGATCGGCATGATGTATGGCGCGTTGAAATCCAACTCGCCGATCGTCGTCACCGCAGGTCAGCAAGATACCCGTATGCGCTTGCGCAATCCGCTGTTGTCGCACGATCTCGTTGCTATGGCGGCACCGGTCACGAAATTCAGTGCCGAACCGCAAAGTGCGGATGAAATGGGACCTCTCATGCGGCGCGCGTTCAAGATTGCAAATGAAACGCCTTGCGGGCCGGTGTTTATTGCCTTACCGGTCAATGTGATGGAGCAAGAAACGACGATCGGTGCGACGACATCGGGACAGCTCAGTCAAGGGAGCGCGAGTGCGGACCTTATTGCGCAAGCCACTCGATTAATTACTAGCGCAAGCAGCCCTTGTATCGTGACTGGTGACGATCCGGCACGCGCCGGTGCGTTTGATAGCGTCGTCTCGCTCGCGGAGACAATTGGCGCGCCGGTCTACCACGAGGGCTTACGTGCGCAACTTTCATTTCCCAATAAGCATCCGAGTTATCGCGGTCGCGTTCCGTTCACGGCGAAAGAAACTGCCGCGTTACTGAGTCCTCACGATTTGGTTGTTTT
This sequence comes from Gammaproteobacteria bacterium, assembly GCA_047611905.1. GTDB lineage: Bacteria > Pseudomonadota > Gammaproteobacteria > UBA11873. The sequence goes on along the minus strand of JBLFWZ010000138.1, from coordinate 4,459 downwards.
TTTGGGAGGGCCTTTTTTCGAAGATATTTGGCATGATGAGCATAGCGCGGTTCCTGACGGCGCCCGTATCATCCAGATCGAAAATAATAATCAACAGCTCGCATTCAATTTTCCGGTAGACCTCGGAATCTACGCGGATCTTGCATCAACCCTCGCCGATTTAGTGACCTCAATGCGCGGCGGCGACACTCGCTTTGTTGAAGCAGCCAATACCCGCAACGCCGAACTTGCCAGCGGCAGTGAAGCAAGAGCATTACGGGCCACGGCCGAACTAGAGGGCGTGTGGAACGATACGCCGATGGCACCGTTTCGGGCGTTACACGAACTCGCCAAAGGATTACCAGAGGGTACCATCGTCGTAGATGAATCCATCACGGCATTTTCCGACGTTGCGCGGCAATTCGATTTCCGTCGGCCGGGAGATTATTTCGCGGGTCGCGGCGGCGGGATCGGGCAAGGAATAGCCGGCGCTATTGGCACGCAGGTAGCCTGTCCCGATAGAAGAGTCGTTGCACTCTCGGGGGATGGATCGGCGATGTACAGTATTCAAGCCCTATGGACCGCCGCCCACCATGAGCTTCCGATCGTGTTCGTCATTTTATCGAACGGCGAGTATCGCGTGTTGAAACACAATTTGGATACCTATCGCCGTCGCTTCGACATACTGTCCGACAAGCCGTATCCGCATATGAATTTGAATAATCCGCCGTTAGATTTTATCGCCATGGCGAAAGGCATGGGCATCGCTGGTGAAGTAGTGAGCGAGGCGGTGGCCGTGGCCGACTCTTTGCAACGGGCGCTTAGCACGGGAAAGCCCTACGTGCTGGAAATCGTCGTGGCCGGAAAACCTTAACACTACGATCACGCGCGATAGACGGCAAACGAACGCTACGTGCTCGTTGTTAGGATTATTAACGTCTGATATAGGAACCATGACATGGAAAATCATCCCGCCTTTAAGCCGGGCAACGTCGCCGTGATTACCGGTGCGGCAGACGGCATTGGTTTGGCTGCCGCGCAATGCTTCTCCGAATACGGCATGCACGTCGTAATGGCCGATATCGATTCGGAAAAATTAGACGTAGCCGCCAAAGAGATCCGCGCGAGTAAGGCGCTCAAAGATAATCAGATCGTCACTCGCACGCTCGATGTATCGCAAACCACGCAGATGTTTGAATTGAAGGAATTCGCATTTGAAACGTTTGGCCAAGTTGACGTGTTAATGAACAACGCCGGGACTAGTCGAAAAACGTCCAGTTGGGATGATCTCGACAATTGGCGTCACCTGATCGACGTCAATCTTTGGGGCATTATCTACGGCATACACGCGTTTACCGACACGATGATCGCGCAGGCTTCGCCCGGCTTGATCATTAACACTGGCTCGAAACAAGGGATCACCAATCCCCCCGGGAATCCCGCCTACAACGTGAGTAAGGCCGGCGTGAAGGCTGCCACTGAAAGTCTGCAGCATGCATTGCGCAATACGGAAGATTGCCAGGTGAGCGCGCATTTACTAGTTCCGGGCTATACGTACACGGGATTGACTAAACGCTACGTTAGCGAAAAACCTGACGGCGCGTGGCTTCCACGGCAGGTTGTCGACTATATGATTGACGCAATCAATCGAGGAGGGTTTTATATTATTTGCCCCGACAACGAAGTGTCATCGGCCGAAGATGCGCGCCGAATTCTGTGGGGCGCGGGCGATATAGCCCACGACCGAACGCCTCTGTCACGCTGGGACGAAGCGTTTGCCGAGGACTTTAAAGGTTTCAGCGTTGATTGAAACGAGCCCGGGCGCACGATGATGTCGGAGCGGATTGCTCTTTTGTCATTGTTACGCGACTGCGTCTCAGCGGATCATAAAACCACGATATAACTATTCGAGGACATTAGCATGAGCGAAGAACTCATTCCGTTTGATTTAGCGAGCGTCGACCATGTATTGAGTACAACACGAAGCGTTCGTCTACGTCTCGATTTCGACCGGGAAGTATCGCGATCGATTATTGATGAAGCTTTAGAAATTGCACTTCAAGCGCCAACTGGGGCCAACACTCAAACCTGGCGCTTCATGGTCGTAACAGATCCTGATCTGAAATCTGGAATTGCCGACTATTACAGAAAAGGTGCTGAAAAATATTTGGCGGATGGAACCGCGATGACTCGTACTGGCGTGAGCGCGACCCGCGAATTCGAACCCGAGGATCTACGCGCGAAACAAGCTCACGGCGTCATTCAGTCCTCCGTTCATTTGCTCGAAAATATGCAACGTGCACCGGCTCTCATTATTCCCTGCATAGAGAGTCGCTTCGAAAACGAAGATGTTTTTACTCAAGCATCCATGTACGGATCGATTTTGCCGGCCACTTGGTCTCTCATGCTGGCCTTGCGCGCTCGACGCATCGCCTCGGCCTGGACTAGCCTGCATTTAATCTATGAGAAGGAAGTAGCAGGGCTCCTCGGTATTCCGGGTGACGTAACCCAAGCTGCCTTGTTGCCAATTGCTTGGTTAAAAGGTGGCGATTTACGTCGCGCGAAGCGATTACCGTTGCAAGACGTTTGCTATTCGAATCGTTGGGGAAGCGCGTAAGCGTCCTACCAACACTCGCCGATCCCGGTCAGCTCCCCGTCAGCGTTAGACTCATTGCGCTCGTGCAGCGCGACGAACGTCTGCTGACGACGACAGTTTCATTGCGAAATTAGCTCGGTTTCTCGAGCAAAATTCCGTCATCACGCAGCTCTTGAAGTTCGGCGGCGGTTTTACCAAGCCGTTCCATTAAGATACTTTCGTTGTGTTGCCCTAACGTAGGAGCGGTGAGTTCGATGTTGTTCGGATGGTCCTTCCATTTGATTGGGTGGCCGGGAATATCGACCGACCCATGAACCGGATCCTCTACTGTTCGGACCGTGCCGCGCACGCGCATGTGCTCGTTTTGCACGGTGTCTGCGACCGATAGAACCGGCGCGCAAGGCACGTCGAACTCGTGCAATGCATTAACGGCGCTATCGATGTCGGCGAACGTAGCAAGCCAATCTTCGACAAGTTTCGTGACCTCTGGTTTGCGTGGCACGCGGACGCTGTCGTCGCAAAAATCGGGATGAGTAATCAGGTCTTCTCGATTCATCGCGTGGCAGAGATCCGGCCAGTGATGCATGAAGCCCATGACCACGATGAATCCGCCCGGCGCATGAAAGATACCGGCAGGGCACACGACACCGTAATGAGAACCTTCGCGCGTGGGCTTAACCTCACCCTTCGATCCGCTATAAACAACCACGTTGGCGTCGTGATATCCGTAATATGCATCAAGTAGCGCGACATCCAAGTGGTCGCCCTTGCCCGTGCGATTACGCCGATGGATTGCGGACACGATGCCGAGCGCCGCGTGTACACCTGTACTTGCGTCGCCGATCGCTGCGCCGACTAAATTGGGAGCTTTGCCCGGCTCTCCTATCATCGACATAATCCCGGAATAAGCCTGTGCGATAAAATCGTAGCCGGGTCTTTTGGCTAATGGGCCGGTTTGACCGAACGCAGATATGGAGCACAAAATGATATCGCTTTTGAGCTCACGTAATCGATCGTAGCCAAGCCCGATTGCCTCCATGACACCGGGGCGGAAATTTTCAACTACCGCATCGACTTCGCTCGCAAGTTCTGCAACAAGTGCGATACCGCGCGGATCTTTCAGATTCACGCAAAAACTCTGTTTGCCGCGATTTTGTTGGACGAAATACAGGCTGCGATCGTTTTTATATTGTGTAATCCCGCGGGTTAAATCTCCCGCCGGAGTGGGCTCCACTTTGATCACGTCCGCGCCCATTTCGACGAGCATTCTGGTACAGGTGGGACCCGCGACAGCACGGGTTAGATCAAGAATTCGGAGATCGGAAAGTGCGAGATCGGGATCTTGGCTCATCGTTGCGTTCCTTATTTTAATTTCAAATAGTTCGCAGGCCGGCCACGTACGGCTCGTCGGCGCTCGGCAAGGTTCATCTTCCTAGTCGAGCGCAACCGACAGCGTACAATTTTCATTCGATTTAGTCTAAATATTGTTGCGCCCTGGCGCGCTGAAACAAACGTGTGCCGTATTGCCCTGCCTTCGATAGACGCTCAGGCAATAGCTACTTATGCATCCATTCGTCTTTCGCGCGTAGCTCGCAGTCTCGGGACGCGCGGGTCACTAGCGGCCCCTAGCTATCGTTACTATTAGTCCGGTAGGATCCGAATATCCCAATCCGCTAACAAATTAGGAGCTCAGCATGGCCGATCTGCTTGTAGAGAAGAAAAATAGCATTGCGACATTGACGTTCAACCGCCCGGACGCACGCAATGCCTTGAGCATCGAAATGCGCACAAATCTTCGCGATGTCCTGGCTGAGATTGAATATGACGACGATATCCGCTGTGTGGTGCTAAAGGGCTCGGGCGAGCACTTTATGGCTGGTGGTG
>JBLFWZ010000137.1:0-11726 GCA_047611905.1 Gammaproteobacteria bacterium | reverse complement strand
TGGGATGGAAACAAATTCTATAAAATAGCTTGATCTTTTAGAGAGCATCTAACGTCTTGCTCAGCTGCCCTTGATGGTGGCTGACTGGAGCGGCAGCGCAAGAAGGCGACTGTAAAGGGTCAGTTGGAGCAACTGGTTAGGCGGCTGTTGCACTTCGCTTGGAATGCCAAATTTCATTTTTCCATCGTCCAGTATTCCGGCCTGTAAAAAGGGATATCTCTGATGACTGACGGGGTCTTTTCAGTCGCGCTCGCGAGCTGCTGGTCGATGCGCGAGGAAAACCGCTCATCGAACACAAATTTGATCGTACCCCACCATTCTCGACCGCCTTTGGGGTTTAATATAGTGACCATCGAAACTTCGCGAGGCGAATACGTTGTGTCATCAAGAGCCCCGCGTTGCGATAGAAGCCAACAAGTCTCGCACCATCTAGTGTAGGCGTGCAGGTAGAGATGAACGCGAGTTTGCTGTTGGGGAGTTACCGAATTCCAATCGTTCAACGCATTTATGAATGCCCGCGCAAGATCCTCGTCGTCTCGAAGATCTTCAACCAAGGCTTCTTCGGTGTTATTGATTGCGACGATAGCGTCGCCCTTTAACTGGTTTGAGTTTTGACGAAGTTGACTAGCCAAATAGATTAGTGTCGCTACTGTGGCGATTGCCGCAATAAGTTCACCGAGACTGCCGAGTTCTTGAATAGTCATTGTTTCCCGGGACGCCTAACGTCTTGCTAACCTGCCGTTGACAGACCCGCAGTGGAGCGGTAGCGCAGCGAGGACGCTGTCATCGGTCAGGTTGAACAACTGGTTAGGTGGCGCTTTCATTGAGGTTGTCTTTGCCTTTTATGCTACGAATGTTATGCATGAAATAGAGCCCAACCACGATACCGACAGCTAGCAATCCGGCCATATATTTATGCCAAATGCCCAGCGTGTAAAAAGGAATCGTGTTTAGAACGGAAGGATAAAGTGCGATCAGTTTTTCCCAACCGAGAACGCTGGCCGTACAGGCCGCAGCAGAAACAGTTTCTGTTGCAATAAACAGTCCGGTAAGAACCGAAGCTTGAAACCGCGTGAGATTTGCTCCAACAAAGTATGCAGCCGCCAAATACGCGAAAATCACTGAAATATATATAGTGAAAACGCTAACGGCTCCCGCTCCCATCATGAAAGCGGATTCTATTACTTCCGATTCGGTCATTCTCTACTCGCCTCGAAAAATGGTCACAGTGTGCGTCAGCTACCTAACAGACGAATAGCGAGACCCTCACGGTCTCGATATCCGGGTTTACTCTTTCGCAGAAGCAGGTGAAAACACAATTAAATTCAAACCCTTATAGATTAATGTCAAAACGGGCTTTTCCGAAAAGCGAGAGCCCGTTTCATCGCTCCATCTTGAAAGGTGAACACGATAAGGTCAATACGAGGTCGAATGGCTGTTTGGGTGGGTTCTACGCATACAGCGACGGCACACGACCGTCCGTAGGACTTCGACATAGCCGACACTCAGCTCGATTTAGCCGACCTAGGACTAACGGCCAAAGCTGTGTAAAAACTATTTTCGATTTTCGAAAGTCGGGCTCAAGGGTACGGCTGATCATGAAATGAATGTCGTGATCCCTATCTCGAACCCGGAGTGGGAAACATTTTCGACGCCGATAGGTTTTTCGGGGTTTTTACACACCCTCGGGCATTAACCGTCGTTCACGTTGCCGATGCCCTAGGATATGCTGCCCACTGGATTATCCGTCGGGGGATTGAAAGATGAACTGGGATGCCATTGGAGCGGTAGGCGAAATGGTCGGAGCATTCGCTGTCGTAATTTCGCTTGCCTATGTTGCTATCCAAATTCGCCATAACACGGCGGCCGTTAGAGTATCGACGCGTCAAGATTTGCTGGCTAATCAAACGGCTGCCCAAGGTGTCGCAGCTGCGAATCCCCAAGTCGCCGCTCTATGGCAAAGGGCCGACGATGATTACGAAAGCCTCAGCCCCGCTGATAAGAAGCAATTCACCGTATTCTCACTAAACATGTTTAATACATTCCAATCGGCGCGGTTTAGTCACGAAGCGGATTTGTTGCCAGACGAAGTTTGGGAGGCTTGGGTTCGTGGCTATGCGGCCTTGATCGGGTCTAGCGCAGGCGTTAGGCGCGAATGGATCAATTTGCGAGAGCTATACACATCAAATATTCGTCAAGTAGTGGATACGATTATTTCAGACTATGAAAATCCCACTTAGATTTTCACGCGAAGTACAACGACCACGAAACAAGGCGATGAGCAATGGCGCTTGACAGTTTCCTTATTGCGCTGCCGTTCCAGTCGGCTACCATCAAGCGCACGTTATCGCGACTTTAGGCGGCTAGAGTAAATCGATGAATTGGGAAGCGATTAGTGCAGTAGGCGAGATTCTCGGTGCAACGGGCGTTATCGTTTCATTAGTGTATTTGGCCACCCAAATAAAAACACAAAATCAAGAGTCCCGACTAGCGGCAATGCACGAGATATCGGTAGGCTTCCGAGACGCAACGAGCCGAATCACGGAGGGAGATCTTGCCGATATTTGGGTCCGATCGCTGAAGGACTATGACGGCCTTGAAGAATCAGAGCGCCTTAAACTCATAATCGCGATCACGGCAATAATCCGTGCGTGGGAAGAAGCCTTTATCCAACACCAAACCGGGCACTTAGAGACGCGTATCTGGCAAACGATTACTAAGTATCACGGATTTATTCTAGGCTCCATCCCGGTCGCGAGAGTCTGGGAGATTCGCAAGGCCTACTTCGATGATCAATTTCGAGAGTATGTAGACAATATGGAGAAACCCGAATGGTCCATGAATTGAGCGAGCATGTGGGCGAAAAGTGTCGCATAAAATCCGGATATCGAGGCCGTAGGGTCTCTGTACTCGACTGTTAGGTCTCATCAGAAAAAATGACGATTCAAGAACTAGGGAGCGTCGGGGAGTTCGTCGCAGCGATCGCAACGATTGCGACGCTCTTCTATCTAGCTATTCAAATACGACAAAACAGCAACTCTGTACGGATGTCCGCAGAAGTGGACATGTCAAAACAATTTGCTGCTTGGGGCGCCCTCGCGATAAACAATCCGGATCTGAGCCGCATATGGGATCTCGCCGCGGAAGACCCCGATTCCCTAACAGATGCGGACATAAGGCAGTTCCTATGGTTCGTTATGGAGCTCTTGGTATTTTATGACTCGCAATACCTCATGCATTTGGAGGGACAAATTTCCAAAGAAAACTGGGACGCGAAAGCGAATATGTTTCTGGGGTTAATACAAAATCCCATTGTAGGAAGATGGTGGGAGTCTGGATTGGGGCCCTTTAGTCCGAAGTTCCGAGAATTTGTTGACGCTAATTGGGATTCAGCGAACCTGACTTGGGAGTACGCGAGTGTCGCCGCGGCAGGACGGGCACCTAAAACAACGGTCGAGTCCGACACTTGACCGCATCTTTTTCTTCGCTATCACGTCTATATTAGCAATCCCTAAAGGACCGTTGTGGGTCGTTTCCTGCCTGTCGCGTCCATTTCGAACGAACGTCCGCTCTCGCGCCGGTGGCGCGAAAAGGTGCAATGGTGTCTGTAATTGCTTGTATGCTCGGATAGCAACGACTAAATATGGAAATCGGGCGCTAACATTTTACGACGCAATCGACTACTCGTTAGCCTTGCGAGCTATACGAGATAGCGCTGCTTGTGACCGCGGTTGAAGTCTGAGTTTGCCGCGTTTGCTTTCCCATTTGGCGACAGTTTGCGGACTAACGCCGAGGAGGTCAGCGAACTCCGCAAGGGTCATCCCGCGTTGTTTGCGTAGCCGTGCAACGGCCGCGCCGGTCGGGGCGAAAGTGGTTTGCGGCGGCGCTTTCTTTACGGGTATTGGCGGATCGTCGATTTCGACACCGAACACGCTTGAGAGATCCTGATTCGCCAATCGACGCCGTTTCCCTGTTCCGGTAGTCGCCACTTGCATATCGAGTTCCGCTCCGATGAGTGCCTCATGATCGACTTTGCGCAACATGAACAGGAGCTCCGGTTTTTCATCTAAGCGAGCGCCAACGCCGTACAAAACGGCGGCCACGTGTTTACACATCTCGGCCGAATCAGGGCAATCGCAATGGAGCTTGATATCGCTCGGTTGCGGGAACAACCCCTGGTTGGGATCCGTTACGATCCGCATGATCTCATTCGACAGTTGCCCCTGTAACAATTCAAGCATTGAGCCGATCTGGCCGGCGCATTGTTTGCGGACATGTTTCCACTTTGCGGACGTGAGTGGCGCCATGCGGATGTTGACGTGGTATAGCTCGGAACCCGCAACGATCGCCTCGACATTTCCCTGCTTGAGCGCAAGGTGAACAACCGAACCGTTCCGAACATAGGTGCGACCGCGCGGAAGGCGATTGTCATAGTCGCTGAATTGTTCTAGGTGTTTGCACCAGGCGACGCCCCAGAACGTGTTGGCGATCTTGGTACCCCGTATCTCGATGGGTTCAATTTCCACACCTGTACTGCGTAGCCGTTTAATTTTTCGCATTGCGCTAGCGCGCCGCTGTGCGACGGGCACATAGGGTCGCCATCCGCCATAACGCATCACATGATCTCCATCTAAAGTGTGACCTTGTCTAAATCAAGCGAAACCAGTTTGAGTAAATCTTCGTTGTTCATTTCACTGAGCAGGGTGTCGGCACCGCCTTCTAGAATATCACCTGCGAGGGCAGTTTTTTCCATTATCAAGGCGTCTATTTTTTCTTCCACTGTGCCCTGACACACGAACTTGTGCACGAGGACATTATTGCGTTGCCCGATACGAAACGCCCGGTCAGTGGCCTGATTTTCCACGGCCGGGTTCCACCAACGATCGAAGTGGACAACGTGGGACGCCGCAGTCAAATTCAAACCGGTGCCGCCGGCTTTGAGTGACAGGATGAAAAACGGAGGCCCACTGTCTGCTTGAAATTGATCGACCAATTGCTTACGCCGTTTTATGGCCGTGCCGCCATGCAGAACCAATCCTGGTCTGCCGAATAGCTCGGTCAGGTAGGCGGCCAGCGGTTCGGTTATCTCGCGAAACTGGGTGAAGATCAGCATCTTCTCCTGGCGTGACGCAATCTCCTCGCACAATTCAGCGAGCCGCGCGAATTTACCACTACCGGCCGGATCGTATTGCTCATCGCCAAGCAGTTGCGAGGGATGGTTGCAGATTTGTTTGAACCGCATCAGGCAGGCAAGCACCAAGCCGCGTCGCTCCATCCCATCCATCGTCTCTAGTGAGTTGGCTAGTCGCTTGACCTCTTTCTGATAGAGGGCAGCTTGTGTTTTGCTCAGACCACACCATGCATAGATCTCGGTTTTTTCTGGCAGGTCGGTAATGATTGTCTTATCCGTCTTGAGGCGTCGTAGGATGTATGGCTGCACGAGGTTACGTAGAGGCGCGTACTGATCTTGGTCTCCAGCGGAGAGTGATTTGGCGAAAGTCTTAAACCGTGCTGCCGATCCGAGCAGTCCAGGACACAGGAAATCGAACAAGGACCACAAATCTCCTAATCGATTCTCAATGGGCGTTCCTGTCAATGCAATTCGTGAGTCGGCCTTGAGCTTTTTGATAACACGAGTTTGCCGGCTAGCGGGGTTTTTTATTGCCTGCGCTTCGTCGAGGATCAGTAGGTGCCAGTTCCGCTCTTGCAGCCACGTTTGCCGCATTAACATACCGTAGGTGGTGAGGACCAAATCGACTCGCGCCAGCGCGCCATCGTCATCGTTCGCCAGTGCCGCGAATCCAACCTTACTCATCTGCGTTGGATGGACGAACAAGCAGCGCAGTGAAGGCGCATAACGTTCCAGTTCCGCTTTCCAGTTACCGAGCAGGGATGCCGGCAGCACTAGCAGAGAAGGCGATTTGCCGCGCCGTTTTTTCAACACCAACAATAGGGCGATTACTTGCATCGTTTTGCCGAGACCCATATCGTCGGCTAGACAGGCGCCGAGTCCCAGCTGCGAGAGCAGCCACAGCCAACTTACACCGGCGCGCTGGTAGGGACGTAGATCGGTCTTGAGGGCCTTGCCAGGGTCAATGGCCTTGAGTGTTTCTGGCATCCGTAGTTCGTCAAGTACAGTGCTCAACCACTGGCCCGCCTCGACGAAGGCCCATTGCCGGTCTTGTGAGGTAACTTCGCCGTGCTCTAGATCGGCCGATGCACCTGCCAGCAAACGCATACCTGCGGCGAACGATAGACCGTCGTTGCCCGCTTCGGCCTCGACTTTTTTCCAGTGGGCAAGCGCCTCGACCAGTTTGTCCCGGTCTACTTCCACCCATTGTCCTTTGACAAAGATCAGGCCGTCTTCGGCTTCCATCAATTCTTGTAACTCGTGCTCGCTTAAGCTCGACTCACCGAGCACGATGCCAAGATTGAAGTCGAGGAGCGCGTCTGCGCCGAGTTTTTCTCGTTTTATGCTGCCGATTGTGATGTTAACCCGCGGTCGGATACGCGCCTTCCACCAATTAGGGAGGCGAACGATCACACCACATTGTTCGTAGGTCGGTGTCTCTTTGAGAAATTCGTAAGCCTCGGCCGGCGTCCATGCAAGCGGATGGTAGAGATCGCCGCTCTCGACCAAGTCCTTGATCAACGCACTGCGCTCTGATGCACGCTGCACCGGCGATAGCAGACGGATCAAAGCTTCCTTGTTGCGGGCACCAGCATACTCTTGGAGCGCTTTGGCGAGCGGCTGATGCCGAGTTTGTCCCTCGTTCGAGAGCTCAGGCGCATAGGTCGCCATAAATGCAAACGGGTAGTGGGGGTCGCCTTTGTTTTCTGCGAGGTGAAAGCAGACTCGTCCGATCCGATGCCAACGCGGCGCGCTCTTCTCGAGGAACGTCCCGAGACCACCTTGACAGCGGATTTGTTCACATACCCAATCATCGATCCCGAACCAAATTCCGTTCAGTACCTCTGCGGATAGGTATTCCGCTCCGCGCATCGGCGGCGCGCCGTCGAGCAATGAACTCGTCTGTTGCTCGTCTAACGCGGCGACGGGTGCAGGATCCACCGGATCGACCTGTTCGATTCGACATCGCGAAGCTAAATATCGACACGCGAAAGCGCGCCAATAGCTGACGGTAGGGGAGAGGTCGAGCGTGTCATCTGCCGCCGCGAGCGCGATTAAACCATCGGTAATGCTGCGCGCAAACAGTTGCTCGATTGTCGCGCGCTCGACGGGTTGGGGCTCACCGTCGTCGTCTTCTATTGAGATCCATTCGAGGTGTCCGGCGGGTAACACCCCTAGTTCATGTTGTGCCATCGAGCGCCCTAGTGTGCGGTTTTAATAAATTGCGTAAACGGGTGTGAGTTTACCAGTTTAAATGCACGGCGAGCCGCGCCTGTTCGACGTCCGGTAGAGTCACTAACCCCACGACGCGGATGTCTCATCAGATGGAAGGCCGCCATCGACGGGTGCTCACACCATTACGCATCGAAATTCCCGGCCCCAGGCTTACCGAAGACCAGCACGAGCGAACGCCCTAGGGTGAGCAATAGGGTCAGACTCTGAGGGATCCCTACAAATAAATGATAAGGATCAGTAAAATAAGTTAAATCGAAAGGAACATTCATGGCATTTGGTGATCTGATCAATCGTCAAACATCACAAATCAGGAAACACCATGAATGTCACGGGTATTTTGAACAAAAGCTTAGCCGATGTCACGGCGCAAATGCACCAGTCCCGACGCACGGCCTTATCCGCCTGCGTGCACAGCTTATTGCACGGTTCGTCGGCGACCGTGACGCAAATGGGTCGAGGACTAAAGTCCAACGCGAAAGAGAAGCACAACATCAAGCGGGCGGGTCGGTTGTTGTCGAATCACCGACTACACGGAGAAGCGATGACGATCTACACCTCAATGGCTCGGACGATACTGGGGGAAATAACGCGGCCGATTATTCTCATCGACTGGTCGGATCTGGATGCTAGCAAGCGACATTTTTTGCTGCGCGCCACCTTGGCGATGAATGGGCGCTGTTTGACGCTCTACGAAGAAGTCCACGAGGTGACCACGAAAGAAAAGCCGAAGACACACCGACAGTATCTTCGCCGTTTGGCGACTATAGTGGGCCCAGATTGCCGCCCGATCATCGTCACGGATGCCGGTTTTAGAACGCCGTGGTTTCGTGAGGTGTTGGCGTTGAATTGGGGTTTTGTCGGACGCTCACGAAAGCCTAATTATTATTCATTGGACGATGAATATTGGCAAAGTATCTCAGTGTTGTATGAGCAGGTCAGCGCGACTGCGAAAGCCTTCTCTGGTTACATCAATCAGAGTAAACCCCTGAGCTGCACGATGGTGCTGTACAAACAGAAACGTCAGGGCCGAGCGGATTTAACTCGTCAAGGACAACCGAGGCGTTCCAACAAGGCGCTAAAACATAAAAAATCAGCGAATGATCCTTGGCTGCTAAGCACCTCATTGCCTCGACATTTGCAATTGGCTAAACGTGTCGTGAAAATTTATCGTACTCGAATGCAGATCGAAGAAGGGTTCCGCGACATGAAAAGCTCGCGCTTCGGTCTTGGGTTTGAACAAAACGACACACGGCAGACAAAACGAATGACGATCCTGATCTTACTCACGACGCTCGCGAACTGGATATTGATGGTACTCGGCATGGCGGCAACGGTGTCTGGCCGACATCGCCAATATCAAGCCAATACAACGCGTCATAAAAACGTGTTGTCTTTACCTTTTCTCGGTTTAAGGGTCGTCGCTGATCGGACAATACGCTTAAGGGTTCACCAGTTACGACAGGCCATCCTCGAATTAAACACGCTCGCTCGCGAAGCATGCGCCGGTTTCTGTTAGTTTCGTGGGGATCCCTCAGGGTCAGACCCCATCGATCCGTCATCAACGCCGGGTTCTGCGTAGCGGCCTTTCCGCCCTGTGCCGTTCTGCAGCCGGCGCACTGGCAGATGGCAACATGGATAGGGTTTCCGTGAGCTTTCAGCACAGTCTTCGTACACTCGCAAGTGATCGTCCATTGTTTGGGTTCGTTTTCAGTAGACATGTCGAATCTCGGGGTGTCTGTGTCGTGGGTTATAGATGTTATTGGCGGTTTTGCTTCGGGGCAGTGTTTTGTCATCCACTCCTGGTGCTTTATCTTTTGCATTCCAGCTCATCAGTTTCCTTACTTCACGGTCCGCGAAAGCGGTATTGTGTGGTTGTGCTTCAAATTATCGGCGACGTTTGATTCGGAGATTGCTATGACGCCTGAAGAAATTCTGTCCTTCCCTGCGCGTGTTCTGAGTCAAACACAACGCGAGCATTATTTTGCGCACGGCTACGTTGGCGTCGAGAGTTTAATCCCTTGCGATACGTTGACAGAACTGCAAAGCGTCACCAAAAGATTCTTTGAGGCTAGCCGCACGGTTACGCAATCGAATGCGATTTTCGATGTCGCGCCTGAGCACACAGCGACCGATCCGATCCTGCGCCGTTTAAAGAACCCCGATGAACGCGATTCGGTTTATTGGCGTGTCGCAACCGGAATGCTCGCCGACGTTGCCGCAGATTTGGCCGGGCCAAATGTGTTATTCCATCACTCGAAACTGAACTTTAAGTGGCATGATGAAAGTGATCGCGTGAAGTGGCATCAAGACATTCAGTTTTTCCCGCACACGAATTACAACGTGTTTACGATCGGCTGCTACCTCGGTGACACAGACATGAGTAACGGGCCGCTCGCTGTGCTTAAAGATTCACATAACGACCCGCTGTACGACCAGTACGACACGCAGGGCAATTGGACCGGCATGCTGAGCGATGCGGACGCTGCGGCACTCGATCGATCGCGCATCGAATACCTGACTGGACTCGCGGGCTCCATCACCATCCACAATTCACGTACTTTGCATTTTTCGCCGTCGTCAAAATCACTAGTGCCGCGACCTTTACTGCTCAACTGTTACACATCGGCGGACGCAAAAGCGTACACGCCGCACCCGGCACCGAGTTCGCATGCCTACGAATTGGTGCGCGGTGAACCCGTTACCTGGGCTCATCATGACCCGCGCCCGTGTCAAATTCCGCCCGATTGGTCACGCGGTTATACTTCGATCTATGCCGCTCAGTCGGGCGAGGACAATTTAGAAAGCGCAGATACAATGAGGTAGCGCGTTGAGCTCGATTCGCCTGGGTTCATTCGAGAGATCCCTCGAGCAAATCGATGCTTTGCGCGACCGGCAGAAGGGAAAACGACGAGGACAACAATAGGTTGATAGCTCGACGTATGAGCACGCCAGGGTATTTGATGGACGCCTGGCACATTGCGCACGTCAGTTTCAGCCTTCGAATAATTAACTTATCAGTGTCTCTGCTTCTTCAAGTCGCGCCTGCGACGGTGGGCCGACCAACGGATCGACACCAGGTAGAGACGCCCCCGAAAATGGGCTCCAAGACGAATAGGATGACAGCCATGGATTACGGATATTTCGGATTCAACCTGGGTGCGCTCGACAACCCCGACTCCATGGAGCGCGTCTTGGTGTCCGCGGAGCAGCTCGGATACGAATCGATATGGACCGGTGAGCACGTGATCCTCGTCGACCCTCAAGTCGCGCCTTCACCACTTCCGCCGGAGTCCCCGTTCCTCGACACCATCGCCAGTCTCGCCTTTGCGGCCGCCAAGACCGAACGCATTAAGATCGGTTCGGGCATAATTCTCTTGCCCCAGCGCGATCCGATCGTGTTGGCAAAGGAACTCGCTGGAATCGATGTCCTGTCGAAAGGGCGGCTGTTGTTCGGCCTCGGTGTCGGCTATGTGCCGGGCGAGTTTGAAGCGCTCGGCATCCCTTTCGAGGAGCGTGGCGCGCGTGCCACGGAGCACATTGAAGTGTTGAGAACGCTTTGGACCCAGGAGCAGCCGAGCTTCGACGGGAAGTTCACGCAATTTTCGGGTATTCAGTCTCGCCCCCTTCCGACGCAAAAGCCCCACCCGCCGATCATTGTGGGGGGCGAATCTGCTGCGGCCTTTAGGCGTGCGGTGAGCCAGTGCGACGGTTGGTACGGCTTTTTCGAGGACGTGGATTCAGCGACCGCTCATATCAAAGCGCTTGAGGAGACGGCCAAGAGCACACAGCGACCAGACTCGCTCGGCCGCCTCACGATAACGGTGACGCCGCCCGGACCGATCGATGCGGATACGGCCAAGCGTTACGAAGACGCCGGCGTGGATCGCATCGTGCTGATGCGCGACTTCACGGATCTTAGCGCGGCAGCAGGCAAGGCGATGGATGACCTGATCGTGGGTTTCCTCGAAGACCAGGCGAAAGAATTGGGTATCGACTGACCGAACGCCACAGATGTCCCGCTCAGGGGTAAGTATTTAACTGTGTCATATTAATGATTGGTCTTGGAACGGTTTCGGAGCCCGTAGGACCTGTTGCCTTTGGGTTATCGCAGGCTAGGAAGGACGAAGAGAAGTCGAGCGATTGAGTTGGGTTTGCGAGTGTTCCAGTTTTGTACGATGGACTTGCCTGGGATTGGTAGACACCTCAGATAGGGCGACAATGCCCTGAAGAGGTGATTCGTGACAAAAAAGAAACGAACATTCACGCCAGAGTACAAGGCCGAGGTCGTTGGTTTGGTGCGAGGCGGTGAGAAAAGCAGTTCGGCGGTAGCCCGAGATCTGGGATTGAGCGAGTCAGCGCT
>JBLFWZ010000136.1:0-11873 GCA_047611905.1 Gammaproteobacteria bacterium | reverse complement strand
GCGGTCGCGTGCGGGCGACCTCAATTTGATTTGGAATTGTGACACCCCATGTTCGAACGGCTAAAAGAAGATATTGATTGTGTGTTCGCCCGCGATCCGGCAGCGCGCACAACTTTGGAAGTCGTTACTGCCTATCCCGGCTTGCATGCCATTTTATTGCATCGACTGAGCCGCCGCCTTTGGGACTTAGAGCTTAAATGGCTCGGCCGAATGAATTCACACCTCGCTCGATTTCTAACAGGAATTGAAATTCACCCTGGTGCGACGATCGGCCGTCGCTTCTTTATTGATCACGGCATGGGCGTCGTGATCGGTGAGACCGCCGAAATCGGCGACGATTGCACGCTATATCATGGGGTTACATTAGGTGGTACGAGTTGGGCAAAAGGGAAACGTCACCCAACTTTGCTAAACGGCGTCGTCATCGGCGCCGGGGCAAAAGTGCTCGGTCCCATTACCGTCGGTGAAAATGGTCGAATCGGCTCCAATGCCGTAGTGGTAAAAGACGTCCCAGACGGCGCAACCGTGGTCGGTGTACCCGCCCGGGTAGCTGGCGAAGAAACCGCACACCCTTCGGCGACCGATAGGGAAAAAACGGCGCAACAGCTCGGATTCGACGCATATGGCCAGATGCGAGACTTAAGCGACCCGCTTGTCCAGGCTGTCGATTCTATGCTTGATCATGCGAAATCTGTTCAAAATCAACTAGATGAGATCAACAGAACATTATTGCAACTGGCTCACGAGTCGCCAAAATCAGACCAAATCAGCGACCGCGACGGTAAATAAACCCTCAATATAATTCTTGACCAATTTCGTTGGTTTCTGCCATAATTCCCGAGCGATTCAGTTGGTTTTAATTTACCGAACAGGCCACCCCCTATGCGACTTACGACCCGTGGACGCTATGCCGTCACCGCGATGCTTGATTTGGCGCTGCACGATCAGGCCGGACCTGTGTCACTGTCCGAAATTGCGGAACGCCAAGGCATCTCGCAATCCTATTTGGAGCAGCTATTTTCACGGCTGCGCAAGCATGGATTAGTTGACGGCACGCGCGGGCCTGGCGGCGGGTATCGCTTGTTGAAATCGACCGAACAGATCTCTGTAGCTGATGTGATCGACGCAGTCGATGAGACAGTAGACGCAACCCGCTGCGGCGGGCAACGCAACTGCCAAGGCGATCAACGCTGTCTCACGCACGATCTGTGGGCCGATTTGAGCACCCAAATTCGCGAATTCCTAGGCAACATCAGCCTAAACGAACTCGGCGGTCAAAAAGGTGTGCAAATCATCCGCCAATGGCAAGACAAGCGCTGCAACGTGGCACCGCACACGACAGTATAAAGAGGAATTGGATATGTCAGTCACCCTAACCGAGCGCGCAGCAACCCATGTCCGGAGCTACCTAAAAAATGAGAACAGTGCGAAAGGCCTACGACTTAGCGTTAAAACCACCGGCTGTTCTGGCTACATGTATGTGGTGGAAACTGCCGACGATATTCACGATGTCGACGAAGTTTTCGAATCCGAAGGCATACAACTCATTATTGACAAAGAAAACTTGAAGTACCTTAACGGTACGCAGATCGATTTTGGCCGCGACGGTCTGAATGAGGGGTTTAAATTTTCGAACCCGAACGTCAAAGAAACTTGTGGTTGCGGTGAAAGCTTTTCGCTAGAAGCAGAATTCCCGCCCACGATCGACGTCATATAGCCAATTGATCGATAAATACTGCCGCCAGGGACGTGAAATTATTCACGCGAGAACAACAGGATAATTGAAGATGGCAAGCCAGCCTCAAGACATAAACGATTTTGTCAGTAAGAAATACGAAGCAGGATTCTATACCGACATCGAGCAGGATAGCGTCCCGCCGGGACTTGATCCGGGTGTTATTGAATTCATTTCGAAAAAGAAAGGCGAGCCGGAGTGGATGCTCGAATGGCGGCTGAAAGCCTATGAACGATGGAAAAAAATGGCGGAGCCGAAGTGGGCGCACGTGCATTATCCGCCAATCGATCTACAAGCTATTTCCTATTACTCGGCGCCTAAATCGCAGGAAGATCGACCCCAGAGCCTAGACGAGGTAGATCCGGAACTGATCGCGACCTACGAGAAACTTGGCATTCCGCTTGAAGAACAGAAAATGCTGGCTGGCGTGGCCGTCGACATGGTTTTCGATAGTGTCTCGGTGCACACAACGTTTAAAGAAAAGCTCGCCGAAGCAGGGGTGATTTTTTGCTCGTTCTCGGAAGCGGTCATTAACCATCCAGAACTTATTAAGCGCTACTTAGGCAGCGTTGTACCCGTATCAGACAACTATTTTGCGGCATTAAATTCCGCCGTGTTTACCGACGGTTCGTTCGTCTATATCCCGAAAAACACGCGTTGCCCGATGGAACTTTCGACCTATTTTCGCATTAACGCGATGAACACTGGGCAATTCGAACGGACCCTCATCATCGCCGACAGCGGTAGCCACGTCAGCTATCTCGAAGGGTGTACCGCGCCCATGCGCGATGAGAATCAGCTACATGCTGCGGTCGTGGAGCTTGTCGCACTTGATGATGCAGAGATCAAATATTCCACGGTTCAAAATTGGTACCCCGGAGACGAGAACGGTGTTGGCGGCATTTATAACTTCGTCACAAAACGTGGTGACTGTCGCGGCAACAATTCGAAAATATCTTGGACCCAAGTTGAAACCGGTTCCGCGATCACCTGGAAGTACCCGAGCTGTATCTTAAAAGGAGATAACTCAGTCGGTGAATTTTATTCTGTCGCGTTAGCGAGAAACATGCAGCAAGCGGATACCGGAACGAAAATGGTACACCTTGGCCGAAATACCAGGAGCACGATTATTTCCAAAGGCATTTCGGCGGACCGCGGTCAGAACGCGTATCGAGGTTTAGTGCGCATCGCAAAAGGTGCCGAGAACGCGCGGAACTATACCCAATGCGACTCATTGCTTATTGGCGACCGTTCAGGAGCACATACATTCCCCTACGTCGAAGTGAAAAACTCCAGCGCGCAGGTTGAGCACGAAGCCTCGACTTCAAAAATCAGTGATGACCAATTGTTCTACTTGCGCCAACGCGGGATCCGCGATGAAGATGCGATCAACATGATCGTGAATGGTTTTTGCCGCGACGTTTTTAAAGAATTACCAATGGAATTCGCTGTCGAAGCACAAAAATTACTTAGCATTTCGCTCGAAGGTTCGATCGGCTAAGTACGGTAAATAGTGGCGCACACGCCTAGGAAACAACATGCTCGAAATTAACAATTTACAAGTCTCGGTCGAAAAGAAACCGATTTTGAAAGGCCTCAGTCTCACGGTTAAGCCAGGCGAAGTGCACGCCATTATGGGACCGAATGGTTCCGGAAAAAGCACCCTCGCACACATCATTGCTGGTCGTGACGGATACAACATTACCGGTGGCAGCGTCACCTTTAATGGCAAAGATTTACTTAGCTTGGCCCCTGAAGAACGCGCCGGCGAGGGGGTCTTTCTAGCCTTTCAATATCCCGTGGAGATTCCCGGCGTCAATAACGTCTACATGCTCAAAGCCGCGCTCAATGGGATCCGAAAGTATCGAGGCGAAAAAGAACTTGATGCGATCGAATTTCTGAAAATCGTAAAGGCAAAAACCAAATCAGTGGGCATTGACGACGGCTTATTGAATAGACCCGTTAACACAGGCTTTTCCGGCGGCGAGAAAAAGCGCAACGAAGTGTTTCAAATGAGCGTGCTTGAGCCACATTTGGCCATCCTGGATGAGACCGACTCGGGTCTCGACATCGACGCGCTAAAAGCGGTTGGGGACGGCGTCAACCAACTGCGTGATGGCAATCGATCGTTTGTCGTTGTGACGCATTATCAGCGCTTACTTGACTATATCGTGCCGGATTTCGTCCATGTGCTGGCCGGTGGGCGGATCGTGCGCTCGGGTGATAAGAACTTGGCTCTCGAGTTGGAAGAGCGTGGCTACGACTGGTTAAAAGACGAAGCGAGCGTCGCATGACCCTATTGAGTGATCAATTGGCCGAGCAATTTCAGCAACATGCCGCAAGCTTACCTGGCGCGGGCAAGACACGGGTTGCCGATTTTCGACGCGAGGCTTTTACGCGATTCGAAAAAATGGGCCTGCCTACTGTACGACAGGAAGATTGGAAGTACACGGACATCCGCTCGTTACGGGAGTCTGACTACGTCGCACTTGGAGCTCCCGAACCGATAGTCTCTAATGCGATAAAACTGTCGGATCTCCCTTTGCCGATATTCTCAACCCATGTAGCGGTATTCCTGGATGGGAAATTCGACCCGAACTTGTCGTCTTTGGATGCGCTGCCGTGCGGCGTTACGTGCACAACCATCGGGGATTTACTAACGCGTGATTCCGATGAATTTGCACCCTTTTTAAATCAATTCGATAGCGCGTTCCCGGCATTGAATTGCGCCCTGATCGAAGACGGCATGCTCGTCCAAGTTGCCGCCGGCGTGAACTTCAATGATCCAATTCAAGTGCTTTACGTCAACACAGTTTCACCGGGCGCACGACTTAACAGCGCGCGCTTAATTATCAGCGCGAGCGCGAATAGTGCAGTGACAGTTATTGAAAGCCACGCAAGCTTAGAGGGATCCACGAGCGCGACAAATGCACTGACCGAGATCGACGCTCAAGCGGGCGCAAATGTTGCTCACTACCGCATCCAAATGGACGATGCCTTGTGCCATCACATCGGTAATGTCTACGCCTCGGTTGCGAATGATGCATCGGTGAGCACGTACTCATTTGCCTTCGGCGGAGCAATCACGCGGATCGATGTCAATGCCGATCTCGTCGGTCGCGGCGCGCATGTCACGATGAATGGATTGTTTATGGTCAATGACGGTCAGCACATCGATCACCACACGCGCGTACGACATAAAGTCGGCAACACAACCAGTAGCGAAAGCTATAAGGGCATTGCAGACGGCAATGGGCGCGGCGTATTTAACGGCAAAATACTGGTCGAGCAAGATGCGCAAAAAATTGAAGCTTTGCAATCAAGTAAAAACCTGTTGCTATCTGATAACGCTGAAATCGACACGAAACCGGAGTTAGAGATCTACGCCGATGACGTCAAGTGCGCGCATGGCGCGACTGTAGGCCAACTCGACGAGGACTCATTTTTCTATTTACGTTCACGCGGCATTGATGAGCAAACGGCACGCAGTATATTAACCTTCGCATTCGCCGCCGATATCGCCGTCGATATTACTGTTGCGCCACTACGTGAGTGGTTAGAAGAAATAATCACGACGCGGACGCATACGACCGGCATTAATGAGATAGAAGACCGTGGGTAATTCGCAGGCGCAAGTATTGAATGCTGCGTTCGACATCGACAGGATCCGTAAAGATTTTCCGATCTTGAGCGAATCGGTTAATGGTCATCCACTAGTGTATTTAGACAATGCGGCGACGACCCACAAACCGAGGGTTGTGATTGACACAATCAGTCAATACTACGAAGCACAAAATTCGAACATTCACCGTGGCGTTCATACGCTAAGCCAACGCGGCACCGAAGCTTATGAAAATGCCAGGCAGATTATTCAACAGTTCATCAATGCGCCAACACCAGACGAAATTATTTTCACACGCGGCACAACAGACTCGATAAATCTAGCGAGTCAAAGCTTGGCTAGGCTCGTACTTAAACCGGGTGACGAAATTTTAGTTTCGGAAATGGAACATCATTCCAATATCGTGCCGTGGCAGATGGTAGCCGCTCAGTACGACGCGAAATTGGTTGTGGCGCCGATAGACGACCGAGGCGAAATTATTACTGAAGAATTTGAGAAGCGCCTTAACGCGAAAACCAAGATCGTATCGCTCGGTCATATTTCGAATGCGCTGGGAACCATCAATCCGGTCAAGGAAATGATAGGGCTCGCCCATACGGTTGGCGCAAAGGTGTTGATCGACGGCGCCCAAGCCATCGCCCACATTGGGGTCGATGTGCAAGACCTTGATTGTGATTTATACGCATTCTCCGGGCATAAGGTATTCGCGCCGACCGGAATCGGCGTGCTGTATGGCAAACGCGAACTTCTCGATGCGATGCCGCCCTACCAAGGCGGCGGCGACATGATCAAAGAAGTCCGTTTCGAACAGACGGAATATAACGACGTACCGTATAAGTTCGAGGCCGGCACACCGCATATTGCCGGAGCAATCGGCCTCGGCGCAGCACTCGAATATGTATCGAGCATCGATTTTCACGCCGCGTTAGCCCACGAGCACGACTTACTCAGCTATGTGAGCGACCGCCTCGGTGACATTGACGGCGTTCGGATGATCGGAACAGCGCGCGACAAAGCAGCGGTCGCATCGTTCATCATCGACAAGATCCATCCGCAAGACCTTGGCCTATTGTTAGATAGCCAAGGCATTGCAGTGCGCACCGGGCATCATTGTGCGATGCCCGTCATGCAGCATTTCGACATCCCAGGAACGGTCCGTGCATCGTTCTCCATTTACAACACGCGGCACGAGATTGACTACTTTATCGAAGCACTCTTAAAAGCCAAATCAATGCTTGCCTAATGGCAGCCTAGCGAGTTTACGATGAGCGAATACCCCAACTATAGAGATCCGATTAACCTATCGCGCGATTGCCCGGCGATATTGATACCCGACGGCGCAGATATCACCTTAAGCGAAGGAACGGCTGTTTTTATCACGCAAGCGCTCGGCGGTTCTGTCACGGTTAATGTCAACGGCAACCTTGCACGAATTGCGGCTCACAACGTTGACGCTATCGGTCTAGAAGTCGCGACTTCCGCGTCAGATCCTACCGAAGTTACGGGTGACGGTACGGTTGACGAGTCCTTAGTGTGGGATCAACTTCGCACCTGTTACGACCCAGAGATTCCGATCAATATCGTGGAACTTGGCCTGATTTATCGTTGTGAAGTCCAAGCGCTGGACGGCGGCGGAAATCTCGTTGACATCGATATGACACTGACAGCACCGGGCTGTGGGATGGGACCATTTCTCGTCGACGATATTGAGGAGAAACTCGCGCTCGTACCCAACGTTGCGAAAGTTAAGGTCGAATTAGTTTTCGATCCTATTTGGAATCCCGAAATGATGTCTGATGCCGCACGCCTGGAAACCGGCCTCTACTAGCCGAGCGCTGCGCCTCCTACCCTGGCAGCGTTGACCCACCCTGGGCGACCAGGTGGCACCAAGCCGGCTTTTTTACCCAGTCACCGAGACAAGCGGTTGGCAGCTGCAGCGCAAATTTGACGAAAACGCGACATATCGGTTTCGCGCAAGTGATTTTCGAGGGCGCAGGCCCTATAATACCGCCGCTTTTTCAATACCTTAAGCAATTATCTTAGGAGCATGGTCTCAATGGCTACGGAACGAACTTTTTCAATCATCAAACCAAGCGCAGTTGCGGCCAATAACATTGGTGGAATACTGGCTAAATTCGAAGCCGTGGGCCTAAAGATCGTTGCCGCGAAAATGGTCCATCTGAGCCGCGCTCAAGCTGAAGAGTTTTACGGCGTGCACCGCGAGCGGCCGTTTTTCGGAGAGCTCGTGGACTTTATGATTTCAGGGCCTATCCTCGCCCAGGTGCTAGAAGGTGAAAATGCGATAAAGGCGAATCGCGATGTCATGGGGGCGACGAACCCAGCAGAGGCCGCGCCCGGAACCATTCGAGCAGATTTCGGTAAGGATATTTCAGAAAATGCGGTACACGGCTCGGACGCAGCAGAAACGGCTGCGACGGAAATCGCATTTTTCTTCGATCACGACGCTATATTTTCACGCTGAGATTGATCGGTGAACCCGGCTGCGACGAACCTAAGCGACCTTGATGTTAAGGGGCTAGATCAATTTATGGCGGGGATCGGTGAAAACCGTTTTCGCACGACCCAATTGCTCAAATGGATTCATCAATTTGGCGTCGTCGACTTCGACGCAATGACAAACCTGAGTAAGGTATTTAGGCAGCGTCTCGCCAGTGACACCGAAATCCGCTTCCCGGAAATCATCGACACGCAGGAATCTATAGACGGGACCATCAAGTGGTTGTTGCGAGTAGATTCCGGCAATTCGATTGAGACCGTTTTCATCCCCGAAAACGACCGCGGCACTTTGTGTGTATCTTCGCAAGTCGGCTGCCCACTAGATTGCCAATTTTGCGCAACTGCGAAGCAAGGATTCAACCGTAATCTCAGCGTTGGCGAGATTATCGGGCAAGTGTGGTTGGCTGCTCGCGCGCTTGGCCAGACGCCGAAAACGAACCGTCGAATTACGAACGTCGTGATGATGGGCATGGGCGAGCCGTTACTCAATTTCGACAACGTCGTTGGCGCAATGGAGTTGATGATGGACGATCATGCATACAACCTCGCGCGCAAGAAAGTTACGCTATCAACGGCTGGCCATGTACCCGGTATCCACAAATTGCGCGACGCCTGCCCGGTTAGCCTGGCGATATCCTTACATGCTCCGATTGACGAATTACGTGACGTGTTGGTGCCCATCAATCGGACATATCCGATAGATTCCTTGATGGACGCCT
Source organism: Gammaproteobacteria bacterium (assembly GCA_047611905.1). GTDB lineage: Bacteria > Pseudomonadota > Gammaproteobacteria > UBA11873. Next base: position 3,280 of record JBLFWZ010000136.1, on the reverse strand, counting down.
GTCGGAGCTACATAGGCTCAAATCCGCATGATCAAATTACCTTCGAGTACGTCATGCTAAAGGACGTGAATGACAGCCCAGCCCTGGCTCGCGACGTAGTCAAACTATTGCGTGGCGTTCCGGCAAAAGTGAACTTAATTCCGTTTAACCCTTTTGAAGGCGTGAATTACGAATGCTCGTCGCGGGAGACCATCGACGAGTTTCGCCATGAACTCGTGAAGGCAGGAATTGTCACAATAACGCGCAAGACGCGTGGTGATGACATCGACGCGGCCTGCGGACAACTGGTTGGCAAAGTCGTGTCAAAGAGCGCTCGACGCCGGTCACAACCAAAAATGGTAAACATGTAATGATCCGTTCGACATCGATTCTTAGCGCATCGATGCTCTTGCTGCTTGCGTTCGGCGGTTGCGCATCGAACACGAAAAACGAAAATATAAAACCACAAGATCGCGGCAAGGTTGCCGATCTGAACACTCAGATCGCCATCGCTTACATTCGTGATGGTGATTTTGAACCCGCGCTAGAAAAACTGCACAAGGCGATAAGTGCGGATCCGGATCACGCACCAGCCTATAGCACCATGGGCCTGCTCTATAATCGGGTTGGGGAATTTGAAGAAGCGGACCGAAATTTTCAGAAGGCTGTGCGGCTGGAACCGAAAAATTCGTCGATATTGAATAACTACGGTCAAATGCTTTGCCAACATGGGCAGTATGAAAAAGGCCAGCAGATGTTCCTCAAGGCCAACGAGAATTCCCTTTACCGGACACCAGAAATTGCGCTCAGCAACGCTGGAACATGTGCGATGGGAGCCGACGACATTAGCGCCGCAGAAACCCATTTCCGTGCGGCGTTAAAAATAAACCCTCGAGTGGCTCCGCCGTTACTGCAAATGGCTCTCGTAAGCTATTCCTTAGAGCGTTACTTGCCGGCTCGCGGTTATTTGCAGCGCTATCTCGAAGTCGCGAACCATGGTCCTGAAAGTCTTTGGACCGGGATTCAAATAGAACGCGAATTGGGCGATAAGGATGCCTTAGCGAGTTACAGTTTACTGTTACAAAAGGAGTACCCAGATAGCAAACAGACGCGGCTCTTTCTAGAGTCGGAAGGTCAGTAATGTCATCGCGTAACGACGAAACGGAAAGCCCTGGGTCCGGACCTAAATCGTCACCCGGGCGCCTAATTGCACAGGCTCGAGACGCGCATTCGCTAAGCCCCGGCGCACTGGCTGCGCGATTACGCCTAGATCCAAAAGTCATTCAGGCTCTCGAACGTGACGATTTCGGAAACCTACCGGCACCCATGTTTGTCAAAGGTTACATCCGATCGATTGCCAAAGAATTAAATTTAGATGCTGAGATCGTCCTCAACGCGTATGACGGACTGGCCGCGGTCGAACCTCCTGCGTTGGCGGATTTTACCTCTCGGGCACCTGTTCAAGTCGGTGTAAACAGCACCGTCATAAAGGGCGTGACCTTAGGTTTGATTGGCCTACTTGTTGTACTGGTTGTCATCTGGTGGCAATCACAGGGAGATATCGAAGAGACCGTAACCGAGGAGCAAAACCTGCGCGACGACAGCATTGATTTACTGGTCTACCCGGACGTCGAAGCGTCTCTGGATTTGCCCGGCTGGCCACCAGATCTTAGGCAGGAAGACTTCGCCCAGGGCGATTTCGAATCGGAATCAGAGGCTAACTTCACAGCGGAAACCGTTGCGCAGAATGACGCGGTAGGAACCCAAGTGGATGCTGATGACGAGGCCGGTGAACAAGACTTGCCGCCGGGTAGTCAGCAGCTCGTTGTCAAAACTAAAAGCGAAGCTTGGGTCGAAATTTATGCGGCAGATGGTTCGGCGCTCTATTTCGGACTTGCCAAAGCAGACAAACCGATCGAGTTGGACGGGCACCCGTACTACCGACTAATTGTCGGTAATACAGACTCCATTAACTTGCAGCACGCGGCAAAGGATATCGACATCAAATCCCTGGCAGTTGAAGGCGTTGCGCAATTCGAACTCGGGTCGAAACCAGCAACACAAGACGAATCTCAATGAAACTTCAATCGATACGAGGCATGAATGACATCGTACCGCCTCACTCTAGTGGTTGGCAGCACGTGGAAAAGTTGCTCGCCGATATTTTGCGCGGCTATGGCTACCAACAAATCCGTCTACCGATTCTGGAGAACACAGCAGTATTTGAGCGTTCAATCGGCGATGTGACCGACATCGTGCAAAAGGAAATGTATACCTTTGCCGATCGTAATGGCGACAGCATAACCTTACGACCAGAGGGTACTGCCGGTTGTGTAAGGGCGGTCCTCGAAAATGGTTTAATCCAACAGGGCCTACGCAAGCTTTGGTACATCGGCCCCATGTTTCGCCACGAACGTCCGCAAAAAGGTCGCTATCGTCAGTTTCACCAGATCGGGGTCGAAGTTTTCGATCTTGCGGGTCCGGATATCGATGCCGAACTGATCCTTATGACAGCGCGTATGTGGCAAGCCTTAGGACTAACGGACCTGCGGCTTGAATTGAATACCTTGGGAACGGTCGAAAACCGTAAGGCGTATCGTTCAGTATTGTTTGACTATTTTTCCGCCTCAAAAGATCAGCTAGACGAGGATTCGCTAAACCGACTAGAGCGCAACCCGATGCGGATTTTAGATAGCAAAAACCCGACGCTACGCTCGCTAATAGACGATGCGCCCCAGCTGATGGAGCATTTGGATACACCGTCGAAAGAGCATTTCGAGCAACTCGGCAACATACTGAATGGCGCCGGCATCGAATTCCAGATCAATGCGCACCTGGTAAGAGGCCTCGACTACTATTCCAATACCGTGTTCGAATGGATAACCGATTCGCTGGGTGCCCAAGGAACGGTGTGCGCCGGAGGGCGTTACGATGGCCTTGTTGAAACACTCGGTGGTCGCCCGACTCCGGCGATTGGATTTGCGATGGGTCTTGAGCGGCTTATTGAACTGGCGCTACCGGATCGCAATGACGACATAGATGATGACGCGGATATTTATCTTGTTAGTGCCGATGACGCCTATATTGGTGAGGTATTAGTGCTTGCTGAACAAGTGCGCCACGCAGGACCACAATGGCGAGTCGTATGCCACTGCGGCGGCGGCAGTATTAAATCGCAAATGAAGAAGGCCGATAAAAGCGGCGCACGGGTCGCCATGATCATCGGCGAAAACGAAAGTCAAAGTAATACTGTCACCGTCAAACCACTGCGTGGCCAAGCTGAACAAATAACCGTTGCATA
>JBLFWZ010000135.1:0-11877 GCA_047611905.1 Gammaproteobacteria bacterium | reverse complement strand
GATGGATGACCAACGGCCCTTATAAGAAAGAGCCGTGCCGTCCAACATTGCCGGGTCGATTCGCGCGACCAACTCGATGGCGTCGGTCTCATTGCGCAATCGAACCTTGTCGCCGTCTTTAACCTTGGCCGCAGCAGCGTCGTTCGGGTTTAGGTGCACGGTCGCCGGTCCAGATTGCTCAATAATATGTGGGTCATTGGCATAGGAATCGTTTAAGCGCCACTTGGAGGCAGGGCTCAGTAACCGCAACCGACCGTCTCGCGAGCGCGGGTCGACAGTTGACTGGGGAATGCGTGGTAGGCCCATCGATTGTGCATTGTCCGAGGCAATCTCAATTTTGCCGCTCGGCGTTTCAAAAACCCGTTCGGCGTGCATCGGCATCGGTTCGGAGGTGATATAGAAATGTCCACGCTGTTTCAGCTCATCGAAATCGAATCCCGGATTCATTTGACTCATCATGTTATCGAGGAGCGTCTCGTCATCTTCGAACAAAGCGGCTTGGGTATAGCCCATTGTTTTTGCGAGGCGACGGAATATTTCCTGATTCGGCAAGCTTTCTCCGAGTGGCTCAGTGACCTTGGCCTGCGCGCCCATATGTAGATGAAAGTAACTGAACGTCATGTCATCGAATTCCAAGAAACTCGCGGCCGGCAATACGATGTCGGCATAGGCTGTCGTATCTGTCGGAAAGCAGTCGACGACTACGGTGAATAGATCCTCGCGCGCAAATGCTGCGCGTAATTCACGCTGGCGAGGTGCCGAAGCAAGCGGGTTGGTATTCCAGGAAAATAACGCCTTGAATTCATTCGGATCAGCAAGGCGTGGCGCGAGATCCATGTGACTGATTGATTTGCCAGCTTGGGGGCGAAGTCCAGCACCGGCGAGCGCATCGAGATCAATCCCTGCGAAAGCCGGCGTGTAATTTAGATAGCAAAAACCGGTGCCGGCCTTCCCTATGTTGCCAGTCATTGCCGGCAACAATCCTACTGCGCGCATCACGTTGCCGCCGGTCGGTTGACGCTGCAGCGCCTGTCCGCACCACAGCATAGCCGGGCCTTGGGCATAAATATGAGCCGCTTCAATAATCGATTCGACTGGCACACCAGTTTGGTCGGATGTCCATTGTGGATTACAGCGACTAATGGTCGGCATGACCTCGTCGGCACCGACAGTGCAGGAATCGATAAACTCAGCATCGAATGCACCAATTGACTGCAATACGTGCAGTAGTCCGAATGCGAGGGCGGCATCGCTGCCGGGCCTAAGTTGCAAATGTAAATCCGCATCTTTCGCAGTCTCGGTTTTTATCGGATCAATAACGATAATTTTCGCAGACGCTTCCTTTAACCAATGTTCGTGGGCATGCGGCGCAGAATGCGACGGATTAGCCCCCCAAACTAGCAAACAACTTGCGTCTTTAATGGTGCGCGGGTCGAAACCCATTACCGAATTGCCGTACAGTAAATGCCATGCAACGTGTCCGGCCGCATTGCAGATAGTATCTGGATCGACTTCCGAGGCGCCGAGAAAATTGAAAAAGCGGTTCGGAAAGAGATAAGCAATTAACGACAACGTGCCTGAATAGTGAGTGTGCAAAACAGCTTCTGGGCCGTGCGTGTCGATCACGCGATGGAGATTCGTTGCAATTTCGTGGAGTGCTTCGCCCCAGGAAATTCTTTCAAATGCGGCGGTCCCTTTGTCGCCGATACGACGCATAGGATGCGTCAGGCGTGCATTCGGGTCCTGCCAAACGCCGTTATAGGCAATAGCGCATTTGCTACACAACCGACCGCGAGAAACTGGGTGGGCTGGATCACCCAGCACCCTCGGTTGCGCGTTGTCACGTAATTCAACGACGATTCCACAACCGTCGTAACAATCCCGCGGACAGTTCGTGCGAATTGTTTTTTCCATGTTCAAATGCTCCGTGTTGGCCCTCAGAAAAATTCTACTTGAGGTGCTTGGCGAATGTCTTCGTTATAGAACCATCACCGATGCGTGATGCGAGCCAAAGATTAACAAATTCCATCAAGCGTATGTCCTGTTGCATGAGATATCCTTTCTCTTGAAAACTAAGACGAGCCTCTGGCATCGCGGCGCAAAGCGTCGGGTTACGGCTAACTTGTAACGCCACTTCAATGCTGTCTGTGATCATCACGTCTGCTTTTCGATCGACCAGCGTTTGAAAGATGGATCGGTTATCCCGATGGATGATTTTCGTTGCGCGCTTTAGATGCGTGTCGACGAATTGCTCGTTGGTCCCGCCGGGATTAACGATCACTTTTATTCCCGTCTGGTCCAGCTTCTCTAAGCTATTGAATTGTTCTTTATTCTCGCAATGGCAGATTGGCGTTTTGCCGCCGCTATGGTATGCGTCGCTAAAGAAACCAATCTTTTGGCGTTCGAGATTCCTCGACACCCCTCCCATCGCAATATCAAAATTTCCTTCTTCTAAATCCTGCAACAAGTCTGGCCAAGTGGTCTGAACGAAGACGACTCGAGCATTTAACCCTTGAGCGAGATCCCGTGCCAAGTCTATATCTATGCCGCGGAATTCTTTGTCTGCCGACGTACGGTGGCTAAACGGAGCGTAGTCACCCGTGGTGCCGACCCGCAAGACTCGCGTACGGTTAATTTTATCAAAGGTGTCACGGTAGAATTTAATAGCCAGTAGGGCATTGGCGAGTTCATTTATCGTGATTTCCGATAAGCCTTCTATCGAAAATTGTTCGGTGAGACGGGTAGGAGCCAGTGGCGCGCGAAGAACAAGGCTTGCGAAAATTTCGTGACTTAGTTCGATCAAGCGCGGGCGTATGAGCGTATTTAGATCCGGTGCGCTAGTCGGTCGTTCTCGAGTCTCCCAAATCGAAAACCAATAGCGCTGGATCTCTTTCGCGGCGCCGACAAGCGCGCCGAATAGACGGGCTGTGCTCTCGATTTCTATGCCGTGGACTAAGCTACGTTCGGTCACATCACCAAATACAACAGCTTCGCGTACTAGATCTTCAATAGGGAGTTCGTTGATCCATTTGTAAGCCGCAACGTCACGCATTAGCGTGAGCCTTTCCGAAACAAGTTCATCAACGCTCGCGCCGCTGGCGTAATACGGGATAAGGCAGAGTAAACAATAGAGGTGGAGAAATTTGGCTTGCATCGATCAATTTAATCATTATTTTGGCTTCGATACGACGTTGCTAAGGCTCTTGGAAGATACGGAATCGAACCCGCCCAGCTACACATCCGGACTGCCAGTTTATGGCGCCGAACGAAACACGCCCCCACGTTGCTAGTTAAACTGCAGATCAGCTATTGCGCGCTGAACTTTGTGAGTCATGGACTTATGCCAGCGGCAAGATTAACCTGGCTAACTCTTGACAGAACCAGCCGTTTCGCAGCTACCAGTGAGGTTATTACGTGACACCTAGTGAACCAATTGCAGATAACGAATGGCCAGTAAACCTCGACGAACTGGGTTTCGATCCCAATGAGCTTCGGGCTAAGTATCGCGCCGAGAGGGACAAACGGATCCGCGCAGACGGGAACCAACAGTATCAGCCAACCGAAGGGGGGTTTTCTCATTACGTTGAAGACCCGTATCTTGATCAAGAAATGTCCCGGGACCCCCTGTTTGACGAATGTGACGTGATTGTCATCGGTGGCGGGTTCGGCGGAATGTTAGCAGCCGCGCGTCTACAAGAAGCCGGCGTCGAAAAAGTTCGAATTATAGAGAAGGGCGGCGATTTTGGTGGTACGTGGTATTGGAATCGCTACCCCGGTGCGATGTGCGATATTGAGTCCTATATTTATTTACCGCTACTTGAAGAGATGAATTACGTCCCTAAAGAGAAGTACACGCGTGCCCCAGAAATCTTGGCTTACTCGAAACGCATTGCCGAGCATTACGGCTTGTACGAGCACGCGTGCTTGCAGACCGAAGCCACTGAAGTTCGCTGGGATGAATCGACTTCCCGCTGGATTGTGTCGACCGACCGCGGCGACAAAATGAGCGCCCGTTTTGTCGCCATGTCGAACGGTCCATTAAGCAAGCCAAAACTTCCAGGCATTCCGGGTATCGATACTTACCAGGGACATACGTTCCATACGAGCCGATGGGACTACGAATATACTGGCGGTAACTCGGAAGGTGATCTGAGCGCACTGTGCGATAAAAGGGTCGCCATCATTGGAACTGGCGCGACTTCGATTCAATGTGTTCCGCATCTTGGTGCGGCAGCTAAGGAACTCTACGTGTTTCAACGTACGCCATCGTCAGTAGATGTGCGTGGTAACCGTCCTACCGAACCGCAATGGGCTGCCGATTTAAAGCCTGGCTGGCAGCAAGAGCGAATGGACAACTTCAATATCCTCGTTACCGGGGGCTATCAAAAAGAGGATATGGTTGGCGATGGATGGACAGAAATATACCGAAACCTTGCCCAGATCATGCCGCTCGAGGGAGCTGAAAAACTAAGCAAAGTAGAGGTCGCGCGCCTCACTGAGATTGCGGATTTTCAAAAAATGGAAGGGGTTCGCGCAAGAGTGGATTCAATTGTCGAAGATCCCGAAACTGCCGAGGCACTAAAACCGTATTACCGTCAGTTTTGTAAACGCCCTTGCTATCACGACGAATACCTTGCGACATTTAATCGGCCGGGTGTTCATTTGGTTGACACGCAAGGCGCCGGGGTCGATCGCATCACTCAAAGCGGCCTCATTGCTAACGGCAGAGAGTACAAAGTCGATTGCATAATATACGCCACCGGTTTCGAAGTTAGTACGGGCTATACACGTAACTCTGGCTACGACGTGTTTGGCCGCGGCGGTGTGGCGCTAAGTGATAAATGGGCGCAGGGCCCGTCAACTTTTCACGGGGTCCATAGTCACGGATTCCCAAATTGTTACTTCATGGGGATGATTCAAAGCGCGCTCGCGGCAAATTTTCCGCATCTACTAAATGAGCAAAGTAAGCACATTGCTCATACCGTTAAAGTCGCGACCGAACGCGGCGCCAAGCTTGTTGAGGCCAGTAAAGAAGCGGAGCAGCAATGGTGTGAGACGATGCGAAGAAAAGCGCGTATGGGTATGCGGTTTTTTAGCGAATGCACGCCAGGCTACTACAATAGCGAAGGAACGCCAGACGCGAAAAACGGATTTTTTTCTAATGTCTATGGCGGCGGCGCCGTAGAGTTTTTTGACATCCTTAAAGCCTGGCGAGAGGAAGGTAAATTAACCGGACTACGCTTGGAATAGGGCAGGAAGGTGGGCTCGTCGAGCCGAGGACCAGCTCGACCTTTTTGCAAAAGGTGAGCAACGCAAGAGCAGTTGCCGGCGAGTCCATGGATGGACGAGATAGAGCGAAGCAGGATGCCCGAGCCGACTAGAACGTTCTAATCCCGACAGGCTCCTAGGGTTTCTGTGCACTGACCATCAGAGCCGGAAGCGCAATTTCAAATCCGTCGTTGCGTCGGAATTTTTCAACACCAGAGATGATGGCATCATGGATAGCATTCCTTGCATCGTTTGATTGAGCGTCCAGAATTGCTTTGGTTCTCACCGTTGCCTTATAGATCACATCCACTGCGTCGCGAGGCTCTTGCCCGCGCCACACGATAGGAATTGTCGTGAAGCTAGGCTTCTCGAATCCAGCATTCGCTAGCGCTGAACTCGCCTCTTGCGGATCGGCGAAGCGATAAAATGGCGGGCCTTCAGGCAAATCCACGTCGAGATTGCCGTGCGTTTGAATGGCGCCCATTAAAAACCCGAAGAACTCGCCGCCTTGGTCGGGTGGACACCAGACCGCGAAGGTGTAACGGCCGCCGGATTTTAACACCCGATAGGCTTGTTCAATGGCGCGATCGGGATGCTGCAAATGGAGGAGGCCGAATGCGCAAACGACACCATCAAATAGATTGTCTGCGTAATTTAGATTCTCCGCATCGCCTTCGCGAAAGTCGACTTCTGCATAACGTGCTGCAGCGAGCTCCACCATAGGCAAAGCGAAATCGACTGCATCAACGGCCGCCCCGCGACTGACCGCGGCGCCGGACAAGTGTCCAGGACCACATGCGACTTCCAGTAAGCGCTGCCCCTTAATCGTGCCAAAAAGTGACAAAATTGGGTCGATTGCTTGGTCGGTTACCGGCGTGATGATTTCATAGGATTGGGCGCGCTCCGTCCATCCGTCATGTTCGAGTTGTTTAAAAGTTTTCTGGTTCACCTGCAATCCTTTTAATCGAGTTCAATTTGACACTCTAAACACTGATCAACGAATGCTTGTGCAATGTCGAGTGAAGTAGCAATGCGCGTTAACATTGCGTGCTCGTCGCCGGTGACGTGTCCGTCTGCGCGTGCGATTAAGCAGAGATCATGCATCAATTTAATACGCTGCGAGGGACTAGTAATTGCCACTGTTTGTTGAATCCGATCGGGCAACTCTTTTTCTAATCGATCGATGTCGAGTTTGTCGTTAAAGCTCCCGTCACCGAAGAATTTTTCAAACACGGCGATTTCTGATTCACTGATACCGTCACTCGCATTCGCGACGGTAATCGAAGCGGCAAAGAACAGACGTCGCATCACTTCGGCAGTGTCGGTCTTACCATCGAAGTAATTCGGGTCCATGAGCTCCATGACCTTCTGCACTGCGACTTCCAGCTCGTTCTTTGTGGTTCCGTTCGGCTGAGCTAATTCTGATTTGTCGAATAACGCCAATGCCTTAACCCGCAGCGGGCTAAACGGGTGAGTGGAGAACCAGTCTTCGTTTGGCGCGCCCTGACCGGGCTGCGCGTCCACCAATTGCATGTCGTCTACCTGGGTGACGAATTCGTCGAAGTTGAAGGTGATGACGTCTTCTCCTAGCCCCGACGTCAGTCGAAAAAGCGCGCGCCCCACGCCTTCGAGATCCTGAGCGCAATGGGCTCCGGCGCGGTCGGCAGAAATTTCGGCGTAACGAGACCAGGCAAAAAGCGCTAAGGCGAGTTTCGGATTCGGCGGCGCTTTCCCTCGCAACAGGTAGCCAATAGGGATGTCATGGTGATGATACAAGTGATGGCCGAGTTCGTGACCCAAAACGAAGCGCAATTCGCTGCCTTTGAAGGCTTCCAGCAAGCTTGATGAGAGCATGATGAACAAACGTCCTTCTTCCGGCTTGACGCACGCCGCGTTGAATTGCGGGCTCGCGTAAACGTACAGCTCTACCGGTAACTCGATACCTAGTTGCGCCACGGACTCATCGAGCATTTTGTAAACTTCCGGTCCCATCCCGCGGGTAAGCCGGACAGAGGTGGCAAGCAGCTGCCGTCTTACGCCACTAGTGCCGTCTTCGATCGCTTTAGCTAATTGCTCGTTGGCTCGGATAACGTCTCGGTCTTTGAGCAGTGAATCGAATAGGGATTGGTCGTTCTGGCAACGCAAGGCTGCAGCATTGATTGGCGTCATGTTCGGATTTCCGAAATTAGTGATTTAACGCGGCTCGCCACCTTAGCGCAAAGAACCACCGGGCGCATACTGAATCGGGTTCGTGAGGCCGAATTTTCATTACGAATGAGTGGCGCGATTTTATTTCGCATAGGGAATCCTCCCGCGGCACATTTGTGTCGAACGTTTATGCTAATTTCGGAATCAACTTTGCATACTTATCTAAAAAGGGTAGGACTGTCTCAGCCTCAGCAACGGGTGAGAATATGACGACTCTGTTGACGCCAGCCTCTTTCAGTTCGGCAAGTTTGGATTCGTCGGGATCGATCCCTGGTGTCGTCCAGATTGAAAGATCGAGCGTGGCAGGATCTCGGCCAATGTCTTCCATTCGTTTTCGTACATCTGCCACTGAACCGGGGATATCTTCGATGACCGCATCGAGAGGCATCCAGCCGTCACAGTACCGAGCCACTCTCTTGCGTCCGAGCTCACTATAGAAACCCGCTAGGATCGGTGGGTGTGGCTTTTGGATTGGTTTCGGATACGACCACACTCGGTCGAAGGAAACGTATTTGCCTTCGTAGGTCGATTCATCTTCCGTCCAGAGTGCTTTCAACGCCTCGACTTTTTCGCGAAGAATTGCGAAACGATGATCGAAGGGCGTGCCGTGATTTTCCATTTCCTCTTTGTTCCAACCTCCGCCGATACCGAACAATACACGGCCGCCAGATATCACATCCAGGGTTGCCACTTCCTTCGCGAGCGTGATCACATCACGCTCGATGACCAAGCAGACACCGGTACCCAGCTTTAATTTCTCTGTAACCGCTGCCGCGGCGCCGAGCGACACGAACGGATCCATCATATGGATGTATTCTTTCGGGAGGGGTCCTCCAAGCGGATAGGGCGTCGCGCGGCTGGCAGGGATGTGGGTGTGCTCGCCATACCAAAGTGATTCGAAACCGCGCGCTTCAAGTGCTTTCGCTAACGGTACTGGATGCATCACGAAGTCGTCGTTGTAGCTGAATATTCCAATGTCCATGCCAAACTCCCGGTAGGTGAAAATTGCCAGGCTAGAATGACACGAAGCAAATCGCTCACGCAATTACGTCTCATCGAGACGGAATGACGGCTCATGAAACAAAGCGAGGTGCTACGATAGAGATTCGCGTTCGGGTCTTCCGCTCGCACTGATTGGTCCGGGGATATCGCTAATCTAATCCCTAGACCGTTGCATCATTGTTCTAAAGGAATTTTTGTGTCCGCAGATCTACGCTAAGACTTACTGAAATCTAGGCATTACCTTATCCGCGAACAATTCGAGTGATGCGTGAATTCTTTCAGGTTCGCTAATGCCTTGCGGGAGTAACAGGAACATTTCGTTGATCGGCACGGTGGATGCAGCCTCTTCGATGCGTCGGCTTAAGGTATCCGGTGATCCAATTAGGCGTTCCACGCCGCCTTGACCAAATGCCGTGGGCCACAATTTCCAAAACCATTCCATGTCTTCCGCCCAGGCCTTTGCTTTCGCGTCGGTTTCCGCACAGATCATCAAGCCACCCCAGGCGGCTTCGTCCCCGGGTTTCACGGTATGGCCGTAAACACCCTCGGCTTCATCTCGATATCCATCCCATAGCACCTTGCATAAATCCATACTCGGTGCGAGCACGACGGGTTTCCCCATGTACTTAGCCCAAAATTTAGCAGTGCGAAGGGAGGCCGAAAATCCCGCGTACAAACGAGGGTGAGGTTGTTGTAATGGACGCGGCGCGATGCCTAATTCGGTGATCTTCATGTCCGCAGAAACGCCTTGCCCGTAATCATGATAAACAGGATGCGGGTGCGGGTTGACCATCCCGTCTGGCGGAAACTGCCAAAATTTACCCTTATGGGAAAACGTATCGTTGGTGAGCGCTTTGACGATGATCTCGACATATTCGGCGAAGTATTCGCGGTTCGTCATGTCTTCGGGACTATCTTTATTCCACGGTCCCACTGCTGCGAGCTCGGGTTGCACTTTGAAGTTCTCGACCCAACGCGTTTGATAGCCGCGTACCAATCCGACGCTGAAACGGCCGTTCAACATATTGTCCATTGTGGCAATGGCCTCAGCCGTGCGTAGTGGATTGTGCGCAGTGGAGACGAAGCCGCAGGTAATAACCTTTAGCCGCTCGCTGTGCATCCCGATCCACATGCCCATTAAGGTGGGTTCGTTGCTCGCTTCGAATCCTTCGATCTGCAAATGATGCTCTGGATGTCCAAATCCCGCATAGCCAAGCCGATCGGCAGTTCGGACATATCCGGCAATTTCGTCCAACATTCGTCGATAGAGTTCTGAGTCCTTGCCAGCCATGCCGCGTTCTAGTTCGTGCCGACGTCCGGCAGTGCAGTACATGAAGAGGTTGAAATCAATCATCGTGGCTTGTGTCGTGTCGCGTTTGTTCGGCCGCTAAGTATAAGGGCGAATCGTCGGTTGGTGAGAATTCGCCGATGCAAAGATTCAGGCGCGTCGCGGGCCGTGGTTTTGATTCGACGGGCCGAAACCGCAGAAATCGATTACCGCGCGGCTGCCGCCGGACTAATCAACAGATTGCTCGCCATAAAGATCGAGTTGCTCGCCGGCTGCCGAATTCAAGATCGGGAGAGAGGGGCGCTTTGCACCCTCGAGCGATCTAGTCAGTTGTTCCAGTCGCGCGGCTAATATCGCACGGTCGCGGTTTTGATCGTGACGTGAAGCATCGAACGACCGACGTTGAGACTCGAGTTGGCCCTCTAGAATGCTAATTTGCGTCGCGTACATGGCATTTTTGGTCTCAGCACTTGCCACCCGTTGCTCCAGTGACAATTGGTCGTTGCGCATGCGTTGCAACTCCAAGTCTTTGTCCAGCAGCGCTCGGCGCCATTCGTCTTGTTCTGTTTGTTGCTTCGCAATAATCGTTTGCCAAGCAGTCTCGGAACTCTCCTGCCTAGGCGTAGGAGGGGTGTTGATGGTCCGCGTTACAGGTGTCGATTCACGTACTGGCTGCGCCAAGTCGGTCCGCGATACTGCCGCTTGCGGTAAAGACGTAGACCGAGTTGATTGGCCATCGAGTTCGCGCAATAGCCGCGCTATCAGCGTTGGCGATCCGCGACCTAGTTGCTTTCGGATGGCGATAATTCCGTGCGGCAGGCCGCCCTGACGAAGCGTATCTCGCGCCCTCAGAACGTCTGATTTATCGATTGTCGCGGTTCTACCCATGATCTGTCCTGCATCATTAATACGTATAAATATAATATTATATTCGTATGATATATTTTTTTCATATATCTTAATATTTTAGAGGGATATCCGCTAAAATCGGAATCGAACTACATCTGCCTATCTATATAGTTTAGATTAATTATATTAAGTAATTATTTGATAAATAATGATAAAAATAATTATATTAATGTGAGTTATAAGGTTTTATTCCTGGTACTTACATCTGTAAATATTAGAATATGAATGTAAAATAGATATAAATATTAAATATATACGTATATATTTAATAGCTTGTTTCTTAATTGAACGAAATGATTAAACGATTACGAACACAGCTAACCGGATAGATAGACCCATTGGATACGGTTCCGATTTTAGGTCGATACGCTATGCGCATATTTAAAATGGCGTGCGCTCAAGCGCGCATATTCTGAGCGTCGATTGTTTGTTTCCGTAGTACGATCTTTACCCTCGGCTTGAGGTGGGCGATTATTCGGCCGCACTTAAAAGTACTGGCTGATGCAGCCCGTACGCGAGGCGCCAGCAAGTGTTAGGTGTGCCTTTCGCGTTTATGGACTATTGATCTCCGTATCCCGGTTTATAATGCCGACGCATTTGATCCATGACCGCCTCGACGGCGCATGGGATCTCGGCGCCGATTCGCAAAAACAAAATTTCTGTCGGGACAATATATAAAGGGCACAAATCGATGTACGCATATAAATCACCTTGGATGACCGAAGAGCACGAAATGTTTCGCGACAGCGTGCGTAAGTTCGTTGAAACGGAGTTTGTGCCCAATAGAGAGCGCTGGATTGAGCGCAAGCACATGGAACCGGAATATTGGCAGAAGGCTGGCGAAATCGGCATGTTGTGCCCCGATATCGCGACCGAATACGGCGGTGGTGGTGGCGATTTCGGGTTTGACGCGATCACCTACGAAGAGCTCCAGCGCGCCTGTGTTTCAAGCTTCGGTAATGGAATTCAAAGCATCGTGGCACATTACATAGATGTGTATGGAACGGAAGAGCAAAAACTCCGCTGGCTTCCTAAGATGGCGACCGGGGAGACGATCACCGCGATCGCGATGACCGAGCCAGGCACTGGCTCAGATTTACAGGCGGTAAGGACTTCCGCGCTGCGTGATGGCGACGAATATGTCCTGAACGGGTCGAAAACGTTCATTACAAACGGTTACAACGCCAATCTCATCTGCGTCA
>JBLFWZ010000134.1:0-11959 GCA_047611905.1 Gammaproteobacteria bacterium | reverse complement strand
AGCGCTGACTCGCTCAATCCCAGATCTCGGGCTACCGCCGAACTGCTTTTCTCACCGCCTCGCACCAAACCAACGACCTCGGCCTTGTACTCTGGCGTGAATGTTCGTTTCTTTTTTGTCACGAATCTCCTCTTCAGGGCATTGTCGCCCTATCTGAGGTGTCTACCAATCCCAGGCAAGTCCACTTGGCAGAAAACGCGGCAAGGGCTAAACCCAGGCGTGACAAAACTTCCGGACGACTCAAACTTGGTCTCGTCCATATTCATGTCACCGCTTAAGAACTAACCTATGAGCAGCAGTTAGGGACCGTTGTTCCGTTTCCCGGAGGTCGATGGTTTGCATCACCACTGTGAGCGAGTGGCGGCTTGACCCAGTGCCAAATGAGTTTTCGGGAAACATAGGCGGCTGCTAGACAGCTCTCTAAGGTTGCAGCATGCCCAATCTATTATGAATCGATCATACGCCTAGCAGCCAATAGAACTCCGTCGCCCTTCGTCAATTTGTTTCTCGTCCCGCCAAGATTCTCACCAAGATTCTCATGTACTCTTTGGTTGAACGTTATCAATTCGTTCTCAACCCATTGCGCAATTCGGGACACGCTGGTAACCCCTGATGAACGAAGATATCCTTCAGTTTCTCTGCCAATATTGGGCAAGTCTTCCACGTGGTGTGCCAAAACTTAGCCCAGCGTCATGCAGTAGATCGATAGTAGCAATTCAAAATGTTACCGAGCGGTAGATCCGGATATAGTCCGCTTGTAGTCAAGGCATTCGCCAGTACATTTGTGTCGAGAGGCACTCTCACAAAATATCGAGGAACGCATCAACGTCAGTAACAGTTCTAGCGGCTTAGGCCAGCGGCAGCGCTTTACGGTTCTATTCACGAAATCGTTCGACGGCGATTCGTTTGCGCACGATCTCGCGCGCAAAATTACTTTTTCGCATCGTGTTGGACCTTCGCGAGTTCAGCCAGATATTCTTCGAGTTTGTCATCGAGGCGGATAGTTAGGGTACGGATAGCAATTCCAAGAGTGTTCTCTGTTGACGTGCTGAGTCGTAATGCGAGTCTGCGCGCCAGGATATAAGAGGACGCTTGGTCGATAGTCATCTAGTGGGATCGAGACTGCGCGATAGATCGGCAGTGCAATAAGTGAGCAAGCTCGATATTAGTGAGTGTCGACTCCTTTACTCGGCGTCATTGGTGGCCTGTGCGACGACTTGGTCGATCGCGCCGAATATAGAAATCCCATCAGTGTCGAACATTTCAATGCGAACCCGATCGCCGAATTTTAAAAATGGCGTTTTTGGACTGCCGTGTTCGATCGTTTCGAGCATCCGTCGCTCCGCAATGCAGGCAGAACCTCGCGATCGGTCGTAATTGGAAATGGTCCCAGAACCAATCACGGTGCCGGCACCGAGCTTGCGGGTTTTCGTTGCATGTTCGACGAGTTGTTCAAAATTGAACGTCATATCAATCCCGCAATGCGGCTCGCCGTATAAGGCCCCGTTTAAGTGAACGGTGAGCGGACGATTCACCGTTCCATTTCGCCAGTGTTGCCCAAGTTCGTTCGGCGTAACGGCCACGGGCGAAAAAGCGGACGATGGTTTGCCCTGATAAAATCCGAAGCCCTTCGCGAGCTCAGAAGGAATTAAATTTCTGAGTGAAACGTCATTGACCAATAGTATCAATTTGATGTGTTTGCCCGCATTGTTTGTCTTCGTCGCCATAGGTACGTCATCGGTGATGACGGCAGTTTCGCCTTCAAGATCAATTCCGAAATCCTCAGAGCTGGCCACAATGTCGTCGGTTGGACCGAGGAAATCGTCTGATCCGCCTTGATAAACTAACGGTTCACGCCAGAAACTTTCCGGCAACTCCACGCCGCGAGCACGACGCACTAACTCGACATGATTGACGTATGCGCTGCCATCCACCCATTGATAGGCACGCGGTAGCGGCGCCGCGCAGTTTGAGGGGTCGAATCTGATCGCATCGCTCGAGGGCTGTCGGTTAAGCTGCTCGTAGGCCGCTTCCAGCGCCGGCGCCGCAACGGCCCAATTATCCAGCGCCCGCTGTAAGCAAGATGCAATTCCCGGAACCGGCAGCGCGTAGTTAAGGTTTTTGTCGACGACAGCGAGTACGCCGTCCCGATCGGATGATTTTAACGTAGCAAGTTTCAACTTATGTACCTTCCAGTAGTCGATAAGAGGTCGGACAAATTGCCCACAAAGAAACTATACTCGCTCAAATATGGACACGAATACAACGCAGGAAATACGCTACCAGGCGGGATTTGGTAACGAGCATTCGAGCGAGGCATTGCCAGGCGCACTCCCGCAAGGGCAATTTTCGCCGCAAAGGATTGCCTATGGATTGTACGCGGAGAAATTTAGCGCGACGTCTTTTACGGCGCCACGCGCTCGCAATCGACGAACGTGGTTTTATCGTATTCAGCCTTCGGTTCTACAGGGAAATTATGAGGAGTTTAGTCACTCCGGTCTTGCGAGTTCGCCACTTCAAGACGCCATTGTGCCGCCGGTACCATTACGCTGGGACCCGTTACCTATTCCTGCTGCGAACACCGATTTCGTCGACGGTCTGCTAACGGTTGCAGTCAACGGGTCGGTGGCCGATCAAACGGGAATGGCGGTGCACTTGTACCTCGCTAATTGTTCAATGACGGACCGCTATTTCGTCAATGCAGACGGCGAACTTTTGATCGTGCCGCAAATCGGGTCGCTGGTTGCGCACACGGAATGTGGAATATTGGAGCTCGCTCCCGGCGAAATGTGTGTCATTCCGCGCGGCATGAAGTTTCGCATCGATCTGCCGGACGGAAAGAGCCGCGGCTATATTTGCGAAAATTATGGTGCGGCGTTTGAGTTGCCAGAGCGCGGCCTGGTCGGTTCGGACGGATTTGCTAACGATCGAGATTTTCTAGCCCCGTGTGCCAGCTTCGAAGACACCGATGGAGATTTCGAGCTGGCCTGCAAATTCATGGGCCGGATGTATAGGGCGCCTATCGAACACTCGCCACTCGATGTCGTTGCGTGGATAGGTACGTCCGTTCCGTATAAATACGATCTCACGCGATTCATGGCGATTGGCACGGTTAGTTTTGACCATCCCGATCCGTCGATTTACACGGTCTTGACGTCGTCATCGGACACGCAAGGGGTGGCAAATGTCGATTTTGTCATTTTCCCGCCGCGTTGGGCTGTGGCCGAACATACGTTTCGACCGCCGTGGTATCACCGCAATTTTATGAGCGAATTCATGGGGCTGGTTTACGGGCAATACGACGCCCGTAAAAGCGGTTTCGAACCCGGTGGCATGAGTTTGCATAACAGTATGGTCCCACACGGTCCTGAAGCGTCGGTTTATCAAGCAGCGACGGAAGCGATTCTTGAACCTCGAAAATTTGAAGACACCTTGGCGTTTATGTTTGAATCGCGTTACGTCATGCAGCCCACGAATGCGGCTCTTGAATCGCCATATTTGCAGACCGATTACGCAGACTGCTGGAGCGGCTTGCACCGAAACTTCAATCCTGCGGAGTAGGCTGGGTAGAGGTGATCGGCTGCGCGGGTCGCAAGAGTATCTAGTTAAAGAACCGTATTATCGTTGCTTGGAACTGCGGTGCTCAGGAGCGTCGCAATGATCTCTTGTTGGTTCTCGCAAGATGGGGCTAAGCGCATCTTCATTGCTCCGGACTGTCGGCCGCTTCTATAGGCGCATGGGTAGTGAGGTAAAGCCTCGAAAGCGCGCTCTTTGAGCTCGAACGCCCGGTCCAGCGCGCTCTAGGTTTGGGAATTTTTTTAGTAACTTCTCCAGCGCGACGCGCGCTTCCAGCCGTGCGACTGCCATGCCGGCGCAGGCGTGAATGCCCCCGGCGAATGCGAGTTGCGGATTAACGGTGCGCGAAATATTGAGTTGGTCAGGATCAGTGAAAACATCTGGATCTCGGTTCGCACCACCGATGCACAAGGTGAGCGTGGTGCCAGCTGGAATCTGGATATCATCGAATTCAACGTCCGTCGTGGTGATCCGGTTGCCAAGCTGAACTGGCGGGTCGTACCTCAGAAATTCCTCAACTGCTAGATCAATTAACGCCATATCCTCGCAGAGTTGCTGGTGGGCGCTCGGATCTGCGAGCAGGGCATGAACGGCATTTCCGATTAGGTTTGTCGTTGTTTCATGTCCGGCATTTAATAAAAAGATGCATTGATGATAGATCTGTTTTTCGGATAATTTAAATTCATTCGATTCCCAGCGTATCAAGCGGGTAATGATATCGTCGCCGCTTAGATTGCACCGTCGTGTGTTGATCAACTGTTTTAGAAACTCGACGAATTCGTCGACCGCCGCGTTCCCTTCATTAAGCCGTCGCTCGTCCGTGCCGAATTCGAGCGCGCCAAGAATTGCAGCAGACCAAGCGCGTAGCGGTCCTCTGTCGGCTTGATCAATATTCAATAGATTGCCAATCACCTCAATGGGGATCACGCAGGCGAAGTCGTCCATCAGATCGAAATGGGATTTACCCACGAGGTTTTCGATTAGGCGATCGACGAGTCCAACGAGATCTTGTTCCATGTTGGCAATAACCCTTGGCGCGAGTGCGTCACCGATCGCCTTGCGGACATTCGTATGCAGCGGTGGATCGTTGAAAACCAAACTTGTCGTATGGTGTTCGTACAGCGAACTATCGCCGAACAAGGGTTTGAATTGAGCTTGCTTAGCAGAACTAAACGTTTTTGGGTCCCGATAGACGCGCACCAGATCTCGATGCCGGGTCAAAAAAACCGTTCCGTCAGGGCAACGATGAATTGGCGATCGCTCGCGCAGCGCGCGAAAAATTCGGTAGGGATCTGCGTAAAAATCGGCATCGAGTTCGCGTAGATCGAATGATTCGACGAGCTGTTTATCGGAGCGCGAAGTGTTTGCCGGCATCTCAGATGCATCGATAAGTAATGACCTTGCGAGTCTATCACGTTGCGTGGAAATCGCTGGCTTGCGGCAGATAGGTGGTCGGGCGGAGTCCAGTGACTCGGCAAGGGGAGTCGCTGTGCTGGGGAGAAGCAACCTGGACTCCGCCGGCCGAGGTTAATAACTAAGAATTAATTGTAATCGGCAGTCGTGCCACAACGAGTCTACAATATGTAAATGTCTGTAACGATTGGGTAAAAAATTTCTGCCGCGCCGACCGATGACGATGCTTCGAGGAAATTAATGGGTAAGCTGGGCGTAATTGCTGCGCTACTGTTGTGCGCTCTACTGCTTACAAATGGGCCGCGCACGGGGTCCTTTCTTCTCAGCTGGCCGCCTCTCGGCAATTCAGTGCATAAGATTTTAAGTTTGGATTGGCGAATTTTATCCCGCAACAATGCGAACTCTGCGTCTCCAGCGGATGTCAGTAGTATCCCGACCCAGCAGCGACCGGAGATGAGTAAAGAATTAGTTACAATCGTTATCGATAAGCGTGCGTTGGACCATTCTCGCGTCGACAGGTAGGCGAGGAAATACACAGATGAAGTTCATTGACTGCGAAGGCCGGTGATTATTTATCGGCGCCCCGGCGCACTGTGCAACCTTGGTTCCAATAACGGAACTATCCGCACAATGCGCGCCGCTGCGCTGCTGAATTGCGCGTGCCAGATGGCGCTTGATAAACCATTCATAGCCTTCATTACTTAGGAGATAGAACAGATGCAGACGAATTGTTGGGGTGACGATAATGAATATGACTACGGCTCTTTAGTCGATGCGCTAAATCGATATTTGCGGCTCAAGACGATGCCGATCGGTATGAAGCGTTTCAAGACCGTCGCGGAAATGGACGCGATCGCGAAATTACGTCGACCGGACCCGAAGGAAAAACTCGCGACAGACCAAGTCGTTGGACAAAGCCGTTGGCTGGGCTGGACGATTGGAATAACCATGGATAATTTGATGGGCGCGCAATGCGGCGCGGTCATCGGTCTTCATCCTCGATCGGAAGAATGGTTGAGCGGGAACAAAATGAATGGCGTGTGGTACGGCACATTGGAGGACAGTAGTGCGCATCAGAGCGCGATGAGTTGCGCGTCTTACGGCGACTACGAGTGTTTAGTGGTTTCTCCATTGACGTCAGGGCGACTAGGTAACCCCGATATTTGCCTCATTTATGCAACACCAGGACAAATGATTACCCTCATCAACGGATTGCAATACAAAAACTATAAGAAATACACCTTCAGTTGCGTGGGTGAAAGTGCTTGTGCCGACTCGTGGGGGAATGCACTTAAAACGGGTGAACCGTCGGTGTCGATCCCCTGTTATGCGGAACGAAAATTCGGTGGCGTGCTAGACGAGGAGATGCTCATTGCCCTGCCTCCGAGCTTCCTTCCTGGCGCAGTCGAGGGCTTAAAAGCACTAAGTGCAAACGGGCTGCGTTACCCCATACCCAATCATGGCATCCAAAAATCTCCCTTAGATAGCATCCAGGCGAGTTATGGCAGCGCGAGTATTTAGAATCTCACGGTTAGGGCAATAGGGACGGTGTGCGGTCCATGCCAGTCGTACACCGCTCACCGCCCGATCGTCCGAATAGTCATAAATTCTGTGCGGCAGTCTTAATCTTCCGCGACAGATTATTTTGTCGCTCGGTCTAAATGGCTAATATAGGCGTCATCTCCACCGCGAACTGAGCCTCTAATGAACGAAATCTCGAAATGGTATTTGCATGGCTATTTAGACGGGGACGAAGTTCCGCGTCGCATACCGATCACCTCGCTGCCGTTTCGAATCGGTAGGGCCGATCATATGGATGGAAAGTTGCCGGTTCATCATGTATCCATTGCATGCCGAATTTTATCTAAGAGGCGACGATCTTTGGCTACGCGACCACGGCAGTAGCAATGGAACGTTTCGCAATCGGGAACGTTTAACTGCGGAAGTGGCGCTGTCCGACGGCGATATCATTCATTTCTCGACGAACGAGTTCGTACTTCGACGCGATTTGGTTGCCGTGCCGCAATTAGCCGAGACGATGGTCTTAACGTCGGATAGTCTGGATCTCCCCGAGCATTTTGTCGGCGGCATCGCGGAGTTGCAGGAGCTCTTGAAGGACAAGCAAATGGTTCCGCATTACCAACCAATCGTACGCTTGACCGACGCGCAACAACTAATCGGCTTCGAGGTATGGGGGCGGGGCGGCCATTCCGGCTTACCTGTCTCTCCCTTGCCGCTACTCCAGCTCGCCGAGAGTGCCGGCTTGGAAAGTTCGCTGAGTCGCGTTTTTCGCCAAAAAGGATTATTTCTTGCGCAAGTGCTACCTGGCACGCCGAAGATGTTCGTTAAAACACATTCTTCGGAAATTGGCAGTAGCGAATTACTAGAATCACTAAAGAGTTTACGGGATTTGATCCCCGACGCAGACGTTGTGCTCGAGACTCACGAATCCGCAGTAAATAGCGCGAAAGTGATTAAGACGCTACAGGCGGCATTGTCCGATCTTAAGATCGGACTTGCGTACGATAATTTTGGCGCAAGTGAAGCGCGTTTGATCGAACTTGTCGAAGTGCCACCTGATTTTATTAAGATCGACATGTCGCTGATCAGGCGCATCGAAAATGCGCCGGTCGCGCGGCAGAAAATGCTCGAGACAGTGGTCTCGATGGTGAACAATCTAGGCATCATTTGCATCGCGAAAGGGCTCGAGACTGCAGGCGAATTGCGTATTTGCCGAGAGCTTGGATTCGGTTACGGACAAGGTTATTTTATTGGCCGGCCGGCACCGGTTAATGGTTGGTTACGGCCGATGTCGGGGGATTGTGAATCTTCAATATATAACAGCGTCTGAAACGGAACTTGAACATAAGTCGCGAAAACTTAGACTTCGTCTTGCCGATTAGAATCTGAGTTTCGACTTAGATCGACAGAATTTGAATGGCTCTTGTGCCTTTGGGTAACATTCATTAGCAGCAACGGTCTATGGGGCCGGAATCGACACATTACGGTTCTTTAGCTGCAGCTAAGATGCTTTTAATTTCGATGTGGAAAGCGCGCCGCAAGCGCGAATTCGATATCGACTTCTGCAAGCGTTGCGGCGGTGCCGTCAAGATCGTCGCCTGCATCGAAGATCCTGTGGTGATCAAGAATATGCTCACGCAGCGTGAGCGCAAAGACGCGGCCGCCGCGGCACTGACGACGCGGCACGGTTACCGTTGTCCTGCAGCTCGAAAAGGTCCGAAAGTCACGTCGAACTGCGGGGTTTCTCCCTGCGCCGCACGCTCGATTACAGCCGACACCCTGGAAGCATCGGTGAACGGCTGTTTGATATCCTCGAAAATATAAATTCGGTAATAATGCACGTTCTACGGGCCATTACAGCTCATTCAGATTGAACAAGCTTACTAGTCCAAGTTGGTATTGCGCGACAGACAACGGCGCACTCTCACCCTTCGTGCGAACGACCTCGTTACCCTTGGAGTTCGACCATGAAGCTACCAAATTTCACTGCTATTGCCCTAGGCGTCGCTTTCTTCTTTCCAACGGCAAGCGAAGCGGCGATGCTGACGTTCGACGGCGCTATATGTAGTGGTGCGACCTGCACCAACGACATGGCAATTTCTTAAAGCTATGGAGACGCGGCGGACGTTGACATAATTTACCGACTTAACGCTATAGAAGCGCCCGAGTCACTGGTATTTTGGGACAATGATTTCAGCGATGTAACTAACGTCGCTTACGGCGACGAAGGCGCAACTGCTGAAGTTTTCCTACAACCTATTACGAATACCGCTGTGGTGTTAAATGGTTTCGATCTCGGCGCTTGGCCTCAATTAGATCATGGCTCGCAGTGGACGATTTTGGATGGCAACAACGTTGTGCTAATGCAGCCCGGACCCATCACGATTCTCGGTTCGCAGCGCACCACCGTGAATGTAAATCTTGTCAGCAACAGCGGATTTAAAATTCAGTTCGGCCCTGATGCGTTTAACGTGGGCATCGACAACATTAGCTTTGATAGCACTACTGTTGTGCCCTTGCCCGTCGCTTTTTGGCTTATGTTGTCGTGCGGCGCGATCTTGTTGCAAAGGCGTAAATAGCAAAGAATATGTGCGGCAGCGTTACGTGGAAAGAACCCGCGCAATTCGCTGTATAGTCGGACTAGGAATTTTTCGTTCTGAGTAAACGGGACGCACTTACTACTCTTGCGAAGCGCCGAGGGATACGCGCCACAAACGTCCCGTGCTGGCCGAGATCGGCCGAATCGGCGCACCGTCCCAAACGTCTATTGTGGAGTGCAGGCGACGTTCGGTGATTGTCTGAACAGGTCGAAACTCAGATTCCGATCTGCTAGAAGACGTCTAAGTCGAAGCGTTCACATATAGGTGACGTGCTGTAGGTAAGCACTGAAATGCTTCGGCTGATGTCGTCACTTCTATCGCGGCCCAAACCCTTAACGTTCAAGCCCCCATCGATATGGCACTAATGAGGTGTGCGGGTTGCTCGTGAACATCGACTACTCGCGACTTCTAAATTAGGGAACGATCCATTTGCTTAAGGCCTTGTATCCTCCTTTGGCGCCCTCATTGATGGCGACGATATAGGCACCTTTGGAAGCGAGACGTTGACCGGGCCCTAGCGCGAGAGTGGGGTGGGTGCCAGGGTTGAGTCGATTCTCCGCCTCGTGTTCGACCAGTTCTATGAAATAGTCGCGATGAAAGTCGTTGAGCATATGTTGAAGCCCGAACTGGGCCAGTGTTAAGGCGTAATACGTTTGGTACTGTAACCTCGAATGACTTACTTTCAGACGGCGAGAATGCATCCATGCTCTCACTCGGAACTTGCGCGGATGGTAGTTCGTAGGGAGTTCATAGGGGTGCGTAAAAATTATCCGTCGTGGCGCTTCGGCATCCAGCAGTTTTTTTGCGGGCTCCAGGGCGTGCGACGGTAACGTGACAAGTTGCGGTCCGCTTGGGATCCGAGCGACCACTTTTAAGTCAGCAGTAGGTTCTTTCCCTGGCCAAATAACGAGGACGTCCGATGCCGATTCGCCCTGGCGAGTCGCCAGGGCTGCAGCCATCTCCGAGTCGTCTCTATATGAATCACCATCGATCTCCGTTTCACTAAGCAACTCCGCGATCGCGGTTGAAAATGCTGCCGCAGGAATTTCGCCATAGGGATCGTTTCGCCAAATTTGCTTTATGGATCGAGGCGTTTGCGGGAGTTTAGCTAGATACGCTGCGAGCGCCTTAGCCTCCAATGCGAGTCCGCCAGAAAAGTAGATCGAATAGCCGTACTCGAGGT
The DNA here is from genome assembly GCA_047611905.1 of Gammaproteobacteria bacterium. Lineage (GTDB taxonomy): Bacteria > Pseudomonadota > Gammaproteobacteria > UBA11873. The sequence continues at coordinate 1,666 of JBLFWZ010000134.1, read as the reverse complement.
CCGTCAATCGAGGCAGATCAGAGTTTGGAAAAAGGCAGGGTAAGCGTCGTCGATCGCAAAAATTTCCGATTCGTTCCCAGGGTCCGTTCACAAGTCCGCTAAGGACGGCGAATACCGGTTGTTTTTGAACGTAGCTCTCCAGCTGGGCGGGCCAGGTTTCAGGTGTGCCGGTGAGTAGCCAGACGTGCAGTTCCCAGCGGCGATAGGCGTCAAGAAAAGTCGAGCGATAACCCGGCGAAAAGGCCGGGTGCTGTAGGTCGCCTTCGGTATCAGTGTTCATCCATTTGAAAAACAGGTCTATCGTATCGAGCATGGCCGCTCGGGCTTCCTGGTCGGTATCTTCCGTGACGACGGTGGCGAAATGGATTGTGTCTGCATCAACACCGGCATCGATCGTGACCGATAAGGTTCGGACAAAAGCGATTAGGTTGGCCATGTCGCGATCGCCGATCTTGTAGCGAGGCATTACGGAATTAAGTCTTTCGCCGTTCGGATCGATGCCGTCACGCAATGCACGTGCAAGCGTTTTCTCGTCGTAGGCCGGGCGTAAACGTGGCTCGCGAAGTTGCGCCCAAAAACTGGAGGGTTGGGATTCTTGGAACATTTCCTTGAAACGTTCGACCCGATCCGCTTCGCTCGGATTAAATACTCTAGGGCCCGAAATGGGCGGCACGTAATGCCCGCCTTCGCTCGACCCGAAGCCGCTTGGGCGATGGCAACTGACGCAACTGAATTGCGTTCCCGAAAATTCAATGTCGCCTTCGGCGACCGCAGAGACTGGCTCGCCGTTTTCGTTTAATCCGGACCAATAGAGCGTACGCCCCGCGGCTGCGTCGCCATCGGTTAAATTTGCGCCGATAGAACTGTGCGAGGCGACAAGGAACAAACATGCAACCAACAAATGTGGCTTGGAGCGGCTGCCGAAACTACGACTATTCGACACAGGAGGGGCTAATTCAGGCCGACATCGGCGGACTGTAGAGCGGTTCGGTACTCTTGAACTAACTCGCGTGCAGTTAAAAATCCATCGACTTTGATCCACGGTAACCCAGCCCGTGGACGCAGGAATGTATAGGGTTGGTGGTACATTTTGTTATCACCCGCATAGATAACGTCAAATGCGCGAAGTACCTTACGGACATCCGCTTTCGCGCCCGTGAGGAAAGTCCAGTTTCCGCCCGCACTATTGCGCTTGGCGTAATCGGCGAGCCGCTTTGGCGTGTCGTACTCAGGATCGATCGATATAGAGATCATCTGATAGCCGTCGTGAGCCGAGGTAAGTTGCTTTTGGGCATGTGCAAATGTTGCAGTCAGTAGCGGGCAGATTGTGGCGCAGCTCGTGAAGATGAACTGCATTAGTACTGGTCTATCTTCGGCTAAGAGTTCGCTAAATTCGATATCCTCGCCGAGGCTATTGACCAAGCTTACCGCCGGTGCTGCGTAGTCGCCGAGCGTCCGCGCATACGCCGGTCGTATTGCCTGACCGTTCGCGACGCCGATATGAGATTCGGCGTGATTCGCATGAGCATCGTGCAGCGGTAATTGATCTTCGTTCAAAATTTCGGCGGTGGCCGCGATCGGCACCAGCAGCGCGGCAAGTGCGCTCGCGCTACGTAAGCAATTGGCGATGAACTTGGAGCACATAGTCTAGCGCTTAGTGCAGCGA